>JBMNRY010000034.1:0-18733 GCA_050944915.1 Limnochordia bacterium
CACCTAAAACAAAAGCAGGTCAGCGAGTAATTAAAATCGACAGCACACTACAAAAAATGCTCCAAGAACACAGAGTAAAGCAAGCGAAGCATAGGGAAGAATATCAAGACGTTTACGAGGATCAAGACCTGGTGTGTGGCAACAAGTATGGACGTGTGGTTACCACCTCAACGATACGAAGAGCACAGGAGCGGATAGCTAAGGAAGCACAGGTGCCGTATATTCCCCCGAGAAATCTCCGCCATACCCATGCCACAATCCTTTTAGCCTCAGGTGTACCGCCAAAAGTCGTATCTGAACGCCTAGGGCATAGATCAATTCGTATCACATTGGACATTTATTCATTTGTGATTGACGAATTAAAGTTAGAAGCTGTTAGCACCTTCGAAGACGTATTCGACAATATTTAAAAGAGTACCTCAGTCCTATCGTTGGTGATATTTTTCTGCGGAGCGTAGTTCCTTTTCAGAGAAACGCCCGCTAAAAAAGTTACCCCGATCCCCAGTTTATCCCCACGTGACTTCCTGATTACCACTTCCAAAAAGAAAAAAGAGACCACGATTGTAGTCTCTAACAGGTATTTCGAATGGTGGACCCAGACGGAATCGAACCGACGGCCTCTTGAATGCCATTCAAGCGCTCTCCCAAGTCGCGAGAGAAGAACCTAGAGCGGAAGGTGGAGGTACTAAGGGGGTAGGGCGAAAGCTCTGTTTATGGAAACCCAGCTAGACTATGGTTCGATACTTGCTGTTTTCCCTCTCACGGACATTGACAAAATATTCCTGTAAAGGTTATAATACCACCATCAACTGAATAATTAGTAACTCCGATTCTTCCCACCTAAGGGAATACTATATTCCTATGGTGGAAGAACGATAGGGTATTACCGGAAACAGTAATGCCTCCCGATTTGGAAAGGAGTGAAACGAGGGCTTTTTTCTAGGACAGAAAAAGGTGTGTTTCGTTGCTCCTTTATCATACTGATAAAGGAGCTTAGTTTTTGTCTAGAGGGGATAACTATGCCGGAAGGGAGCTAACAACATGAAAATGATCATCGGTGGTCAACAGGTCGACGCTAAGGATGGAAAAGTGGTCGAAATCCTCAATCCAGCAACCAACGAAATAATCGACACCGTTCCCAGTGCCACGGTGGAAGATGTAGAAAGAGCCCTAGATATCGCCCAAGAAGGCAAGAAGATCTGGGCTGACACCCCGTTGCATGAACGCTGCCGAATCTTGATGGTCTTCGCCGATCTGGTTGAGAAAAACAAAGAAGAACTGGCAGTTCTCTTGTGTAAAGAAACAGGTAAAGCCATCCGGGAAGCCCGGACCGAAATCGGTGGTATCCCCAACATGGTCAGGGCCTATGCCGAAAGGGCTAAACACCTCTATGGATCCTGGTTATCCGATTCCCATCCCGGCACCGAACGGGACATTATCCTCACCAGAAGGGAACCTCTAGGGGTCGTTGTCTGTGTAGTCCCCTTTAATTTCCCCGCCTCGTCCTTGTGCCACAAAATCGCCCCCGCCTTAGCCATGGGTAATTCTGTCATCTGTAAACCGCCATCCGACAACCCGTTGAATAACATTCGGTTGGTGGAACTGCTCCTAGAAGCCGGCGTTCCCGGTAGTGTGGCCCAAATCCTTACCGGAAGTGGTGCAGTCCTTGGGAAACAGCTGATCTCCACGCCTAAGGTCAATGCCGTCAGTCTCACGGGAAGTACGGAAGTAGGAGTCACCGTAACGGAATATGCTTCCAAGTATCTGCACCATGTCATGTTGGAGCTAGGCGGCAACGATGCTCTGATCGTTTTCGAAGATGCCGATTTAGATCTACTCATGAAAGAACTGTTGCAATCTAGAGCTTCCTGTGCCGGTCAAATCTGCTCTTCCACCAAACGATTACTAGTCCAAAACTCCATCAAAGAAGAGGTTGCCCAGCGCCTGGTGGAAACCTTAAGTGCCATCCGGGTAGGCGATCCCATGGATCCCGAAACCGATATCGGCTGTTTGATCAGCGAAAAGGCGGCCATGGAAGTGGAAAAACAGGTCCAACATACTATTGAACAGGGTGCCAAGTGTATCCTGGGAGGTAAGCGCTTCAATGGGACCTTCTTCGAAATGACGGTCTTGGTCGATGTGACTCCGGAAATGGACATCGCCAAGGACATGGAAGTCTTCGGCCCTGTCTTCCCCATCATCGGCTTTGAGACCCTGGAAGAAGCCATTAGCATCGCCAATGCTTCCAAATATGGGTTGATGGGCGGAGTCATGACCAAGGATCTAGATAAAGCCATGAAAGTCGCCTTCAGCCTGGAAACGGGCGGCGCGATCATCAACGGTGCCGGACGTTACCGCACCCCCGATTTTCCCTTTGGCGGCTGCAAGATGAGCGGGATAGGCCGGGAAGGGGCTAGCACCACCTTAGAAGAGATGAGCCAAATCAAATCCATCGTCTTAAAGGGTGTGCGGTAAGCACAATCCTTGACCACAACTTAGATTAGGCAATCCCCTAGGACGCCATCGGCCGATGGCGTCCTATTAATTCCGTTCATCCTACCGGTAGGACTTGAAATAATCCACGAGAGTACCCTTTTAGATGACCCCGCCACGGGATCTCTTTATCTATCTAGGCATAGGTGGTCAAGGGAGGCATAGATTGATCTTAAGACAAGGAGGCGGTAAGGGGGCGGTCACATGAAAAAATGGCAACGCCTCATCTTGGGTGGCACCATCGTTGCCCTTTGCCTCGGAGCATACCTTTATTACACCCTTCATCCCACCCGGCGCTTTGGCCTTGAGATCATGCCCATTGTTAGTCCCCAGCTGAAGGCCGAGGCAGGGGGAGGACACCAACTTTCCCTTCCCGACAAGGTCCTTAATTTGGAGAATGATAGACTTGGTCCCCCCGTGCCTAGGTATATCCCCAGGGAAAGGGAAGCTCAGCCCACCATGATGCCCTCCTTGGTCCGGGAGGAAGGCGGGGAACAGTACGGGATTAGGACGAACCCCGGAATAGTCTTCGATGGAGATGGACCTAGACTAAGACCTGTCTACGCCTGGCCTCGAGGGGACCTTAAGTCCAATGGATATCGACCGGCTAGGCAATGGGAGCCCTTCAACGTCCTCCTCCTGGGTTTGGATGATCGGCACAGGGAACCGAGCAATATCGATGTTTTGGTGCTCCTCAGGGTTGATCCCTATGGGAGAAAGATCGATATTCTATCCCACCATCTCCAACAGATTGGGGTAGGGAACTTAACGGAGGGAAAAATCCCCAAGACGTTTTTGCAGGAGATAAGTAACTTCCTGGGACACGATTTACATTATTACGCCGCCATCGATTTTGCGGGGTTTAAAGATTTTATGGAGACCATTGGTGGCCTGACCATTGGTTTACCGAGGGAGATTGCTTGTGGCCAGGGGGTGCTGGGGCCGGGCAAGGTTATGATCGATGACTCCCTGGCCCTAAAACTGGCTCAAGGTCGCTACAGCGGAGAGATATCCTTGCCAGAAATGCATCTACTTCTTATCCAAGGTTTAGCCAAGGAAATGTTGGAACCGGTCAATCTCGTCCTGTTGCCTTTCCAGATTCGTCCTCTGCTCCGTTGTATCGTCGACACCAACTTCTATCCATGGGACTTAATCACTTTGGCCTGGACCTTCGAAGGTTTGACCGTCGATGATATCGGTTATGTGCTTTGAATCACCTGGGAACTGCCGCCACTGGTTTTCGATCGCCAACCGGTGTGATGGGAGTAAACCCTGATGGGAACCTGGATGTCCCCTGGCTCTTCCGCCACCTTGATCTCTAGATGGGCGGTGGTGAGCTCGATGGAAGTAACGGCATTACCGGAAAAGTACACCTCCGTCTCCCAGTCTTGGCCGGGTACGTGCAGACAAGCCCTGTATTGGCCCGGTGGCAGAGAAAGGGGAGAGTTGATGGCGATTTCTTCAATTAGCCCCCATTGGTCACTATCCCCTTCTTGGACAAACACCTCTAGGGATGCCGATTCATTGAGCAGAGATTCTTTCGTTTGGAAAGCGATGGGGGTCAGAAACAAGGCCGCCCCCGGGGAGGTGAGGACGGTATGGTAGTTGAAACCGGCCTCCGCGGTACCTGCCATGGTCAACAAACAGCCTAAAGTGACGACTAAAATCCTCAACATCTAGGATCCCTCCCTTTTGTTCTCGTGGCCATGAAAAAGAAAAGCCCTGTCGCAAGACAGGGCTAATGGAGCTGATGGAGTCCTTTTAATGGCTACTTTGGGAGATTGAAGCCTGGTTATTATTCCCCCGTTGGAAAATGTTGGCGGAGAAGTTGTTGCCATTTTGTTGGATGTTAGCGCTGTTGCCATTACCTACTTGGCGAATGCTGGCCACATTACCAAAACCCCTTTGGCTAATGGAGGCCTCGTTGTTATTTCCCAACTGTTGAATACCGGCCCAGTTATCGTTTCCTACTTGCTCAATGCTCCCGTTGTTACCGTTGCCTTGTTGGTAGATGCCAGCCCAATTGTTGAGACCTTGTTGAAATCCCCGGGCTTGGTTGCCAACCCCTTCTTGATAGATATAAGCCTGCTGACCAACCAGTTCTGCTATATTGTCATCCCCAACTTGGTAGACTTGTCCACCTTCGTCGTTGAGGAAATCGAACTTTTCTTCGATGATGGCGGTAAACTCGGCTACGAAATCATTGGCTAAAGCGATGCCCTGTAGTCCTACGATGCTACCCAACACAAACAACACGACGAACAAACTTCTGATTCTCATTTTTCTGCCTCCTCGGGTAGCCCGGCTGCCTGAATCAGGCCCGTGGCTTTGTGCCCCCACCTCGCGATGGGTTTACCTTTTTCCTAGGGACAGAACATCAACCAAAAACCTGTCGCTACCGACAGGCCAAGGAAGAGTATCTGTTCCCTTCTTCGGCGGCTGAGCCACCATACGGTTCCCGCTTAGGTGCTCAGCTTTGCCAATGTCTACCTTTCGGCAGACCGGCCTTTATCGGTAAGGAACGTTTATAGTAACTATTTTCGCTAAATTCAATATAGCATAATTTGTCTTTAAAGGCAATAGCCCCCAAGGAAATTTTTTTCAGTCTTGCCTGGAATTGCTAGCCCGAAAAAAGCCCGTTCTAAAGAGAGTTTAACCCATCCTCCCTAAAAAGAAGGCAAAGGGCAGGAATTCCCTGGCCACAGGACGAAATTTAGTTATGTCTGAAAAAGCGCAACCCTTACCTGGAACAACCAGGTTAATTTATCCCTTCCGTTATGTCCGTCTAGACATAACCCTAGACAACTGAGGGCTAAGGGTACTTCAAGGGGGTGATGGAACAAAGCCATTGTCGATGTAGCATGGGGGACATTTCCCTACACGGAGGGAGACAAAGGGATGCCTATGGGCAGTGAAAAGGAAACTCAACCACCCACCACTACCAAGTGGCGGCCTGCGGGCCTGGTTGACTAGCCTCAGTCTCGTGGGGACTACATTAACCACGAATAGATAGGCACTCCGGGATGCTCCACAAGTCCCGGACACTGCGGTCGTTAGCTAAACATCTCTGAAGGGTAGGAGAAGTGTTAACGGCGTTAAACCGTGGTTAATATTGGCGATGTGGACTAACCTCCCGTGGAGGAGGCCTTATTTCCGAAAGGAGATTACAATGGTTTTCGTTTTATCGAAAGAGGGGAAACCTTTGATGCCCACCAACCGCCATGGCAAAGTGAAACATCTCCTGCGCCAAGGGCGAGCCCGGGTAGTCAAGAGACACCCCTTCACCATCCAGTTGAACTACGATACTACCGGCTACACTCAGCCGGTCACGTTAGGCATCGATAGTAGTTGTAATCAGATCGGTTTTTCCGCCGTCACCGAAGGGCGGGAGCTCATCGCGGGTCAGGTGGAATTGTTGACGGACATCAGCGAAAACTTGCGCCAACGGAGGGCCTACCGCAGGCAAAGACGTCGGCGCCGCCGTTACCGGGCCCTTCGGATCGATAACCGTCGTCGGCCCGAGAATTGGCTGGCGCCCTCCATTGCCCATTACCACGATGCCCATATCCGCTTGGTAAATAAGTTGAAAAAACTATTACCCATCGGGCGCATCGTCGTCGAGATCGCTAATTTTGATGCAAGGAAGCTGACCAAGGATCAAGATCGGGTGAATTTTTGGAACCTGAGGGAATATATCCTCCACCGGGATGGATATCGCTGCCAAAATCCCCGATGTAGGAATAATTCCCGCCGACCTATCCTGCAGACCCATCATTTGAACTATTGGCGGGGGGACAGGGATGACTATCCGGAGAATTTAATAACCCTGTGTAGCCAATGCCATCGTTCCGCTAACCACCGTAAAGGTCGTTTTTTGTGGGGTTGGAAACCTAGGATACTCCCTTGGCGGGATGTACCATATCTATCTAAAATCAGACGTTTGGTCGTGGAAAATCTAAGATGTGACTACACCTTTGGTTACTTGACCAAACAGAAACGGGTGGCCTTGAAAATGAAGAAGAGCCGCATCAATGATGCCTATCTCATCGCCGGGGGAGTCGACCAACACCGGGCAGTGCCCATATTTATCAAAGAGACCCGACGCAACAACCGGAGTTTAGAAGGACAAAAGGAAAAAGTCAAATTTATCCTTGACAGACAGCCTGCCCTTTTGTATAGTTAGAAGAAATTGTTTACTATAAAGCTAAAGGCGATGCAGGGGACAAGTAGCAGCTACCAACGGGTCCACAGAGAACCGGCGGTTGGTGAAAAGCCGGTGATACCAGGTATCTGCGAAGTAACCCCGAAGCTGCAGACTGAACGGCTTGGCCCAGTAGGTTGTGCCGGGAAAGGACCCGTTATCCAACCGCTTTCATCACAGGGTGAAAGACAGAGACCGCGGATCGTGAGATCCCGGTGAAATTGGGTGGTACCGCGTGGATTATACCTCTCGCCCCAGTATTTGGGGCGGGAGGTTTATTTTATCTAAACGAAAGGAGAGAGGTGATGCTCATGGTCATGTCAGGTGCCCAAGGAATCATTGCAGCATTACAGAAGGAGGGCGTGGACATCGTTTTCGGTTATCCCGGGGGGGCAGTATTACCAATTTACGATGCGTTATACCATTCCGATATCCGCCATATCCTCACCCGGCATGAACAGGGAGCCATCCATGCCGCCGATGGTTATGCCCGGACTACCGGGAAACCAGGGGTATGTATCGCCACATCTGGACCGGGGGCGACTAACTTGGTCACCGGTCTAGCTACTGCCTATATGGATTCGGTGCCCGTTGTGGCTATAACCGGGCAGGTAGCCACTTCCTTAGTGGGTAAAGATGCCTTTCAGGAAGCCGATATCACCGGGATCACAATGCCCATTACCAAGCATAATTACCTGGTCAAAAGGGTGGAGGATATTCCCCGGGTCTTCAAAGAGGCCTTTCACATCGCGACCACCGGGCGGCCGGGACCGGTCTTAATCGACATCCCGCGGGATGTGGCTACGGCCCAACTGGAGTTCGCCTACCCCGAGCGGGTGGATTTACCCGGTTATAAACCCACTTATGGAGGCAATTGGCGCCAGATCAACCTGGCGGTGGAGGCTATCAAAGCCGCCCGACGCCCTGTGCTCTATGTGGGCGGGGGAGTCAACAGCGGCGATGCCGCTGGGGAAGTCTTCCAGTTGGCGACTAAGGGTCAAATTCCCGTCACCACTACCCTCATAGGTCTTGGGGCCTTCCCCGGAAATCATCCCTTGTCTTTAGGGATGCTGGGCATGCACGGCACCGCCTATGCCAACTACGCGGTGACGGAATGTGATCTGTTGATCGCCGTAGGGGCCCGTTTCGACGATCGGGTAACGGGGGTTATTTCCCAGTTTGCTCCCCAGGCCCAGATCATCCATATCGATATCGATCCGGCGGAAATCGGCAAGAACGTCCGGGTAGATATCCCCATCGTCGGTCATCTAAAACAGGTTCTCGGAGAACTAGTAACCAAGCTTTCAGCAAAGGAACATCCCGACTGGTTAGCTCAAATCGACCGGTGGAAAAAGGATTACCCCCTCCGTTATGAGACGGAAGGTGGAACCATCAAGCCCCAATACGTCATCGAAACCATCGGACGGTTGACTAATGGAGATGCCATCATCACCACTGAGGTCGGACAGCATCAAATGTGGGTCGCCCAGTATTACCCCTTCGTCAACCCCCGCAGTATGGTCAGTTCAGGGGGATTGGGGACTATGGGCTATGGTTTTCCAGCGGGGATCGGTGCCCAGCTGGGCAACCCCCATAAGACCGTCATCACCATCGCCGGCGATGGGAGCATTCAAATGAACATCCAGGAGATGGGAACCCTGGCCACCCATAATCTGCCTTTGAAGGTGATCATCCTGAACAACGGCTATTTAGGGATGGTCCGCCAGTGGCAAGAATTGTTCTATGAGGGCCGCTACAGCCAGGTGGTTTTGGAAAAGAATCCTGATTTCCTTCGCCTAGCCGAGGCCTACGGTATAAAGGCTCTGCGGATCACCGAGCCGGACCAAGTCCAGGGGTCTTTAGCCGAAGCTTTAGCCCATGACGGTCCGGTGGTGGTGGAGGTTGTTATTGCGGCGGAAGAAAACGTCTTCCCCATGGTCCCCGCGGGTGGGGCCATCGATAAGATGCTGGGCTTGGGAGGCGACGAAGAATGAAAAAAAGGACCATTGGATTAGTCGTCGAAAACAGGGCCGGTGTCTTAGCCCGGGTCGCGGGACTCTTCGGACGGCGGGGGTATAATATCGAGAGTATCGCCGTTTGTACCACGGAAAACCCTAGCCTGTCTCGGATGACCATCGTCGCCAATGCCGACGAACATATCTTGGAGCAGATCATCAAACAGTTGAATAAACTGATCGATGTGGTCAAGGTCAGCGACATCACCGATGATGAGCTCATCGATCGGGAATTAGCCCTTATTCGGGTATCAGCCACCCCGGCGAACAGGGCCGAAGTCTTACAGATCGTCGACATCTTTCGGGCCCAGATCGTCGATGTCCATCCCCAAAGGGTGATCGTGGAGGTTACCGGTGATGCCGGTAAGATCGAAGCCATCATCCAGATGTTGCGGCCCTATGGGATCGTGGAATTGGTACGCACGGGGAAGATCGCGGTGGTTCGGGGGGCGAAGCTGACAGATTGATCTTGGAGAGGCTTGACAGTCGGTGGCTTTTCTTGTATAGTTAGCTAGAAGAAAAATAATAAACTACCGAAAAGCGATGCAGGGGACAAGTAGCAGTTTCCAAAACGGGACTACAGAGAGCCGGCGCAGGTGGAAACCCGGTGTTCCAGGAAATTTAGCGAACTCACCCCGAAGCTGCAGACTGAACGGAAACAAGTAGGTTGTGCCGGGTAAGGACCCGTTATCCATCCTGTTTCATCACTTGGTGAAATGCAGAGGCCGTGATCGCAAGATCCCGGCGAAATTGGGTGGTACCGCGGAGTATACCTCTCGCCCCATTAATTTGGGGGCGAGGGGTTTTTTTATAGATACGGAAGGGGGAGATACTCATGAGAATGACTGGTGCCCAGGCCATCATCGCCGCATTGGAAAAAGAGGGCGTCGACGTCGTATTCGGTTATCCGGGGGGGGCCGTTTTACCTTTATACGACGCCTTATACGATGCTAACATTCGCCACATTCTCACGAGGCACGAACAGGGAGCTGCCCACGCCGCCGATGGATATGCCCGGACAACGGGCAAACCAGGTGTCTGCATATCCACCTCGGGACCGGGAGCAACAAACCTGGTCACGGGATTAGCTAACGCTTATATGGATTCGGTGCCCGTTGTAGCTATTACAGGCCAGGTGGCCACCTCATTAATCGGCAGGGATTCTTTCCAAGAAGCCGATATTACCGGCATTACCATGCCCATTACCAAGCACAATTTCCTACTCAAACGGGTGGAAGATATTCCCCAGGTTTTCAAAGAAGCTTTCCATATCGCCACCACCGGGCGACCGGGACCGGTGTTGATCGATATACCGAAGGATTTAACCACCGCGGAATTCGATTTTGTCTATCCCGAAGAGGTCGATCTGCCTGGTTATAAACCGGTTTACGAAGGAAATGCCCGTCAGATCAAGTTGGCCGCCGAGGCCATCGCCACTGCTCAAAAACCCGTCCTTTATGTGGGGGGAGGAGTAAACTCCAGCGGTGCGGCCGAGGAACTCTATCAACTGGCCACCAAATGTCAGATCCCCGTCACCACCACTTTGATGGGTTTGGGGGCCTTCCCCGGGGACCATGAGCTGTTCTTGGGGATGTTGGGGATGCACGGCACCGCCTACGCCAATTATGCGGTGACCAAATCGGATTTGTTGATCGCCGTCGGTGCCCGCTTCGATGACCGGGTCACGGGGACCATCAAGGAGTTCGCTCCCCAGGCCCAAATCATTCATATCGATATCGATCCGGCGGAAATCGGCAAAAACGTCCTGGTGGATATCCCCATCGTCGGAAACTTGGGCAATGTCCTGGGCAAACTGCTCCAGGAGGTCCAACCGACGGAACATGGGGATTGGTTGGCCGAGATCGAAGGTTGGAAAAAGACCCATCCCCTGTGCTATGAAAGCTGTAACGGGACGGTAAAACCCCAATGGGTAGTGGAGGAAATCAGCCGTCTAACCCAGGGTGAAGCCATCATCACCACGGAAGTAGGTCAGCACCAAATGTGGACCGCCCAGTATTATCGGTTTACCAAACCCCGCAGTTTCGTCACTTCCGGGGGCCTAGGGACCATGGGCTTTGGTTTTCCCGCCGCGATCGGTGCCCAGTTGGGTAATCCCGACAAGACCGTCATCACCATCGCTGGCGATGGCAGCATCCAGATGAATATCCAAGAGTTGGGAACCATGGCTGCTTACAAACTACCTATTAAACTGGTGATTCTCAATAACGGGTTTCTGGGGATGGTGCGCCAGTGGCAGGAGCTTTTCTTCGACCGCCGCTACTCCCAGGTGACCTTGGATCACAATCCCGATTTCATTAAATTGGCCGAAGCTTATGGCGTGAAGGGGATCCGGGTGACGAAGCCGAATGAGTTGCACAAAGCGCTGCAAGATGCCCTCGACCACGATGGGCCGGTGGTATTGGATGTCCGGGTCACCGGGGAAGAAAATGTCTTTCCCATGGTACCTGCGGGAGGAGCCATCCACCAAATGCTCGGATTGGAGGGGCAAGGCTGATGCATAAACATACCATCGCCGTTTTAGTCCAGAACCGCTCCGGGGTTTTGGCCCGGGTAGCCGGACTGTTCAGCAGACGAGGATATAATATCGAGAGTATCGCCGTTTGTACCACTGAGGATCCTAGCGTCTCCCGGATGACCATCGTGGTTAGTGCCGACGATGTGATCCTTGAGCAGATCATCAAGCAGTTGAATAAGCTCATCGACGTGATCAAAGTCAGCGATATCACCGATGACGAACTAATCGATAGGGAATTGGCTTTAATTAAAGTGTCGACAACAGCGACCAACAGGGCGGAAATCTTGCAGATCGTCGACATTTTCCGGGCCCACATCGTCGATGTCCGCCCGAAAACGGTGATCGTGGAAGTGACCGGTGATGCCGGTAAAATCGAAGCCATCATCGAGATCCTGCGGCCCTACGGGATCGTCGAGCTGGTCCGCACAGGCAAAATAGCCATGGTGCGGGGAGCCCGACTGGAATATTAGCCTCCTTAAGGAGAGCAAATAAAGGAGTGAATTTCTATGGTCAAAATGTATTACGATCAGGATGCAGATTTAGGAGTCTTACAAAACGAGCTTATCGCCATCGTCGGTTATGGTTCCCAAGGTCATGCCCAAGCCCAAAACTTGCGGGATAGCGGGTTGAATGTCATCGTGGCCAACCGGCCCGGCAGCGAAAATTACAAGCGGGCCGTCGCCGATGGTTTTGAAGTGGTCAGCGCCGCCGAAGCTGCGGAAAGGGCGACCATCATCCAGATGTTGGTCCCCGATGAAGTCCAGGCTAAGGTTTACAAAGAAGCCGTCGAGCCCCATTTAAGTGAAGGCAAATCCCTGGTCTTCTCCCACGGTTTTAACATCCACTTCAATCAGATCGTACCATCGGCCGATGTGGACGTATTCATGGTCGCTCCCAAGAGCCCTGGTCATCTGGTGCGCAGGGTTTTCGTCCAAGGACAAGGTGTTCCCGGGTTGATCGCTATCCATCAGGATGCCACCGGTCGGGCCCATGCCAAGGCCTTAGCCTATGCCAAAGGGATCGGTTGTACCCGGGCTGGAGTCATCGAGACTACCTTCCAAGAAGAAACAGAAACGGACCTCTTCGGAGAACAGGCAGTCCTTTGTGGCGGTGTTTCCGAACTGATCCGAGCCGGTTTCGATACCCTGGTGGAAGCCGGTTACGCACCGGAAATGGCCTATTTCGAATGTCTCCATGAATTGAAGCTCATCGTCGACCTGATTTACGAAGGCGGCATCAGCTACATGCGTTATTCCGTCAGTGACACCGCCGAATACGGTGATATCACCGTCGGTAAGCGGATCATCAACGAGCAGGTCCGGGAAGAAATGAAGCGGGTCCTAGCCGATGTCCAAAACGGCAAGTTTGCTAAGGAATGGATCGCCGAAAACGCGGCCAACCGGCCCATGTTCGAAGCGACACGGAAGAAGGAGCGGGAGCATCTTATCGAAGTCGTCGGTAAGAAACTGCGGGCCATGATGCCTTGGAACGAAGGTAAATAAAAAGGCAAAGGCAAGGGAGGGTATGGTCGTGGTTCATGGTAGATATTCGCTATTCATTCCCGGTCCCACGCCGGTGGCCGATTCCGTGCAGCGAGCCACCATGCGTCCGATGATCAACCATCGGGGACCGGTGTTCCACCAACTGTTGCCCAGGTTAACCCAAGGTCTCAAAGAACTACTGGGGACCCAAGGGCGGGCTTTTATCCTAACCGGTTCGGGAACCAGTGCCCTAGAAGCAGCTTTGGTAAACGTCATTTCTCCCGGTGATCGTGTTTTGGTGTTAGTCGGCGGTGCCTTTGGGGAACGTTGGGCTAAGTTGGCCGATGCCTTCGGAGCCCAAGTAGTACGCCTGGACTATGGGTGGGGGGAAGGGGTCGACCCACAACAAGTGGCCGACATTCTGGCGGCAAACCCCGATATTAAAGCGGTCTTTGCCACCCAGAACGAATCCTCCACCGGTGTAGCTAACGACATTCAAGGAATCGCTCAAGCTAAAGGCGACCATCCTGCCTTGCTCGTCGTCGATGCCGTCAGCTCCTTTGGGGCCATGGCCCTGGAAATGGATGCGTGGGGCGTCGACGTGGTGGCCACAGCCTCCCAAAAATGTCTCATGATGCCCCCAGGTCTCGCCTTTGTGGGAGTGGGGCCCCGGGCTTGGGAAGTTATGCAAGGGGCTAAGGCCCATCGCTTCTATTTCGATCTACGGTTGTATGATCAATTTGCCCAAAACGGCGAAACGCCCTTTACCCCCAATGTGAACCTTTGTTTCGCCTTGGAAGAAGCTTTAGCCATCGTGGAAAAGGAGGGCCTGGAACAAGCCATCAAACGCCATTTCCTCATGCGGGATATGGTGCGCTCTGGACTGGGGGCCCTAGGCTTTGAACTGTTGGTTAAAGACGAAACCGTCGCTTCCTCGACGGTGACCGCGGTGAAGGGTCTTCCTGGTTTAGATATTCAGAAATTCCGGCAGATTGCCCGGGAAGAATTCGGCTGCGTCCTGGCCGGCGGTCAAGGCCAGCTGAAGGCAACTACCTTCCGGGTCGGCCACATGGGTCATATGATGCCTGTGGATATGATCGGCCTGCTGGGTGTTGTAGAATTATCCCTGGTTCGAGCCGGTGTGCAAATCCCCTTGGGCCAAGGGGTCAAAGGGGCCCAAGAAGTTCTTTTAGCTAATTAAAATAACTTGAGAGAAAGGAAGGTGTCCACATGGCCAAGGTGTTGCAGGTTTTCGATACCACCTTGCGGGATGGCGAACAGTCACCGGGAATTAGTTTGAACGTGGAAGAGAAAGTTGAGATCGCCAAGCAGTTAGCCCGCATGAAGATCGATGTCATCGAAGCCGGTTTCCCCATCGCTTCACCGGGGGATTTTGCTGCGGTTCAAGCGGTCGCCCAAGAGGTTAAAGGCCCCTATATCGCTGCTTTGGCTCGAGCTGTGGACAAAGATATCGAACGGGCGGCCGAAGCGGTTAAATACGCGGAAAAACCCTTTATCCACACCTTCATCGCCACTTCCGATATCCATATGCGCCATAAGCTGCGCCGCAAACCTGAGGAAGTGCTGGCCATGGCTGTGGAAGCTGTAGTCCATGCCCGCAGTTTCGTCGAGAAGGTGGAGTTTTCTGCCGAAGATGCTACCCGCAGTGACTGGGGCTTCTTGGCGGAAGTCTTCTCCGCGGTCATTGAAGCCGGTGCCTCCATCATCAATATCCCCGATACCGTCGGTTATACCACCCCCGAGGAATTCGCGGCCCTAATCGCCTACCTGCGGGAACATGTGGTGGGAGTCGACAAGGCCATCATCAGCGTCCACTGTCATAACGATCTGGGTCTAGCGGTGGCCAACTCCCTCTCCGCCCTGCGGGCCGGTGCCCAGCAGGTGGAGGGCACCATCAACGGGTTGGGTGAACGGGCGGGCAACGCCGCCTTGGAAGAGGTCATTATGGCCTTGCGAACCAGGGCCGATCAATATGACCTCACCACCAATATCGATACGGAGCAGATCTACAGGACCAGCCGATTGGTGTCGACCCTCACCGGTGTGGGAGTTCAACCTAACAAGGCTATCGTCGGCGATAACGCCTTCGCCCACGAGTCGGGGATCCACCAAGACGGGGTTTTGAAAGAACCGACCACCTACGAGATCATGACCCCCGAATCCATCGGCCTGAGCAGGAGCCGCCTCGTCCTCGGCAAGCATTCGGGCCGCCATGCCTTCAAAGAAAGGCTGAAGGAGCTCGGCTACACCTTAACAGAGGAAGAGAGCAACCGGGCCTTTGAACGGTTCATCGTTCTGGCCGACAAGAAAAAGACCGTCTCCGACCGGGATATCGAAGCTATCATCGAACAAGAACGGGTGGCGGTACCGGAAGCCTTCAGCTTAGAATATTTCCATGTGACCAGCGGGAATACCGCGATCGCCACGGCCACCGTCCGGGTCCGGCGGGGAGAAGTAGTCCTCCAGGAAGCAGCCTGTGGGCGAGGTCCCGTCGATGCCGTCTATTGTGCCCTCAACCGGGCGACAGGGCTGCAGCTGGAATTGATGGGCTATCAACTGACCGCGGTGACCGGTGGTGCCGATGCCCTAGGTGAGGTCACCGTCCGGGTTAAGGAAAACGGGGATATCTACGTGGGACGGGGAACGAGCACCGACGTGGTCGAAGCTAGCGCCCGGGCCTTTATGCACGCCATCAACAAACTGGTTTATGCCCGGGAGAAATATAAGGAAGAAGGAAACGAGGTGTAGTTATGGGGATGACAATCACGGAAAAGATCCTGGCCGCCCATGCCGGCAAAGCCCAGGTCCGCCCTGGGGATCTGATCAATGCCAAGGTCGATTTAGTCCTCGGCAATGATATTACGGCCCCGGTGGCCATCAACGAATTTGAAAAAAGCGGTGTGGAAAAGGTCTTCGACAAGGATAAGATCGCCTTGGTGCCCGACCATTTCACCCCCAACAAAGATATTAAAGCCGCGGAACAAACGAAACTCCTCCGGGAGTTTGCCCATAAACACCACATCACCAACTATTTCGAAGTGGGTAAGATGGGTATCGAACACTGTCTGTTGCCGGAACAGGGCCTAGTGGCCCCCGGTGAGCTCATCATCGGTGCCGACTCCCATACTTGTACCTACGGTGCCCTCGGTGCCTTCGCCACCGGTGTGGGTTCCACCGATATGGCTTGCGCCATGGCCTTAGGTGAGCTGTGGTTCCGGGTGCCGGAAACCATTAAATTCGTCTTCCACGGTCAACCGAATCCTTGGGTATCGGGTAAAGATATGATCCTCCATATCATCGGTGACATCGGCGTCGATGGTGCCCGCTATATGTCGATGGAATTCCATGGGGAAGGGATCAGCGCCCTATCCATGGACAGCCGCTTTACCATGGCTAACATGGCCATCGAAGCCGGTGGGAAAAACGGTATTTTCACCCCCGATGAAAAGACCTTCGCCTATCTAGAGGGCCGGGTAGATCGGGAATATACCGTCTATGAAAGCGACCCCGATGCCCAATATGCCCTGGTGAAGGAATACGATTTGGCCCAATTGGAGCCCTTGGTGGCCTTCCCTCATAAACCGGAGAACACCAGGCCCATCAGCCAAGTTGGCGATATCCCTGTGGACCAGGCCGTCATCGGTTCCTGTACCAACGGCCGCTTGGAAGACTTGCGGGTAGCAGCCCAAGTCTTAGCCGCCGGTCATGTCCATCCCCGGGTCCGCTGTATCGTCTTCCCCGGGACCCAGGATATCTATCTCCAGGCTTTAAAGGAAGGCCTCATCGAGACCTTCATTAAGGCCGGGGCTGTCGTCTCGACACCGACCTGTGGTCCTTGTCTAGGGGGACATATGGGTATTCTAGCCGCCGGCGAACGCTGTATTTCCACCACCAACCGTAACTTCGTCGGGCGGATGGGCCATCCCCAAAGTGAAGTCTATCTGTCCAATCCTGCCGTCGCCGCAGCGTCGGCCATCGCCGGTAAAATCGTTGGACCTGAGACCATTTTAGGATAGGAGGGATGTCTAGTGCGGGGCAAAGCTTGGAAGTTTGGTGAAGATATCAATACCGACGAGATCATTCCCGCTCGGTATCTCAATACCTCGGATCCCCAAGAGTTGGCACGGCATTGTATGGAAGATGCCGATCCGGAGTTTATGCAGAAAATGGAACCGGGGGATATCATCGTCGCTGGGAAGAACTTCGGTTGCGGTAGTTCCCGGGAACACGCACCGGTAGCTATTAAAGCCGCGGGGATCAGCTGTGTTATCGCCGAATCCTTCGCGCGGATCTTTTTCCGCAACTGCATCAACATCGGTTTACCCATCCTCGAGTCACCGGAAGCCGCTAAGGCCATCGATGAGGGGGATCTCATTCGGGTCGATGTGACCCAAGGTCGCATCATCAACGAGACCAAGGGAGAGGAATACCAGGCAGCCGCTTTCCCGGCCTTTATGCAGGAAATCATTGACCGGGGCGGTTTGATGAAATATGTGGAAGCGCGGGTGAAGGAGGGCTGATGATGGAAGCGAAAATCACCGTGTTGCCCGGGGACGGAATTGGCTCTGAAATCGTTGCCGAAGGGGTCAAGGTCCTCCAGGCCGTCGGGGAGAAGTTCGGCCATCGTTTTGAATTCACCGAGGCCCTCATCGGCGGGGTGGCCATCGACGAAAGGGGCGAACCCTTGCCCGCCGATACCCTCGACATCTGCCGGGACAGCGATGCCGTCCTTCTGGGTGCCGTCGGCGGCCCCCAATGGGATGATCTTCCGGGGAATAAAAGGCCTGAGGCCGGGCTGTTGGGCATCAGGAAAGAATTAGGCCTTTTTGCCAACATCCGGCCGGCGACGGTCATCCCCGCCTTGGCCGATGCATCGACCTTAAAACGGGAAGTCGTCGATGGGATCGATTTAGTAGTGGTGCGGGAATTGACCGGCGGTCTTTATTTCGGCCGACCCAAGGAGCGGACAAAAGATGGTGCCGTCGATACTATGGCCTATACCATTGAGGAAATCGAACGGATCGCCCGGGTGGCCTTTCGCCTAGCCGAGGCCAGGCGCAACCAAGTGACCTCTGTCGATAAAGCCAACGTCCTGGAGACCTCTCGGTTATGGCGGGAAGTAGTCATCAGGGTTGCCGAGGAATTCCCCAACGTTAAGTTGGATCATATGTATGTCGATAATTGCGCTATGCAACTAATCCGCAATCCCCGGCAATTTGATGTCATCTTAACGGAGAATACCTTTGGCGATATCTTAAGCGATGCCGCGGCGATGCTCACCGGCTCCTTAGGTATGTTGCCATCGGCCAGTATGGGAGCAGAAAAGTTGGCCCTTTACGAACCGGTCCATGGTTCCGCCCCCGATATCGCCGGGCAAGGGGTAGCCAATCCTTTAGCCACTATTTTATCTGTCGCCATGCTCCTGCGTTATTCCCTCGGCCTGGAAGAGGAAGCCCAAGCGGTGGAAGGAGCAGTGACGGAAGTATTGGCCAAATATCGCACCGCCGATATTGCCGAAGCAGGCCTACAACTTGTGGGCACTAAGGAAATGGGTGATTTAGTTGTTCAAAACATCTAGAGAAAAAAGTGAGCCTTATATTCGCCCCCAGGGGGTGATGGATGCTTAAGGAGGAATGATCCGATGGGTAAGAAAGTTGTGATCTACGACACCACATTACGGGACGGGACTCAAGGGGAAGGGATCTCCTTCTCCGTGGAAGATAAGTTAAAAATCGTCCGGCGATTGGACAAACTCGGTGTCCATTACATCGAGGGGGGTTGGCCCGGGTCCAATCCCAAGGATATGGCCTTCTTCCAGGAAGTGCAAAAGCTAAATCTACAAAACGCCAAGGTGACTGCCTTTTCTAGCACCAGAAAAGCCGGAATCGCCGTTGAGGAAGACAAGAATGTCCAGGCCGTTTTAGAAAGCGGGGTCGGGGCCGTAGCCCTAGTCGGCAAAACCTGGGATTTCCATGTGGAGAATGCC
>JBMNRY010000035.1:0-18273 GCA_050944915.1 Limnochordia bacterium
GCAGATCGATGGCGATCTAACCCAACGTCTCAATCAGTTGGAAATCTTTTCCCGAACACCCATCGTCGTTGGTGCTACCGATATCGCCTCTACCTTACTCACTTTACAAAGGTTAGCTGATTTATCCGACCAGGAAAAGGAAGAGAGAATGGCCGAAACCCGTTGTCTAGCCGTTGATGATCGGATTGAAGACTTCCTGCGGGGTTGTATTGAGGATCTCGACCTTTTCTCCGAGATCACCGTCACCGACGCTCAAGGCCACAACGTAATCGCCACCCATCGGCCTCCCAGGTTCGTACAAAACAAGGCCGAATGGTGGCAGGAAGCCATGGCCAACGGTTTTCATGTTACCGACCTAATGGTCCATGAAATGACCGGTATACCGGGACTCCATCTGGCGACTACTATTTACGGGCAGGGCAACGAAGCTGTAGCTGGTGTCATCACCGGTTTTCTTGCCTTTGACGAAATCAGCGCTTACGTCCAAAACATCGCCCGTGGTATCGACAGTGGCCAAGTCCAACTTTTCGATCGCCATAATAGACCGATTTTAACGGTGTCCAACGACAATGGACAGTTGGAGGTTACTTTGAATCGGTTCACCCAGGGGGACATCGACGGGGAACAGAGGATCCAATGGGAGAAGGAATCCGATCAGCCTTGGGGTTGGGGAAAGACCCTCAACGGCGAACGGGCCATCGTAGTCGAAGTCAAAGACGAATCCGATAGTCTGATCAATCGACTAGGTTGGTCCTTGGTTATCGCTCAACCGACCAGAGTGGCCCTTGCCGCCAGCAACGTCGTCCGCCGGTCCATCATTTTGATTGCCGCTATCTCTGCGGTACTGATAGGCCTTGTCGCCTACTTCCTGGCCCGCTCCGTCAGCCAACCCATCACCAAGTTGGCACAACAAGTTCAACAGATCGCGGCAGGTGATCTCACCATCGAAGAGCTGGAAACCAAATCCCAAGATGAACTAGGTATCTTAACGAAAGCCTTTAACCAAATGATCACCGATCTACGTCAAATCTTACGCCAAGTCCAAGAGGCAGCCTCCCAAGTAGCCTTTGCTTCGGAACAAATCTCGGCCAGTTCCGAAGAGATCGCCGCCGGCAACCAGAACCAGGCCCACGAAGTTCAAAAAGCGGCCGATTTGGTGTCCCAAGTAGCTGCTGCCCTGGAGCAGGTAGCGGCTAGTGCGAAAGAAGCGGCCCATGCCTCGGAAGTGACCTCCCAATCGGCTCAATCGGGGGGCCAAGCGGTTATGGAGGCAGCCCAATCGATGGAAAACATCAAGACAACGGTTATGGAATTGGGCCAAAGCTCACGGCAAATCGGGGAAATTGTGGCCATGATCGAAGAAATCGCCGATCAAACCAATCTGCTAGCCCTTAATGCGGCCATCGAAGCCGCCCGGGCTGGCGATGAGGGTCGAGGCTTTGCCGTCGTAGCTGAGGAAGTCCGCAAGTTAGCGGAACGCTCGGGACAAGCAACCAGAGAAATCTCCCTGTTGGTCAATGGGATCCAGACAAATACCAACGAAGCAGTGGCTGCTGTAGAAACGGGAGTAAACATCGCCAACGAGGCCGGACAAGCCCTAAATGAAATCATCAAGGTCGCGGAGGAAAGCGCCCAACTCATCGAAGAGATCGCCCGCGCCGCCCAAGATCAAACATCGAACACCGCTGCAGCCGTCGGTGCCGTGGAAACAGTCTCCAGCATCACCGAAGAGACTGCTTCGGGGGCGGAAGAAACGGCGGCCTCGGCCCAAGAGATGGCAACCATGGCCCAAAGGCTCCGGGAAACCATTGCCAGGTTTAAGTTATAGTTAAAGGATATTTCTGAAATTAAATACTTCCTTGTTTACGATAGCATCGATCCAAGCGCGAGCACTGGCGACTTCGGCCAGTGCTCCTTTTTTGTCTTGAATCTGAAGGAAACTGCCCAAACGGGATAGACTTTCCTCCAAGGCGTCGATCTCATGGGAGGAGACTAACAGGCTCCAGTTGGGCAAAAGGGAATTGGCATTGGTAGTTATCCCCTTGTAATGAAGGAGCCCCGCTGACCACTCTTCGGCATGGATCTGCTCCTCAAGGATGATCAGTTGTTCCTTCAATTCTTGACTGGTTCCCATGATATAATTCTGGGCATGAATCCCCATCCCGATGATCACCACGAGAACGATGGCCACCCCGTATAACAACCGCATTTTAAGTCTCCCCCTTTCCTTGGTAATAGAGGTTGCCCCGGGTATCTAAAACGACGAAGAAGAGTTCTTTAGGGCTGGCATAGCCAAATTTGGCCAACTCTTCCCGGAGCCAACTCTCGCTCAATCCGGCACTGATCAGGTTCTTCTTGTTCACAACCCCATCGATCACTAAAGGCAGGGGCAGACCTTCATAATCAGTATCGATGGAAAGATCGGCGGGGGTAACGGGACGTTTTTGTGATTTTAAAAGGATGCTGAGGGAACCGTCGGTTTCCAAAATGGCGAACTCCACATCGGAAATGTCCGTTGCTCCATTGGCTCGCATTTGTTCCAAAAGATCGTTAAGATTGTAGCGTAGGCGACGGAGTTCCGTCTGATCGATGATCCCATTTCTGATTAAGATACTCGGCTTCCCACAGATCAACTTTCGACCCCACTCCCAATAGAGGGAGATGTAGGACAGAAGAACCTCCGCCATCATAATGGTTAATATGGGTACTACACCATCGACAAGGGGAATATCCTTATCTTCCATGGGGATGGTGGCTAGATCGGCTAACATGATGGTGACTACCAACTCAAAGGGTTGTAGCTGCCCGATTTGCCGTTTGCCCATGATTCTGATGACGATAAATACGAGGAAATAGAGAATCAAGGCCCTGGCAAAGGTTATAAGCATCTCATTCTACCCCCTGATCATGGTCTTTCCCCAGCGGCCGTGGGCCCCATATTGCATAGGACAATGGCCAAGAAGCATATTAAGGATGGCTTAAGAGACGGGGAAGGGGAGAAGGCCAGGGAACAGCAAAAGGTAGGTAATCTCTATCTTCCCCTAAAATACCTAGAATAGAACAGGCAATAAAAGGTTATCCGGGGGAAAAATAGACCTTCCTTAGCAACTAAGCCATCCCTAGAAGCAATTGATCCTGACTTTCCACTATGGTAACCTTAGATTAGAGTGCCACGGATGAGAGGAAGGTGAAGACCCCAATTAGAGGGGTATCTATGGATAGAAAATACTATTGGATCATCACCTTTGGATGCCAAATGAATGTTCACGACTCGGAAGTCATCGCTGGACAACTGGAGCAAATGGGTTATCAAAAAAGCTCCTCCATCGATCGGGCCGATTTGATCATCTTCAATACCTGTTGTGTCCGGGAGAATCCAGAGCGCAAATTAATTGGACAAGTTGGGGAATTGAGGGCCCTGAAGGAAGAAAAACCCCATCTGGTTATCGGTATTTGCGGCTGTATGGTCCAGCAAAAGGAACAACTAGAGAGGATCAGAACCGAGCTGCCCCATGTGGACTTGGTTTTTGGCACCCATAATATTCATCGGTTGCCTGAGTTATTGGCCCAAATCGGTCAGTCGGGGGAACGGATCTTTGAAGTCTGGGATGAAGAAGGGGAGATCGTCGAAGGGCTACCGGCAGTCCGCCAGGATGGACTGAAAGCCTACACCAACATCATCTACGGATGTACCAATTTTTGTACCTACTGCATTGTGCCCTATGTGCGGGGTAGGGAACGGAGCCGAGCACCTGAAGAAATCGTCCAAGAGATCGAAGGATTGGTAGCCCAAGGCTACAAAGAAGTAACCCTCCTGGGTCAAAACGTCAATGCCTATGGGAAGGATCGGGATGATGGGGTCGATTTCGCCCAATTGTTGGCCAGAATCAACTCCATACCCCAACTGGAACGGATCAGGTTTACCACCTCCCATCCAAAAGATGTCTCACCCCGACTCATCGAAGCTTTAGCCACTTTAGATAAGGTCTGTGAACATCTCCATTTACCCCTGCAAGCCGGAAGTGATAACATCCTGCGACGGATGAACCGGAAATACACCAGCGGACAGTATCTGGAGTTGGTCAACAAGATCAAAGAAGCGGTACCCGATATCGCCTTAACTACCGATCTCATCGTCGGATTCCCCGGGGAAACGGAAGCCGATTTTCAAGAAACATTAAGAATGGTCGAAGAGGTGGGCTATGATTCGGCCTTCACCTTCATCTACTCCCCTCGGGCTAATACCCCGGCGGCAGAGATGCCCGATCAAGTCCCGGAAGAGACGAAAAAGGACCGGATTTACCGCCTCATCGAGTTGCAAAACCGCATTAGTCTAGAGAAGAACAAAGCCCTCGTCGGTCAGGTCCAAGAGGTCCTAGTTGAAGGCCCCAGCAAAACCGATCCAACTAAATTTTCCGGTCGCAATCGGCAAAATAAGTTGGTGTCCTTCACCAATGCTACAAAAGCCCATGTCGGTCAGGTTGTACCGGTTTTGATCAGAGGGGCTCAAACCTGGACACTACAGGGAGAACTCCAGGGTTGAAAGAGGATTCCCTTCAGGAATTGACGAAGTTGGAAGGGATGTTCTGCTAGAAACCTGGAGGTTGAGGTATGGCGAAAATGACGCCGATGATGAGACAATACACCCAGATTAAGTCCCAATATCCCGATGCCATTCTGTTCTTTCGCTTGGGAGACTTTTATGAAATGTTCGGCAGCGATGCGGAAATCGGGGCCCGGGAACTTTCTATCGCCCTGACATCACGGGATAAAGAATTACCCATGTGTGGTGTGCCCCACCATAGCGCCGACCGCTACATCGCTACCCTCGTCAACAAGGGTTATAAAGTGGCTATTTGCGAACAGATGGAAGATCCCCAACAGGCCAAGGGGGTAGTGCACAGGGAAGTAGTTCAGGTGATTACCCCTGGGACCGTCCTGGAAGAACAGCTCTTGGAGGCCAAGGCAAACAATTATTTAGTCGGGATTAACAAGGTTGGACTTGGTTATGGGTTGGCCTATGCCGACATCTCCACCGGGGAGTTCGCAGCCACCCAGTTTGGCGGTGCCAACGCCTGGGAAGAACTTTGCGGCGAGCTGGCCCGACTACAACCAGCGGAAGCTCTGATCCATCCTCGGGTTGATGAGGAGATCTATAACATCTTGGGAGATATTCTCATCAGTCCCTATCCTGAAGAGGCCTTTCGGTTCAAACAAGCAGCCCGGTTGTTGATGGATCAGTATCAATGCGACTCTTTAGCCGGTTTTGGTTGTGATGAAGCTCCCCTGGCAACGGGGGCCGCGGGGGCAGTCCTCGATTATTTACAAGCCACCCAAAAGCGGGCCTTAGCCCATCTGGAGAATCTGCGGGTTTATTCCACCTCCCGTTATATGGTTCTCGACGCGATAACCAGACGGAACCTGGAATTGACGGCGACCTTACGGACGGGGCAGAAGGAAGGATCCCTGTTTAGTATCCTCGATGAAACGGTGACCGCCATGGGCGGTCGATTGTTGCGCACCTGGATCGAACAACCATCCATCGATTTGGAGACTATCGAAGAGCGTCAAGGAGCCATCGGCGCCTTGGTTGCCGATGCAAAGTTACGCAGGGAGCTCCGCCAACGATTAACCAAGGTCTATGATTTAGCCCGACTGCTAGCTAAGGTCACCTGTCAATCGGCCAACGCCCGGGATCTATTGGCCCTTAAGACTTCCCTGCAGATGGTTGAACCTATAAAAGGCCTTTTAGCAGGCTGTAAGTCACCTTTACTGGGCCGTCTCGAAGCCCATCTCGATCCAGTCCCCGAAGTCACCGATCTATTGGAACGGGCTTTAGCGGAAGAACCCCCCATTAATCTGCGGGAAGGAAATTTAATTCGAACGGGTTACTCATCCCAAGTCGATGAGCTTCGAGATATTTGCCGTTCCGGTCGGCGGTGGATCACCGCCCTGGAGAATAAGGAACGGGAAGAAACAGGCATTAAATCGTTGAAAGTAGGTTACAACAAAGTTTTCGGCTATTACATCGAAGTCACGAAAGCCAATCTGAAAGATGTCCCCGACCATTATCAACGCAAACAAACCTTGGCTAACGCCGAAAGATTCATCACCCCCGAGCTCAAAGAAAAGGAAGCCTTAATCCTCGGGGCGGAAGATAAGGTCATCGAATTGGAGTATCAGCTCTTCGTGGAACTGCGGGAAAAGGCCGCGGGCCAAGGCAGCCGCATCCAACAAACGGCCAAAGCCATCGCCCAGTTAGATGTGCTGGCCGGGTTGGCGGAGGTAGCCGTGAAGCGGAATTACATCTGTCCCCAGGTCCACCAAGGCACTCAATTAGAAATCACCCAAGGCCGCCATCCCGTAGTCGAGGTTCTTCTATCCCAGCGGGGTTTTGTGCCCAACGATACCCGATTAGATACGGAAGAACAACGCCTGATCATCCTAACGGGCCCGAATATGGCCGGGAAATCTACATACCTGCGGCAGGTAGCCCTTATCGTTTTGATGGCCCAGATGGGCAGTTTTGTCCCGGCGGAATCGGCTTCCATCGGCATCGTCGACCGTATCTTCACCAGGGTCGGTGCCAGCGATGATCTAGGCACAGGCCAGAGTACCTTCATGGTGGAAATGACAGAGCTAGCCAATATATTAAACAATGCCACCCAGCGCAGTCTGGTCATCATCGATGAAGTAGGGCGGGGGACAAGCACCTACGATGGGATGGCTATTTCTCAAGCAGCGGTAGAATACTTACACGATAAGGTTTTAGCCCGTTCCATCGTCTCCACCCACTACCATGAACTGACCTATCTGGAAGACAGTTTGCCCGGTGTGAAAAACTATCATGTCCAGGTTGTGGAAGACCGAGGCCGGGTGGCATTCCTCTATACTGTGGCTCGGGGTGGGACTGACCGGAGCTATGGTCTAAATGTGGCGCGCATGGCGGGGTTACCCCGTTCGGTGTTACGTCGGGCCCACCGATTGTTAAGTCGCTTAGAAGCCAGCCACGGTCAAGGGGGTCAACTGCAATTCCATGATCTTTTCTTCCAGGAGGCCGCTGATTTTAATGATGAACCCGAGGATAACGGCATTTTAGAAGAGCTCAAAGGGATAAGGATTGACCAGATTACCCCCCTTGATGCCCTGCAGCTGCTGAACAAGTGGCAAAAATCCCTCACACAGGAGTAAGGACCATGAGCCCAGCCATTAAACTACTCGATGAACATGTTGCCAACCGCATCGCCGCCGGTGAAGTCATCGAACGACCGGCTTCGGTGGTCAAAGAACTGTTGGAAAACGCCATCGATGCCGGTAGCAAACGGGTGCAAATCGATGTGAGCCAAGGAGGATTTGATCGGATTGCCATCGCCGATGATGGGGGAGGGATCCCCGGTGATCAGCTACCACTAGCCTTCGCCAGACACGCCACCAGCAAAATCGTTAACGACCAAGATCTGCACCATATCACAACCCTCGGTTTTCGAGGGGAAGCCTTAGCTAGCATAGCGGCTGTTGCGCGGGTTGAAGTCTATTCCCGGCCCCGGGATGGGGGAGGATACTACGTCCGCATCGAAGGTGGTCAACTCCTGGAACACCAACCAGCGGGATGTGCCCCTGGGACCCGGATCATCGTTCAGGATCTTTTTTACAATACCCCGGCGCGCAAAAAGTTTCTCAAAAGCCAGCGGGCGGAAAAACGTCATCTGATCGATTGGGTCCAGCGCATCGCCCTGGCCAATCCCGAAGTTATCATCCAATTGCAGGTCGATGGAGAAGAAATCTTCCAAACCCCTGGGACCGGACATTTAAAGGATACCATCACGGCTTTGTTTGGACCCCAAATGGCCCAAGGCATGCTTCCCGTTCAGGGTACCATGGCCCCTGGTACCATCGAAGGCTATGTGGGCAAACCGGAATTGGCCAAGGGCGTACGTTCAGGCCAATACTTCATTCTCAATAATCGCTATATCCAAAGCCCTCTGTTGATCAACGCCGTCGAAAGGGCTTACGGCGGCCTTTTGATGACTAAACGTTACCCCGTGGCAGTCCTCCATCTGCGCCTCGATCCGGCCTTTGTCGATGTCAACGTCCACCCGACGAAAATCGAAGTCCGGTTTCGAGATCAACAGATGGTATACAAAGGGGTCCTGTCCAGTGTCCAAGCTGCCCTAGGCACCGATGATCTAACCCAAAGCTGGACACCGCCCACAAAGCCGACAGTAGTCCCGACCCAACAAAGCCAGTGGAGCTTTGTACCTAAAAGGAGCGAGCCGGAGCCAAGGCAGGGTCAATGGTCCATGGTGCGGGAGACTCCACCCACGCCCCCGAGGGCTGAAGCCCATGACTTCCACCGTATCATTGGTCAGGTTTTCGCCAGCTTCATCCTGGTGGAAAGGAAAGGTGAACTGTTATTCATCGACCAGCATGCGGCCCACGAACGGATCCTGTATCAGGAAATAAAGGACAACTGGGGAAAACCGGGTAGCCAAACCCTCCTGTTCCCGGTAACCATGGAATTATCGCCTCAGCACCGAGAATTTTGGTCCGCAAGGAGTCCAATGCTTAAGGCCGCCGGTTTCCATGTGGAGGAATTTGGAGGGGACACCTATCTGATCCGGGCAGTACCGACCATTTTCGATCCAAAAAAACCTCCCGGTGACTGGTCCCAGATGGTCATCGATCTTTTGGAGCAGGGAACCACCGATGATAAGTTTCTCATTTCTTTAGCTTGCCATGGGGCTATTAAGGCCGGTCAAGAGTTAGACATCAGCCAGATGGAAACCCTAGTACAAAGATTACTAGCCCTTG
Source organism: Limnochordia bacterium (assembly GCA_050944915.1). Lineage (GTDB taxonomy): Bacteria > Bacillota > Limnochordia > JAAZLZ01 > JAAZLZ01 > JBMNRY01. Next base: position 8,812 of record JBMNRY010000035.1, read on the forward strand.
AATCGGCGACAACCTGTCCCCACGGTAGGCCGACCATTCTCCGTTACTCCCGGGAAGAGATGGAGAAACGTTTCGGTAGATAAGTAGCCAAGGAGTGTCCCAAGTTGAACAAACCCCTATTGGTCCTGGTAGGTCCCACTGCCGTCGGCAAAACGGACCTCTCCCTACAACTCGCGAAAACCCTCGATGGTGAGATCATCTCCGCAGACTCCATGCAGATTTACCGCTATATGGATATCGGTACCGCGAAACCAAGCCCCCAAGAGCGCCAAGGGATTCCCCATCATCTCATCGATGTCTGCCATCCCCGGGAGTCTTTCAGTGTCGCCCAATACCAAGAATTGGCAACGGAGGCTATTGCCGACTGCCACCGCCGAGGCAAATTGCCTATCCTCACCGGTGGTACCGGTCTGTACATCCAAGCCGTCGTCGATGGTTTCAACATCCCCTCTGCACCGGCGAATCCAGCCTTACGTCAGGAATTGGAAGAGTTGGCACGCCGGGAAGGGGTGGAGAAGGTCCACAGGATGCTGGCGGAAGTCGACCCCGAAAGGGCAGCCCAGCTTCATCCCAATAATTTACGCCGAGTCATCCGCGCCATTGAAGTTTATCAGGCAACAGGCCAAAGAATGGGAGAACTAGAGAAAATGGCCGGACAGAATCGGCCCGCTTATCGATTGTATATGTATGGTCTGACCCGGGAGCGGGCGGAATTATACGCAAGGATAAACCGCCGGGTCGATGTCATGCTCGAGGCAGGCCTCATCGATGAGGTCAGAAGCATTCTAGACATGGGGGTACCTGCAGATGCTACCGCCATGCAAGGTTTGGGGTATAAGGAAATTGTCGGCTACCTCCTAGGGGAATACAGTCTGGATGAAGCTATCTACATGCTTAAACGGGATACCCGCCGTTATGCCAAGCGTCAGGGGACTTGGTTTCGCCGGGATACCCGCCTCCATTGGTTTAACCTCACCTCCACCACTGCCGCCACGGTGATCGCCCAGATCTGCCAAAGATTAGCCAATTCCCAATAACCAAAGTGTAGACTATTTTCTGAAATTAGACAAGGACTTCGTCTATTCGTGTCGAATTAATGCTATTAAAACAGCGGTGGTGTGATGGTGGTTTGGTGATTATCAAGGAGGGACAAACCTAGTGGAAGAAATTCGCCTTTATACCATAGCCAGGATGAGTGAAGAATTGGGTATCCCAGAAAGTACCCTACGTCGGTACACAAAGCAATTCAGCGAATTTATCCCATCGGTAGGCAGGGGAAGGAAACGGCGTTTTAAGCCCGAAACTAAAGAAATCTTACTCCATATCGCCCAACTCTTTAGTCAGGGTTTGGAAACGGGAGAGGTCCACGCCCATTTAGAGCAACATTACACCAGGACCATCGACGCACCGGTTCCCATAGACCAAGGCAATCGTCATGCCCTCGTCGGCGATCAAGCGGTACATCTAACCCAAGCCCTGGAAAAACATAGCGAAGCTATCATCGCCCAAACGGCAGTAACCCAAGAAACCCTGGAGCTTTTACGCCAACAGTCGGACCTGAATCAGACGATGCTGGCTGCCTTAGCCAGTCTTCCTAACGCCGTGGCTGATGAAGTACGAAAACAGACCTTATTATCCCGTATGAAAAGGATATTGCGCATCGATAACAATCAGGAAGAGGAGCATATTAACAGCATCACTGCCAGGGGCAATTTCTAACCACCAAGGGGTGAATTACTCGACAAGATTAAAAGGCTCTTTAACTAGCCCTTATTCGCCCTTATTAAATATTATGGCGGTTATTGTCCCTAGCTCCCCTTCGGGGGATGGGCCCCTTTTAGAGTAGGTGGAAACATGATCATCAGCGCTAGCCGTCGTACCGATATTCCTGCTTTTTATGTCCCATGGTTTTTGAACAGAATCAGGGCCGGCTATTTTATCAGTGTCAATCCTTACAACTACAAACAACGCAAGCCAGTGCCCCTAACCCCCCAAGGGGTGACGGCCATCGTGTTTTGGACGAAAAACCCAGGACCACTATTGCCATCCCTTACTTACCTCGATGATTTGGGCTACAACTACTACTTCCAATTCACCCTTAATCATTATCCCAGGCTTATCGAACCTGGCGTACCGCCATTGGCGGAACGGATCGCCACCTTCCGCAAGCTGGGCGACCATGTGGGCCCCCATCGGCTGGTGTGGCGTTATGATCCCCTTTTGTTCAGCAAAGAATATTCACCGGAATACCATTTAGCCGTCTTTAGAGCTTTAAGCAAAGCCTTAGCAGGGGCGACTCTCCGTTGTACCTTTAGTTTTCTGAACCATTACCGCCAAAGCGACCGCCGACTGGCTAAGGTGGTACCCACCTTGATGAGCCCCCCAGCCGAAGAAAGGCTTGCCTTGGGTCAAAGGATGGTCGAAATCGGTAAAGAATACGGGATTGAGGTAGGCACCTGTTGTGAAGACGGCTCTGATCTTCCACGCCATGCTTGTATCGATGGAGATCTAATAAGCCGTATTGTGGGTCGAGAGGTGAACATCAAGAAGGACCCTTACCAACGGTCAAACTGTCTTTGTGTCTCTTCCGTCGATATGGGTAGCTATCACACCTGCCGGGCGGGCTGTATCTACTGTTATGCTGTCGGCAGTAGCCGCCAGGTAGAAAACAATCTAACCCGTCACGATCCCCAAAGCCCCCAACTCATTGGCCAGCCCGAGGGAGAGCAACTGCGGCTATTTTAAGACGACGAGACAACCCTCCTCATCGATAGCATGATCCTTAAACTGGAAAACAAATATGTTGGGCAAGGCCCGCTCTTTCAGAGCAGGGGCAATCCTAGGGAATCCTATGTTTGATGGGATGGCCTAGGCGAGGTATCTATCGATCCAACTGGACAAAGTTGGAATTAGAGAATTAGTTTGGGGAGGCATACAGACCACTTTATTTATGATACCTGCTCTGATTGTAAGTACGCGCTACGGCCGACAAGAATAAGTAGTTTAGCCAGTTCATCATTTAGGCTATCTCCCGCTTTCCGGTACATAAATCCGAAGCCCATGAGGCTAGCCAACAGTAGGAAAGGCCCGGACAATAAAAAGGCTAAGGCCGAAGTGGCTGTAGTATAAACTCCAAAGCTGAAGGTAACTCCCAGGAGGAGACTCACGGACTTGATCAAAGTTGTTGGAAACAAATAAGACCCAAAACCAAATCCAGAGATGATCATCTGGGCTATAGCTATGCTAGATGTCTGCTTAAGAAAATTAGTGAGATGTTTGGCCGATAGCTCTTCCAGTCCCAGGGTTGCACCCATGGTTTCCTGTTCAGCTTTGCTCAGACTCTGAATCTGGGTATTCAGAATGGCCTCAAATTCCTTAAGCTGTGCATCTGTCATCCGGGATACTTGTTCTTTGAGCTGAGCCATTTTTTCTTCTAGACAGTGTGCGAACACCGCTTCTTCGAGGGGTTCTAGTGGTCCATCGGTAGGTAGCTTACACGCCTTGGCAGCCTTTTTGACTATGGCTTCGCTAATTGTCGCCGTGTCTGCCCTGGATTCCACACCACCAATCCTGGCCATCCCCATTCGGAGGCACTTGTTCAACCCAACGTCACTTAGGATCTGCAATCGTCTGTATTCCTGTTCGACTGCTGCCTGAAGGATACTGGCCTTTTCCGATCCATGTTCCATTATCCCATTCAGCTCTTTCATCCCAGCTGCGTCTTTAGGGGATCGAGATTGAAACAAGCTCAGCACGTATTGGGTTGCCAAAGCGGACATAGCCATAGCCCTTGTCCAACTCCTAATTAAGCCATCGTGTAATACATTACGACTGTTGATGGCCTTGAGATGAGCCGCCAACGCCAACTTTTCTTCCCGGGAAAGGCTATCGAGACCCACCACAAACAACATGGAATCACTTCCTTTGAAAAGTGCTAGCGGTGACATTCTGGAAAGTCTCGGCCACATAGGTGCAGGCTGTCTCGACTTCATTAGCCATTACGATAGAGAAGACATCGTTTGCTATTTGAAAGGCCCATAGGGAGTTGCCTAGCAACCACAAACGATCGTCGATGAGGGTGCCGTCTACTAATGATCCAAAAAAAGGGAAGATAACGGCCTTAGGTTGAAAAACATCGATGGCTAAATGGACACCCACCCCAACCGCGTAAGCTCCCAAAGCCATACCGGCGGTCTTATGAACAACACGGTAAGGCCACAGATGGTTTTTGTCTTCGGTGGATTGCCGCCACATATTATACAGCTTCCGTAAGACAACGAGGCCAAGGGCACTGTGAAACAAAAAATAGCGATGTTTGCCGATGCCTAACAGTCTAATATCTAAATCAGGCGCCACAATCCCTCTGGATAAGCCCCAAAGTCCGCTGGGCACAAGAATACCCATTTGGGCCAGATTGTAAGTGGCAGAGACTAGTGGTCTTAGTGCAGACTGTAGTTCCCGTAAAACCGCTACATCTCCAAGAACCAAAGAAAAACCATACCCTGCCCCGTCCTTCTCTAAGCGACTATCGATCAGAGTCTCTATATGGGCTAACCCGTTCTTTGTAGAAGTTTGGGCCAGCCTTTGGGCAAGGGTGTTCTTTCTTACAAATTGAGCTACCCAATCATCGGCCATGGTATGTCCCTCCTAGAGGCCCTGGTTTCCAAGTTCTCCCGATTACCGAAAGTCATCATATATTGGTCATAGCCTACTTTGTTATTCTAGATCGTTAGATTTTATCTAATGAAATTCCTTTGTCTGCCTAGACACCGCCCCTTGGGGGGGACCTCCAGTGTGTTCTAGGGCAACGAAGGACCATGGTAGTCACCCTTTCCTAGGAGATTACGTATATTGCTTGATAGAAGAGTTCTTGGGCGGTGAAATCATGGGCACCCATTATCCACCCCGGGACCAGAATGAAATTCTGCGGCAACTGGTCGCAGGTCAATTGGCCACCGGGGAAGCATTGCGCCTCATGCGACAGATCGGTCGACCCAAAGCTGCTTCTTCTGTTGATAAAGAGGCAGAGGGAGAGAGTCTAGCCCAGATATTAGCTGAGCTCGATACCCTCATCGGCCTCCAGGAAGTGAAAGAGTTGGTTCGGGAAATCCAAGCCTTCGTGGACATTCAATCCCGGCGGCAGGAAGAAGGGCTTTGTACTGAACCAACGGTGATGCATATGGTGTTCATGGGAAATCCTGGCACCGGAAAGACGACGGTGGCCCGGATTTTCGGTAAAATGTTCCGGGCCATGGGTGTTTTGCCTAAGGGCCATTTGGTGGAAGTGGAGCGGGCTGATTTGGTCGGCGCCTATATCGGCCATACGGCCCTGAAAACCAAGGAGCAGCTGAAAAACGCCATGGGCGGCATCCTTTTCATCGATGAAGCCTATGCTTTAGCCCGGGGTGGGGAAAAGGACTTCGGAAAAGAAGCCATCGACACCCTGGTCAAAGCCATGGAAGATCATAAAAACCAATTCATCCTTATCCTCGCCGGCTACCAAGAGGAAATGAAGTATTTCATCCAGACCAATCCTGGTCTACGCTCTCGGTTTCCCATTCACATCGAGTTTCCCGACTATTCTTTGAAGGAACTCCTTCAGATCGCAGAACTATTTCTCCATCAAAGACAATATAGATTAACACCGGGGGCCAAGGCTAAACTGGAACGTATCCTAGCCGAAGCACAAAGGGAACGGAACTTTGGCAATGCCCGCATGGTACGCAACCTCATCGAAGGGGCCATGCGAGCCCAGGCATTACGCCTTGTCCATAAATCCCAACTATCCCGGGAGGAACTGATGTTAATCACAGCCCAAGACCTGGTAAGGCGGGGGGTAGAATGAAGAAGGTCGTCATCATCGGCAAAGCTAATGCAGGCAAAACCCTTTTTGCCATCAATTTTGGATTCTATCTAGGCAATGCCAAATTAAGAATCGCTGCCACCTATCCCGATGGCGCCACTGTAAACCAAACTTACCCTCCCACGAAGGCTAGGGAAGAGTTGACCAGCGAGCAACCCCACCAAACCCGCTGTCTGCAAAGGATGACCCTGGGGCTACCGGCTGGCAAAGGAGTAAAGAGATTTCAAATCATCGACACTAGCGGCCTCATCGAAGGGATCCCCCCCGAGGCTCAAATCCGGCGGGCCATCGCCCAGACTCTGGCCACCGTCCGGGAAGCCGATTTGATTCTCCATCTCATCGATGCTTCCCGGGTGAAGCAAGAGGGGGCCGTGGAAGCCATCGGAGAGGTCGATTATCAGGTGGCCCAGTTTGCCCAAATGCGGTCGGGCTACGGCATTTTAGCTAATAAAATGGATCTACCTACGGCAGCCCAGGGCTTGGAAATCATCAGACGGGAATTCGTGGGCCACCGAATCATCCCCATCTCAGCTTTATACCGGGAGGGTTTTCAAGAGGTGAAAGAATTTGTCTGGCGCCATCTTTAGTTATTTCCTCAGCATTGTGGCCACCGGAACCGCCATTAAGTTGATGGATGATTATCTCGATGAACCGACAAACACCGACGGGCAAGTCATTTACGCCTTATTAGCCTTAAGTGTAGGAGCTAGCCTCAATCCAGAAGCAGCCCTCTCCTTGTTTTTAGCCGCCTATGCCAGTGGAATGATCAGCGATTTGGGTCGGCCCCTACCATTAGGTCTTAAAGGATGGCAGGAATCCCTTCTAGTCCTTAGCTGGGGTTGTTATCGTTTCGGTTGGGTCCAGCAACTGGGAGCTCTGGCCATCATCATGGGGATCCAGCTTTATGATGATCTAGCCGACTATCCATGGGACCGAATTCAAGGTTACCCTAATTTCGTAACCCTTTGGGGCTACAACGAGGTAATCCTAAGCTTGGCCATTCTACTATTGACAGCGGCGACCATCGACCCCCAGAAGACCTTGGCTAGTTTGCTGGCCTTGCCCTGGGCCCTCCAGTTGGCCAGTTGGGAGAGGAGAACATGTTCATAGAAAGCCAATATTTGTTGATCTTGGCCCTGTTCTGTATCTTGCTCGGTTTTATCTGGGGACGTTTTACTGGAAAAAGGGAAGGTTGGTGGTCGGGGCGCAATACGGCGCCGTTGGAGATCAGGGAACGAAGCATCCGTCAAGGCAAATGCTTAATCTGTAGCCAGGAACTGTCCCCGACGGTGGAAAAGAACTTGACAGGCAATTCGTCCCACGGGTATACTAGTGACTAGTTGAGATGAGCAGAGCTTTTTTCGGCCTTAGGACCAGAACTTCCCGGTAGAGGCCATGAGCTGAGAGGAGCTGAGAAAATTGATCAAAGAAGCTATTGCTAAGCTCGTCGATGGCGAGGATCTCTCCCATCAAGAAATCTGTTCCGTCATGGAACAGATCATGCAAGGCCAGGCCAGTCCCGCCCAAATCGCTGGTCTGCTTACCGCCTTACGGATGAAGGGCGAAACCGTCACCGAAATCACCGGCGGTGCTTTAACCTTGCGCAAATTCGCCACCACTATTAAACCCCGCAAATCCCCCCTTGTTGACACCTGTGGTACCGGAGGAGATGGTGCCAATTCCTTTAACATCTCGACAACGGCCGCCTTCATCGTCGCCGGTGTCGGTATCCCTGTGGCTAAGCATGGCAACCGCTCCGTTTCCAGTATGTGCGGCAGCGCCGATGTACTAGAACATCTAGGTATCAACTTAGATCTCCAACCCGACGCCGTGACTGAATGTATCGAAAGGATCGGCATCGGATTTTTATTTGCCCCCCGTTTTCATCAAGCCCTAAGCCATTCTGTCGCCGCCCGGCGAGAATTAGGTATTCGCAGTATGTTTAACCTCCTTGGCCCCCTGGTCAACCCAGCCAATGCCCCCCGACAATTGATCGGAGTTTACAAAGGGGAATTGACGGAAGTTATTGCCCGAGTCTTAAGAAATCTAGGATTGGTCTCGGCCTTGGTGGTCCACGGTGCCGGTGGGCTTGATGAGATCTCGAATTTAGGTCCCTCCCGAATTTCCCTGTTAAGAAATGGGCATATCCATAGCTACTATTTCGACCCCCAAGAACTAGGTTTTCCCAGGGTATCGAAGGAGGCCATCCAAGGGGGCACTCCCAGGCAAAACGCCCAGATCACTTTAGAGATCCTCCAGGGTAAAAGGGGCCCGAAGCGGGATATTGCCGTGTTGAATAGCGCCGGGGCTCTCCTTGCCGCAGGTGTCGTCGATACCATAGCCGACGGTGTTCACCTTGCCCAACGTTCCATCGATACGGGAGCCGCCCTAGGAAAATTAGAGGAGCTGCGAAACTATGGCCAAACCAATTCTCGAAGCCATACTTGCGCATAAGAGACGGGAAGTCGAAGAACTAACCATGCCCGGGCGACTCCCCCGCAAAAGGCGATCCTTCCGGGAAGCCATCGCCGCGCCGGGGATCCAAATCATTGCGGAAATAAAAAGGGCCTCCCCCTCCCGGGGCATCATCTGTCCGGATTTCAATCCAGAAGCAATCGCCAAAGCTTACGTCGAAGGGGGGGCGGCGGCTATTTCCATACTAACCGACCAACACTTCTTTGGGGGTAGCATTACCCACCTGCAGGCTGTCGGTCAAAGGGTACCCCTACCACTATTACGAAAGGATTTTATCATCCATCGTAATCAAATCGAGGAATCTTACCTGGCGGGAGCCGATGCGATCCTGCTCATCGTCGCCGCCCTCACCGATGGGCAGCTTAGGGATTTCCTCAATGAAGCCCATGATTATGGATTAGATGTATTGGTTGAAATAGCCGATGGGGGCCAATTGGAGCGGGCCCTAAAATGTGGGGCGCAGATTATTGGCGTGAACAATCGAGATTTACAGACCTTTGAAGTAGGGTTGGAAAAAAGTCTGGAACTGTTAGGACAAATTCCCGAAAATTGCCTAAAAGTCAGCGAAAGTGGCATCCACACTAGAGCCGATGTGGAATTGTTAGAGGCAGCCGGTGCCGATGGGTTACTCATCGGCACTAGTCTAGTAAGTCATCCCCGGCCGGCGGGCAAGCTAAAGGAGTTGTTGGGCCGATGATCAGGGTGAAGATCTGCGGGATTACCAACGAAGCCGATGCCCTAACAGCCATCGAGGCCGGAGCCGATGCCTTAGGCTTTATTTTCACCACCAGTCCAAGGCAGATTTCCCCGACCAAGGCCCAAGCCATCGTGGCCGCGTTACCGCCTCTGGTTCAAACCATCGGTGTTTTTCGTAACCAACCCGTTGCAGAGGTCAAGGAGATAGTCGAGGAAGTGGGCTTAGGAGGAGTCCAGCTCCATGGGGACGAAGATCCTAATTATTGTTTGGCGCTACGTCAACAACTGCCCCGTGGAAAGCTAATCAAAGCCTTGGCCGTTAAAGATGGAAGTTGTCTACAGCGCTTGGGAAGCTACAAGGGAGTAACCGATGGTTTTCTATTGGATGCCTATTCCCCCCGGGCGGCGGGGGGTACAGGAGAAACCTT
>JBMNRY010000036.1:0-18083 GCA_050944915.1 Limnochordia bacterium
AAGGTGTTTTTGGCAAACCTACCTTGTTAAGCAACGTGGAGACCTTTGCCAACATTTGTCCCATCATCTTAAACGGTTCGGAGTGGTTCCAAGGAATCGGTACCGAAGATAGTAAGGGTACCAAAGTGTTTGCTTTAGCCGGGGATATCAACAACACCGGTTTGTTAGAAGTACCTATGGGCACCACCCTCCGGGAAATTATTTTTGAAATCGGCGGCGGTATACCTAAGGGCAAGGCATTTAAAGCGGCCCAAACCGGTGGGCCTTCGGGAGGTTGTCTAACCGCGGAACATTTAGATACTCCCGTTGATTATGCTTCCCTGCGGCAATTGGGTTCTATGATGGGTTCCGGCGGGTTGATCATCATGGATGAAGATACATGTATGGTCGATATCGCCCGTTTCTTCCTCGATTTCACCAAAGATGAATCCTGCGGAAAGTGTACCCCTTGTCGGGTAGGGACCAAGAGAATGTTGGAAATCCTCACCAGGATCACCGAAGGGCAAGGAAGGCAGGGGGATATTGAAAAACTAGAAACCCTGGCCCGTAACATTAAAGCGGCCGCCCTGTGTGGTCTAGGCCAAACAGCTCCCAATCCAGTCTTGAGTACCCTGCGTTATTTCCGCGATGAATATGAAGCCCATATCAAGGAAAAACGGTGTCCAGCCGGTCAGTGTACCGCCTTGTTGACTTATCACATCGACCCCGAGTTATGTCGTGGTTGTGGACTTTGTGTCAAGGTGTGCGGAGTAGGTGCCATCACCGGTCGCCGCAAGGAACCTTATACCATCGATGTCTTGCAATGTATTAAATGTGGTCTTTGCGTAGAAAAATGTCCCTTTGACGCCATAATCAAAGGATAGTAGCCAACGAAGGGGGTTAATGCTCCGTGGTAAAGGTGATCGTTGATGGCCATACAGTAGAAGTGCCCGCGGGCTCAACCGCTCTAGAGGCGGCGGCCATCGCGGGGGTGCATATCCCGACGTTATGTTATCTAAAAGATGTCAGTCAAACGGGCTCCTGTCGGGTTTGTCTTGTAGAGATTAACGGCCGCATTCAAGCTTCCTGTGTGTTCCCTGTGGCCGAGGGGATGGAAATAAAGACCAATACACCGGTGGTGCGGGAAGCCCGGCGGGTCAACGTCGAACTGTTATTATCAAATCATCCCCAGGAGTGCCTCACTTGTTTGCGCAATCAGAATTGCGAACTACAAGAGCTGGCCAAAGACTTAGGGATTCGAGATATTCGCTTCCAGGGGGAACGGTATCGGGAACCTATCGACACCTCTTCTCCCTCCATTATCAGGGATCCTAATAAATGTATCCTCTGTCGACGTTGTGTCAGCGTCTGTAGCGATATCCAGGGTGTCCATGTTCTGTCGGTGCGGGAACGGGGTTTTGAAACAGTTGTTTCCCCGGCCTGGCAAATGCAATTAGCCCATACGGCTTGTACCAATTGCGGACAATGCGTCAATGTCTGTCCCGTTGGCGCCTTGACGGAAAAAGATGATACCCAAAAGGTGTGGGACTATCTGGCCCATCCCGATTATCACGTCGTCGTCCAGACGGCCCCGGCGGTTCGGGTTTCCCTAGGGGAGGAATTTGGCCTCTCACCGGGTACTATCGTCACCGGTAAGATGGTGGCTGCCCTGCGGCGTCTTGGTTTTGATGCCGTCTTTGATACCGATTTTACCGCCGATTTAACCATTCTCGAGGAAGCCAATGAGCTGTTGCACCGGCTCCAAAATGGCGGTGCCCTCCCCTTGTTCACATCCTGTAGTCCGGGGTGGGTGAAGTTTTTAGAACATCAATACCCCGAGCTGTTACCGAATCTCTCTACATGTAAATCACCCCAGCAGATGTTCGGCGCCCTAGCTAAAACCTACTATGCCCAAAAGATGGGTTTGGATCCAGCCCGGATCATCACCGTTTCGGTGATGCCTTGTACCGCCAAAAAGTTCGAAGCCACCCGACCGGAAATGAACAGCAGTGGATACCAGGACGTAGATGTGGTATTGACGGTGCGGGAATTGGGTCGGATGATTAAGGAAGCCGGCATCGCTTTCGTCGACCTGGATGATGAAGAATTTGATGCTCCCTTTGGAATCACCACCGGTGCGGGAGTGATTTTCGGGGCTACCGGCGGAGTCATGGAAGCGGCCCTGCGGACAGCCTATGAGGTGGTAACCGGCGAAACCCTGGAAAATCTAGATTTCACCGAAGTCCGGGGTCTTGAAGGGATTAAGGAAGGAGCTATCTCCTTGGGCGATACCACCTTGAAGGTGGCGGTGGCCCATGGCTTGGGGAATGCCCGCCAATTGATGGACCGAGTCGCTGCCGGTGAAGTCGAATATCATTTCATCGAAATCATGGCTTGTCCCGGCGGATGTATCGGCGGTGGCGGCCAACCTTTATTGACCACAATGGAAGTTCGGCAGCAGCGGATGAAGGGTATTTACGAAGCTGATCGGGGAATGCCTCTGCGCAAATCCCACGAAAACCCTGAGGTCAAGACCCTTTATGAAGAATTCCTGGGCCAACCCCTCGGGGAGAAATCCCACCAGCTCCTCCATACCAGTTATGCTCCCCGCTTCAAGCATGGGGCAGGCTACGAGCTCCAAAGGGCTGAAGAGGAAGATGTGGCTGCGAGCAGCTAAGAGAACAGGGCCTTCCAGCGGGAAGGCCCTCTATTTTTTTGGAAAAGGTCTCCTTTCTCCCGAGAATTCAAGGTCTTGAGCTCTTTTGGGTTACCGAAAGATAGCATCCTTATAGAGGGTGCTATTTTTTTCTTTGACCGACCTTTAACGGGAATTATTTGGATAAAGTAGTCCCCCTTGGGGCATATTGGTAGGAAAGGAGCTGAGGAACTATTCGCCTGATGGTCCATAATCTAGGCCATTCCTTCGGTCTAGGGTTTTTATTTCGCCGGCTGGATTTTTCGTTGGAATCGGGCCAGATCTTAGGTATTACCGGCCCTAACGGTGCGGGGAAAAGTACCTTATTGCGGATTTTAGCGGGGCTGTTGCATCCCCGGGAAGGCAGTTGTACCTACGACCATCAAGGCCGGCCCTTGGAGGGGGATCAACTGCGGAGTCGTCTAGGATGGCTTAGTCCCCATAGTAATCTGTATGCCCATTTGACCGCCCGGGAGAATCTTTTGTTTCTCAGCCGACTGCGGGGAGTCCCCCTGACTGGAGAAAGACTAGAAACGGTACTGGAGCATGTAGGGCTCAAAGGTCGGGCCGATGATCCCCTTCGTTCCTTTTCTCTGGGGATGGTGCAGCGGGTTAAACTGGCGGCCTTGTTGGCGGCCTCCCCGGCCATATTGCTCTTGGACGAGCCGGGGGCTAATCTAGATGACGAAGGTCGGGAAATCCTCCGCAAGATGGTGACCGCCCGCCGGGGTTTGACCATTATTGCCAGCAATGATAGGGAGGAGATCGCTTGGAGTGATGCCTGTATCCCGTTGGGACGCGGTGAAGCTGATGGTCCAAAAGGATCTGCAAGTGGAATTACGGCGCCGTAGCGGTCTCCAAGGGTTGATCATGTTTGGCGTGACTGCCTTGGGGGCTATCAGTTTTTCCCTCGGCACCCCGATTGTCACCCCTTCTTTGGCGGGGGCCCTGTTGTGGATCCTTCTCTTTTTCGTAAGTGTTGTCGGCCTTGGCCAAGGTTTCTTGCAGGAGGAGGAAGCCAAAACTTTAGATACCCTGCTGTTGGCGGCTCCGGTGGAAAGCATCTTTGTGGGGAAGACCTTAGCTAACTTTCTGCTCCTTTTGGCCACCTTGGTCGTCCTCCTCCCTTTGTATTTTGTCCTGTTTCAGGTGCCCGTGGGCAATTACGTCTTCCTGGGTTGTACCCTCCTAGGGGGGAGTTTCGGGTTAGCCCTAGGGACTACTACGGTGGCCGCACTGCTCAGTCGGGGATCGGTAAGGGGTCCCTTACCGGCGGTTTTGGCCTTTCCCCTGCTATTGCCTTTGTTAATGGGGGCCATCCAAGCGACGGTCGCCGCCTTTCATGGGGAGCCAGGGGGTCTGCCTTTACTGATCCTTTATCCTCTAACTTTGGGCTCCGCCGTCCTTTTACTGGTTGAATATATTTGGGAAGAGTGAGGTCGTTAGCGTTGATATTGAGATTGGCTTTGTTGTTGGGAATGACTTCGGTGCTCTTAGGAGCCCTATTCCATGCTCCCTATGCCATCGGCTTGGGGCCTCTAACCCCGATCATCTATTTCCATGTCCCCTTGGCTTGGGTCGCGGTGTTAGCTTATGGTTTGGCCATGGTGCACAGCCTGGCTTATTTGCGCCATCGGGAACCTGCTGCCGATGCCCGGGCTGTGGCGGCGGTGGAATTGGGCACCCTTTGTGCCCTATTAGCCACCTTGACCGGCGCCATCTTCGCCAAAGGAGCCTGGGGAGCTTACTGGAATTGGGACCCCCGCCAGACCACCATCCTGTTTTTGCTTCTCATTTATTTGGCCTATTTTTCCCTTCGGGCCCTTTTCACCGATCCCCACCAGCGGGCTCGATTAAGTGCCCTCTATGCCAGCTTAGCCTTCATCGGTGTGCCTTTTCTAGTTTTCCTCCTGCCCCGGGCTTATCCTACCTTGCACCCTAGTCCCCTCATCGGCGGCCAGGGAGGAGGGATAGATGTGGGTATGCGGGGGGTCCTTCTTGGGGCCTTACTGGCCTTCACCGCTTTGTTCCTTTGGATTTACCGCCTCCGTTGGCAACTGGAAGAACTGCAAAGGGGGGATGAAGATGGGAACTACTGAAGTGTTCATCGTCAGCTTAGTGAGTTGGTTGGGCATTTTCGGTTATCTATTGTATTTAGAAGGGCAAATCAGGAGGTTGAAGGAAAAATGATCTCCTCCAGGAGTCTCCTTTTGCTGCTGATGCTCATGGCTGGGCTCGGGTTAGCCTGTTATAGCTTTCAGCTGAGTTTAACTCCCTACGTCGACTTTGCCCAAGCCATGGCCGCCACGGGGCCGGTACAAGTCTTAGGGACCCTAAACTCGGAGGTGGAAATCATGGCGGACCAAGGCATCTTGCGCTTTTCCTTGATCGATGAAGAGGGCGTGATTCTGCCGGTGCTCTATCGGGGCTCACCACCCATCAATCTTCACCATGCCCAACAGATCGGGGCCGTGGGGGAATATCGGGAGGGATTTTTCCAGGCCCACAAACTCTTAGTCAAATGTCCCAGTAAATATCAGGGGGAATGAGGATGGGTGATCTGCTGTTAAAGGGGGCCCTCATAGGGGGGTTGGGGGCGGCCCTTTTTTGGAAGCTGCGCTGGAGGCTGCAAGCCCGTTGGGCCTATTATCTCCACAGTGTCTGTATCATCGCCGCCTCCCTGTGGCTTTACTATCTCATCTTTACCCAGCAGTTCAGCTATGCCTATGTTTATCAACACACAAGCACCGATTTGCCTTGGCTCTACCGCCTAGCCTCCTTTTGGGCCGGTCAGGAAGGAAGTTTTCTCCTCTGGACCCTTTGGGGCGCGATGATTGGGCTTTTGCTCCTACCCCATGGGCGGCCAACTCCCTTGATGTATTATAGCCTCATCCAAGGTGCCCTTACCGCGGTGTTATTGGTCCAAAGCCCTTTCCGCATCCTCGAGGTGACTCCCATCCAAGGGGCGGGACTCAACCCCCTGCTTCTTAACCCTTGGATGGCCGTGCATCCTCCCGTTGTCTTCCTCGGTTACGGGGTCTTAGCGGTGCCCTATGTCCTCGCCCTGGAGGTGAACCATGGGCAATGGGCCCGCCGGGTCCTACCATGGAGCCTTTTCGGTTGGTTAACCCTCGGCGCCGGTATTTTCCTCGGTGGTTATTGGGCCTATGGGGTCCTCGGTTGGGGCGGTTATTGGAGCTGGGATCCTGTGGAAAACGCATCCCTCGTCCCCTGGCTCACGGGGGCGGCCTTGTTGCACGGCCTCCTGTGGGAGAAAAAATGGGGTCGACGGCTGAAGCTCAACAGATTCCTAGCCGTCGTTACTTACTTGCTGGTCTTTTACGCGGCCTTTATCACCCGTAGTGGCTTATTAGCCGATTTTTCCGTCCACTCCTTCACCGCGGGTGGCTTAAACAAGATTCTGTTGACTATTCTCGCCTTTTTAACACTATTGCCCCTGGTCCTTTTAAGAAATAAAGAAGAAGAGGTACCCCTTGGCTCAAAGGGGGACCCTTGGTATCCTTTGGCCGTCTATCTGCTCCTCGGTGGGGCAGTGCTGATTAGTATCGGCACCAGCGCACCGATGCTCACCAGTCTTTGGGGCCGGCCTGCTTCCCTACAGCCTTCCTTTTACAACCGGGTCACCTTTCCCATAGCCGTTGTCTTAGGGTTCGCCCTGGGATTTAGTCCCTTGAAAAGCCAGGGGCGAGCCTCTTGTGTCCCTGGTCTCTTGACCTTGATCAGCTGTTGGTGGGCTTATGGCCAGGGGGTCACCAAACCCTTGTACCTCCTATTCCTCGGGACCTTTGCTTTGGTTTTCTTCGCTCACCTCTTCTTGTGGATTGGCTCCTTGACCCAAGGCCTTCTCTACAGCGGGGGCCACTTAGCCCACATAGGCCTCGCTTTGTTATGCATCGGGATTATCTTTTCTATCCATGCTCCCCAGGAACGCTTTAGCCTACCCCTTGGTGGGAGCATGGAAACCTTTGGTTATACCTTTAGCTATACCGGGGTTGGCCCAAGGGGGGAGAGACTCATTGAGGTTTCCAACGGACAAAAATCTTTCCTGGCTCGACCCCGGATCGGCCTGCGGGGGACGGCTGTTCCCTATATACACCGGGGGATGGGAGCCGATTTATTCATCAGTCCCTTAAATCTAATCATCGAGGGCGGGGAATATATTCAGCTGGGGCAAGGGCAACAGCAGGCTCTGGAGGATTATACCGTCGCCCTACAGGCCTTAGCCATGGATCATAGACAGATGCGGCTGGGGGCCCAGTTGGCTGTTTCCAACGATGGATGGCAGGGGGAGGTGGTACCTACCTGGGCCCCCAACGGGGGAGGAGAGATGGCCTATATCGAAGAGTTGGATTTAGCCATCGCCCTAGAAGGATTGGATCTCCAGGACCAGCAGGTCCTGCTGCGTCTTTTTCATCCGGAGACGGGCCCCCACCAGTTGGTCCTGGAGGTGAGTCGTAAACCCTTCATGAGCCTTTTGTGGTCGGGAGCCATCTTGATTGTTGTGGGGGGTAGTATCGCCTGGTGGCGCCGGGTGCACCTCCTTTAAGGTTCATCCCACCCCATTACGGAGGGAGATCCTTTGCCAGCGTCCCGAATGGAAGCGCCAGAAAAATAGTCCGGCCATGGCTAACAAATAGATGATGGACCCGATCCAAGCACCAACCAAACCTTTGTCCAAGGTAAAGGTCAGCAGATAAACCGAGGGAATGAAAATAAGCCAGGAGGATACTACAGTCACTACCATAGTAAAACGGGTATCGCCGGCTCCGTTTAACGCTCCCCGAGCGACGATATTCACCCCATCAAAGAGCTGGTAGATGGCCATGATCCGTAGCAAAACCGCCGTCAGAGCCAATACCGCCGGATCATCGGTGAACAACCGACCTAAGTGCTCCGCGAAGAGCCAAAAGAAGAACCCAACACCACCCATGGTCACCGCCCCAAGGAGGGTTCCCCGGTAACCGACGGATTTGGCCAAGACTAATCGGCGGGAACCCATGTATTGCCCCACCAGGGCCCCGGTGGCCGATCCCAGAGCGAAACCGGGCATAAAGGCGATGGAACCTATTTGGTTGGCCACTTGACTGGCCGCCAACTCCACCGTACCCAGCCGGGCGATGAGGCCAAAAAAGGTGGAAAAGGCCGCCAATTCCACCCCATCGGTGATCCCGATGGGAAAACCGATCTTGATCATTTCCCCCAAGCTCTTCCAAGAGGGGAATTGCCATCGACGAAGGAGATATTCCCCCGCGTAATACCGGGATAACACCAGAGTGGCGATGAAAAGTTGGACGAGCACGGCCAGGACGGTGCCCCAGGCTGCTCCAGCGATCCCCAGGGGCGGAAAGCCTAGATGGCCGAAGATTAGGACGTAATTAGCTAGCACATTGACTAATACTGCCGACCAGGCCAAAAGCATCGGTGCCCGGGAATTGCCGGTGCCGACCATAAACCCGATGATGGCCGTGTTCATCATGGAAAAGGGCAGTTCCAAAAGCCTAATCGAAGTATAGATACTGGCTTCCCTGGCGATGGCTTCCGCCGGCGCCAGTAAGCCCAAATAAAGTCGAAAGATCCAAGGCAAGGCGAGAACCAGTGGCGACAATAAAAGACTCAAGGAGAGAAAGTATTGCAAATAACGGCCGGCCCCGGGCCGATCACCGGCTCCATACATCCGGGAGACGAAAACGGTGGTACCGCTGATGGTTCCCCGCAAGAGGAGGGAGATGGTGAGAAACATCATGTGGGCTAACCCGACGGCGCCAAGGGAGATGGTGCTCACCCGACCTAAGAATAAGGTGTCGATGGCTCCAAGGAAAGTATAGGCTAAATTGGAGAAGATCAAAGGTATGGCCAGTCGAATTAATTCTTTAGTTAGGTTGTTGTTCATCTTCGCTCCCTAGGATTGATGAAGTCATCTATTCCCCTTGTTCCAGAGGTTGGACCTGTGACCGCTTCGAAATAAGGCGAAGGATGGAGAAGGCCAACTGGACCGAAGGACCAAGGAGGGATGCGGTGACAATGGTACCAAACCCGATGGGCCCGCCGAGGAAATAGCCCAGAAGACAAACGGTCCCTTCGATACCCGTGCGGGCCTGCCAGAGCTGGATCGATAATAGGCGGGTTAGGCCCAGCATCAATCCATCCCGGGGGCCCGAGCCCCATCCGACGGAAATATAAAGGGCTGTTCCCCAACCGATGCTGAGGATACCTGTTAATAACATGGCCAACTGGAGCCAAAAATTGTCGAAGTGGGGAAGATATCCGGTTCCCTCGATAAGATCGATGAAAAAGCCGATGAAATAGATATTGGCCAGGGTTCCCCAGCCCGGCTTTTCCTTAAGGAGGATACAGAGGACTAACAAGAAGATGCCGACCAATTGGCTGACCCGACCGAGGTTAAGGCCTGTATGTTTAACGATGCCCAAATGGAAGGCATCCCAGGGGGCCGCCCCTAAATTAGCGTGGATGGTTAAGAGAATGCCCAGGCTAAACAAAAAAAGTCCCACGAACAGTGCCGTCAATTTCCGCATGAAAACTACCAATGGACTATCCCCATTTCTTTATGAATTAGAACTAAAAAAGCCCATATTTTTGATAATTGTACCCAGCGATTACAAAAATCTAGGGGGCAACCTAACCCAGGGGATGATCCCGGGCATTCTCGCCCGGGATTAACTAGTACCATCGACATCTGGCTAAGGGAGGGACTTCAGCCGATTTCTTCCATGAGCCGCTTGGCTTCCACGTAAGTCACGATGCCTTTGGCTACCTTTTGGGCTTCTCTCATGGCCAAGACGACGGTGGCCGGTTCGTGGACCACATCACCGCCGGCGAAAACCCCTTTCCGGGTCGTCATCCCGTAGGGCCGTTCTCTGGTGATGACATAGCCTTGTTCGTCGACTTCGATACCATCCGTTGTGGAGACGATCCGCGCCGCGGGACGCTGACCAATGGCGACGATAGCTTTATGGGCGGACAGAGTCTGGCGTTGTCCCGTTTTCTGCAGTTCCCCTTTTTCATCGGCTTCGACCGATTCTAACTCCACTCCCGTCAGCTGATCCTTGCCAAGGGATCTCGTTGGTGCTACCCACCAAGCAAACTCTATGCCTTCGGCTTTAGCCTGTTCGTAATCGGTTTTTAAGGCTGGTAGAGCCTCTTCATCCCTGCGGTAGACTACCATCACCCGTTCCGCTCCCACCCGCAAGGCTGTCCGGGCAGCATCCAGGGCCACATTACCCCCACCGATGACGACCACATGATCGCCGGGGGAGATGGGATTTTCCTTGGGACTGATTTTACCAGCGTTGACTAAGGCCATAGTCCGAAGGAAATAGGCCCCTTGCATGACTCCGGGCAACTCTTCGCCAGGGATGGATAGCTTACGGGGCAGGGAGGTACCGGTGCCGATGAATATGGCATCATAACCGGCGGCGAAGAGGTCATCGACGGTAAGATCGGGTCCGATAATGGTCTTAGTTTCGAACTGGACACCTAGTTTGGCGATCCGCTCGATTTCTCGACGGACCACATCTTTATTCAACCGGAAATCGGGGATTCCGTACATCAGGAGACCCCCCGGTTCTTCTTGGGCTTCGTAAACGGTGACGGCATAACATAGTTTGGCCAAATCCCCGGCAATGGTCAGCCCTGCCGGTCCAGAGCCGATGACGGCTACCCGGCCCTGATCCAATTGACGACAGGCGGGCAGCTTGGTCAACTCCATTTCCGCCTCGAAATCGGCCACAAAGCGTTCCAGTTTACCCACCCTAATGGGCTCTCCCTTGCGACTGAGGATACAATGCCCTTCACATTGTTTTTCGTGGGGACAAACCCGGCCGCAAATGGCCGGCAGGTTACTATGCTCGGCGATAATTTCGCTTGCTTGGCCGAGGTTGCCCTGGGCTAAAGCTTGAATAAATTGGGGAATAGCCTGATTGATGGGACAACCCTCTCGACAGAGGGGTTGACGGCAGTTTAAACACCGTTTGGCTTCCTTGATGGCCTCGGCCATGGAATACCCGATATCGATTTCATCAAAGGAGAGTCGTAGCTCCCTTTCCTTATTGGGCTTATCTATGATCAAGCTGGACACCCTCTTTACAGATGCTAAAAAACTACACTTCTCCTTGCCGAGGGGAAATCCTCCTTCTCGGGGGTTGGGCCTTTTGTCCAGATCGTTAATTAGTCGAAACTAGGGTAGAATTTAACTAGATCCTTGACCCAAAAGATCAAGGTTGCGACCTGGGCAAAAATTCACCGAGGAGTCCTTCGGGGCAGGAACCTTAGCAGGAGATGGGGCCCCTAAGGTGAAATTGCATATTTATGAAGATGTTGCCCTTGGATTTTGCCAATTTAAGGAGGACTGGCGTTGGATAGGAAACGAGTTATCATCATGGGAGCTGCTGGAAGGGATTTCCACAATTTTAATGTCTGTTTTCGGGATAAGGAGGAATACGAGGTTGTCGCCTTTACCGCGACTCAGATTCCCGATATCGAGGGGCGTAAATATCCGGCGGAATTGGCTGGCTCCCTTTATCCCCAAGGAATACCTATTTATGCAGAAAGCGATTTAGAAGACTTAATCGATGAATATGGAGTACACCTGGTTGTTTTCTCCTATAGCGATGTTTCTTACGAAACGGTGATGAGTCGAGCAGCCCAGGTCAATGCCCATGGTGCCGATTTTATGCTCTTAGGCCACGCGGCAACGATGCTCAAGTCGAGCAAACCAGTAGTGGCTGTTTGCGCAGCCCGAACTGGTGCGGGGAAGAGCCAGACTACCAGAAGGATTGCATCTATCTTAAGCGATATGGGCAAAAAGGTGGTGGCCATCCGCCATCCCATGCCCTATGGCGATTTGGCCCAGCAGGTTGTACAGCGCTTTGCCACCCATGAGGATTTGGTCAAACATAAGTGTACCATCGAAGAGATGGAAGAGTATGAACCCCATATTGATCATGGTGTTATCGTTTATGCCGGTGTCGATTACGAGAAGATCCTACGGATGGCGGAAGAAGAGGCTGATGTGATTCTGTGGGATGGGGGTAATAATGATTTGCCCTTCTACAAACCCGATCTGCACATCACCATCGTCGATCCTCACCGGGCGGGCCACGAGCTGCGTTATTACCCCGGAGAAACGAACCTGCGTATGGCCGATGTGGTCGTCATCAATAAGATGGATACCGCCGGGATGGAAAAGAATAACCTAACCCGCAACAATGTGGTCGCCGTCAATCCCAAAGCTGTCGTCGTCGATGCCGCATCACCCATCTTTGTCGATGCACCGGAGAAAATTAGGGGTAAGCGGGTTTTGGTCATCGAAGATGGACCCACCTTAACCCATGGGGAAATGTCCTATGGTGCCGGTTATTTGGCGGCTAGGAAATATGGGGCTAGGGAGATCATCCATCCCCGGGATTTCGCCGTCGGTTCCATTGCCGCTACCTATGCTAAATACGATCATATGCTGGATATCCTGCCGGCCATGGGCTATGGGGGCCAGCAAATCGAAGACTTAGAGGAGACGGTAGCCCGCATCGACTGTGATACCGTCATCATCGCCACCCCCATCGACTTAAACCGGGTGATCGATATCAAGCAGGATACCGTTCGGGTGACCTACGAACTACAGGAATTAGGAAGCCCCGATTTGCAAGATATCCTGAAAGATTGGTTAGAGCAAATAGGCTAAGGACTTTGGCTGCAGATCCTTCCCATCTGCAGCCAATTTAATTGGCGAAGATAAGGCTGTTTTCCACGGCCTTGGCGATAGTCTTGCTGCTGATGGTGGCACCGGAAATATGGTCGACTTGGAGGGACTGCTTCTGAAGGATAACTTCGAGGATCCTTTCTCCTCTTTGGCCCCGTCCGTGGCGGTGCTCCATCAGGTCAATGGCGGTAACCCGCCCTCCCTCCACGGTGACTTGGACTTTGGCGTAAACCAGACGGGCATCGTGTTCGCCAACATATGTACCATCCTGTAGATTGTCGAACGTGAGGGGATTGAACACAATACCGGCTGCCACCTCGCCGACATAATGATTAATCGCGATGCCGGCCCCTAAGACAAGGGCTAATCCCCAAATCAAGGCACTTTTCCACATCGAAATCCGCTGCCCACCCTTGGGGGAGCGGTCACCTCCCTTTGATCCTATGGATAGACTTCTTCAATGAACCCTGGGTCTTCTAAGCCCGGGGGCGATTTCTTTATGGCTTCCTGGGGCCTCTAGGCCCATAATCCTCCAAAGGAAAGTAAAATCAGCTATGCTCCGTCATCGGGATAAACGTCATCTTCCGCTATTTTCTCCGCTATTACCACCTCCTAGAAGAAAATAAAAAACATTTTGCTCTTTTCTACACAAAAGGCATCCATTCCATACAGTTTTATGGTAAAATGGTCGGCACCATTACCTAATTCCGGGAAGGAAGGGATATTATCTTGGAGGTGTACCGTTATTAATATCCAGGAGATCGAGGTGAAGATCGAAAGGCTACGCCGCCAACTGAAGGAGGCCTTAGATCGTTCCGGTGGCGATCAACAAAGCTCAACAGTCCAATCTATTTCAGAAGAAATCAACGAGCTGGTCGTTCTCCTTCTTAAGGAACAACTGCATCGATGTCCTAAAAAGAGCGATTAAGGGGTAATACTCCTTCCTTCCCATCAATTGTACCCTTTTCTGAGCTGAAGAACTAGTGAGTTAGGGAGGTTTCTTTCAGCTCCCATGGACTCTCTTTGAAATACCGGTAGAGTTTTGGTATATCATCTTTGACCGATTCTGTCTCCGGAGCCGCTTCTGATATAGGTATCCCATTGTTTAGTGACAACAGGGGTTTGATGAAGTAAGATTAAGGCAAAAAGGAGTTGTTTCATCATGGAAGATGCCCGGTATCGACAATTAAGCCGCTTAGTGCAGTTTTGGCATCCGGAAAAGATGCTTAGTCGGCTCCATCCTCAGCTTCCTCGGGGAGTGGCGGCCCAGATCTTCGGTATCGATGAAGAACTCTATGGACGGATTTTGAACGAATATCGGGATCAAGCCCGCCAAGCAGCGGAAGAATTATTGGCGGACGGGGAATTCGCCGAGCAAGTGGCCCGCTTGCCCTTGGGTGAGGAGGAGAACGTCGTCGGTTTGGGCGACAGCATCACCGATGATCTTCAATCGTGGTTCGCCATCTTCTCCCATGTGCTGGAACTAACCCGCCCCGGCCACAAGATTAAGCTGATCAATGCCGGTATTTCCGGGGAGACCACCTCCCAGATCATCAGCCGGTTTTGGTCCGTCGTCGTCGAGCGACCGACTTGGATCATCTGTTTGGCCGGCACCAACGATGCCCGGCGCCATGGGAAACAACCGACCAAAACCTTAGTGAGCATCGAGGAAACGGCTTTGAATTTCCAGATGCTGCGGAATTTTGCCCGGGCCCAGACTAGTGCCCAGTGGCTGTGGATGACCCCGGCTTCGGTCTTGGAAGACCAGATCCGGGAGAATCCCGATTTCGCTTACCGGCAGGTGTCTTGGGTAGATGAGGATCTGGAAAAGGTGGCCCAAGTGATCAGGGATTTTGGGGAACCCTTCGTCGATTTGCGGAAAACCTTTGGCGTACCACCCCATCCCCATTGGTTGTTAGATGACGGCTTACATCCTTCCTTGATGGGGCAAAAGGCCATCTTACGGGCCTTAGTTGCCCGGTGGGCTGCCTTAGGCTCCCCTTGATGGAGGCAGGGTTTTCTCCGGGGTTCCTCGAACTTATGTGTGGTATGGAAAGGAAGATTAGCTATGGAAGAGGTCTTGAATAAACTACGGACAGATCCGGCCTTCGCGGCTAACATCACCCATTGGGAGCAGATTCCTCCTAAAGCCGCCCGGTATGAGCCCTTTCCCCAGGCGCTGGATTCCAGGCTCCAAAGGCTTCTAGCAACTAAGGGGATTGGACAGCTGTATACCCATCAAAGCCAGGCCTTCTCCCATGTTGCAGCCGGCCGTGACATAGTCGTCGTTACTCCTACCGCCTCGGGGAAAACCCTTTGTTACAACCTGCCCGTTTTGCAGACCCTATTAGCTAATCCAGAAGCTCGGGCCTTGTATCTATTTCCCACCAAGGCCTTAGCCCAAGATCAGGTCGCGGAGCTGATGGCTTGGAGCGAGGAGTTGGGCCATCAGATTAAGACTTATACCTATGATGGGGATACTTCGCCTAACGCCCGCCGGGCCATTCGGTCGGCGGGTAATATCGTAGTTACTAACCCCGATATGCTCCACTCGGGGATTTTACCCCATCATACCAAGTGGATGCGCCTTTTTGAGAATTTACGTTATATAGTGATCGATGAACTCCACGCCTACCGGGGTGTTTTCGGCAGCCACGTGGCCAATGTTTTGCGGCGGTTGGAGCGGATCTGCAGCTTTTACGGCAGCCAACCCCAGTATATTTGTGCTTCGGCCACCATCGCCAATCCTGGGGAGCATGCCGCCGCTCTAACGGGGCGTGATGTAATGGTCATCGATGAGAACGGGGCTCCCCAGGGACCCCGGGAAATCATTTTTTATAACCCGCCGGTAGTCAATAAAACCCTTGGGATCCGCCGTAGTGCCCTGTTGGAGAGCCAGCGGATCGGGGCGGAGTTTTTGGCCCGGGACATCCAGACCATTGTTTTCGCCCGTAGTCGGATCGATATCGAGGTTTTGACAACCTATTTGCGCCGGGGTGTGCAAAAACTAGGGGATCTGGTGGAGAAAGTCCGGGGCTATCGGGGTGGCTATCTGCCGCAACAACGGCGCCAGATCGAAAGGGAACTGCGGGAAGGCCAAGTATTAGGGGTAGTCAGCACCAACGCCTTGGAGTTGGGGATCGACATCGGCACCCTCCAAGCGGCGGTTTTAACCGGTTACCCCGGCACCATCGCTAGTACCTGGCAGCAGGCGGGACGGGCCGGCCGGGGACGGGAATTATCGGCGGTGGTCTTGGTGGCCAACTCCAGCCCTTTGAATCAGTTCATCATCAACCACCCCGAGTTTCTCTTGGAGCAGGGGGCGGAAAGGGCCCTGATTAATCCCGACAATTTGTTCATCCTCATTTCCCATTTGAAATGTGCTTCCTTCGAACTCCCCTTCCAAGAGGGTGAACTCTATGGAGGTACCGATGTGGAGGAAATCTTGGATTTCCTGGTGGAAGAGGGTCTACTGCGGCGGGTTCAAGGCCGCTATTTTTGGATGAGCGAGTCTTACCCGGCGGCTAATATTTCCTTGCGCAGCGCTTCCGCCGATAATTTCGTCGTCATCGATACTACGGGAGGGATTAGTCGGGTCATCGGCGAGGTCGATCTTTTCAGTGCACCGATGCTCATCCATCCCGGGGCCATTTATATGCATCAAAGCCAGCAGTATCATATCGATCGCCTCGATTGGGATCAACGTAAAGCCTATGCTCGCCGGGTGAAAGTCGATTATTACACCGATGCTAATTTAGCGGTGGAATTGAAGGTCCTAGATGTTTTGGATTCCCAAGAGGGGGGACAGGTCAACTGTTACTGGGGGGAAGTCATGGTCACCGCCCAGACCCATATGTATAAAAAGATTCGCTTTTATACCCATGAAAACATCGGCTGGGGACCTTTATCCTTGCCGGAACAGCAAATGCATACGACCTCCTTTTGGTTGACGGCCGACGTGGCCTTGGGCCCTGGGGTAGATTCGACGATGCTCCAAGATATCTTGACCGGGGTGGCTAATCTCCTTTTACATGTGGCCCCCTTGGAATTAATGTGTGAACCGGGAGATTTGGGTGTAGTGGCCCAAGTCCGCTCGCCCTTTACCCGCTTACCGACTATCTATATTTACGAAAAATATCCCGGTGGAGTAGGTCTGGCCCAGCGGATGTACGAAACGGTAGGTCAGCTTTTGGCCCGGGCAAGACAGTTGTTGGCCGAATGCCCCTGTGAAGGAGGATGTCCCTCCTGTGTCGGCCCCTTGCTGGAAGCAGGGCCCCAGGGGAAGCTTTACTGTCAGATCTTTCTGGAGGGGGTTATGGGTGTTGCTGCTCAAGGACAAATTGCGGCTGATGACCAGCCGACCAAAGCCTAAGGAACTGCCTCCCGTAGACCTGAGCCCGGTCCTAGGCGGCAGCCGCCTCACCAACGCTTTTGGTAGCTGCCATCGGATCAGCACCTATTATCGCCTAGATTACACCCACGGGGCAGACCAATTAGGCTCCCTGCTCACCGCTGATCACCGGGGCATAACCCACCTACTACAGCTGGAGGATCTCCATGGGTTGGACCCCCGAAGGCTGGTCTTTTTGGATACGGAAACGACGGGTTTGGCCGGTGGGACCGGAACCTATGCCTTTCTGGTGGGCTTGGGTTGGTTGGAGAAAGACCGGTTTGTAGTGGAGCAGTACCTGATGGGGGATTACCATGAGGAAGGGGCCCTGTTGGCTGCCATCGAGGAACGACTAATAGGGGCCCAGGGAATTGTGACCTTCAACGGTAAGTGTTTCGACTGGCCATTGCTCCAAGGCCGGTTCATCCTCAACGGTTTCACCCCTCCCGGGGAAGGGCTCCACTTCGATCTTCTCTATCCCGCTAGGCGCCTATGGGGAGCCCGTTTGACCAGTTGTAGCTTAAATAGTTTGGAACGGAATCTATTAGCCGTCTTTCGTGTCGATGACCTGCCTGGCAGTGAGGTGCCCCAACGCTATTTTGACTTCCTGCGGACCCGGCAGGCCCATTTACTTCGGGCCATCGTCGACCATAATCGCCTCGATATCCTCTCCTTGGTGGGCCTTTGGAATCTCTTGGCGGCTAAGGGGATGTTAAGCCCCGAGGAGTGCCTTTGCGCCAGCGAAGCCGAAGGGTTGGCTAGGCTCTCGGTCCAGAAGAAGGATTGGCTCCAGGCGGCCCGTTTTTACGAGCGGAGCTGCCAATTAGCTCCCAATGCCCACTGGCGGCGTAAAGCCGCGTCCCAACTGGCTGAATGCTATCGCAAAGGGGGGCGGTGGCCCTTAGCGGAAAGACTATGGTTGCAATTATTGGATGAAGGGGAAGATATCGTAGCCTGTGAGCAGCTGGCCAAGTATTACGAACATCGAAAGCGGGATCTGGCTGCTGCCCAGCAGATGGCGAAGCGGGGCTTAGCCTTAGCTTTGCGCTGTCATCCCAGGCGGGTTGGTGCCTTTGAACATCGCCTGTCCCGCATAGAGGCTAAAAGGGGCCGGAGGGGTCAACGATCCACTGGATAGACCCTCCTGGCCCCAAAGAATTATTCAGCGGTGATGGTCCGTTCTTTGACGGTCCAGGCTTTGATCAGATCGTCTCTGATTTCGACGCCGGTACCGATCCCTTGGGGGATGGGAATGGTCCCTTCTTTAGACATGATCAGGGGTG
>JBMNRY010000037.1:0-17907 GCA_050944915.1 Limnochordia bacterium
TAATAGGGACGAAAATAGGGGGAAGATCATGGATATTCAGCAATATGTTCGCCTAGGACTTCTCGTAGCAGTAGCCATCGTTTTACATGTGGTGGAGGCTATGCTACCCATTCCAACTCCTGTACCAGGGGCCAAACTAGGGTTAGCCAACATGGTGTCCCTCTTTGTGCTGCTGGCCTTTGGTCTCCGAAACGCCCTCTGGCT
Organism: Limnochordia bacterium; assembly: GCA_050944915.1. GTDB lineage: Bacteria > Bacillota > Limnochordia > JAAZLZ01 > JAAZLZ01 > JBMNRY01. The sequence continues at coordinate 205 of JBMNRY010000037.1, forward strand.
TAATTTCTTGCGGATCATAATGGGCAGCTTATTATCAGGGACCCTTTTCACCATCACCTTTTGGCTCAGTTTCAGCGGGGGGATGTTTAGCATCCTCATTATGGGTTGTGTTTACCTGCTGGCCAAAGACCGGATTAGCCTCATCGGTCTGTCGATCCTTGGTGCCTTAGCCCATAACATCGCGCAACTGACGGTGGCTGCCTTGATCATCGCCAATTGGGGTCTGTTTATTTACCTGCCCTATTTGCTCTTTTTCGCCCTCCCCACCGGTTTCTTCATCGGCATTTTGACGGGGCAATTCCACCAGATTTATCAAAATCACTTGGCCTAATCTCCCCTTTAACGTATAATCATGGGCCCTTTGCCGTAAATTAAGGAAAAAAGGCAGGGAGGCCCAGCTTTGGCCCCAGAAGTCCTCCAAGAAACCGGTGTCATCCTCAAATTTATCACCCGCACACTGCCTGCCGTCGGGCAGGAACTAGATCGGTGGCAGCAGGTCGCGGCCGACTGTTTAGAAAGGGACCTGTATAAACAGGCCATCAGCAGTCTGTCGACGAAGAGATTCCACGCCCAAGGTGGCAGTGTCTATATGCTGCTTACTTCCAGGGATAGTTACGACCTAGTCCGCTTGATCGTAGCTCTACAGACCATCAGCGATTACTTAGATAACCTGTGTGACCGGGGAGGTTATGCGGGTGAAGCCGGCTTTTGGCAGCTCCACCAAGCCATGTTCGATGCCGTCCATCCCCACTACATCCCCACCGACTACTACAAACACTATCCCTACCGCCAAGACCGGGGTTATTTAGTGGGACTGGTCCGTCAATGCAGTAGCTTAGTCGCAAAACTGCCCGGTTATGACGGGATCCAGCGGGACATCACCGCCCTCATTTCCCTCTACTGTCATCTCCAAACCTATAAACATCTACCATGGTCCAGTCGGGAAAAACGTCTCCAAGATTGGATCGAACCTCATTTGAAGCATTATCCTGACCTTTATTGGTGGGAGTTTGCCGCGGCCACCGGTTCCACCTTAGGAGTCTTTACCCTTCTAGCCTATGGAGCCAGCCCGGGGATGAAGGAAGAACAAAGCCGACGGCTAACGGACGGCTATTTTCCCTGGATTTGTGGGCTCCATATCCTCCTCGATTACCTCATCGATCTTGAGGAGGATGCCATTGGGGGGGACTTAAATTTCGTCAGTTATTACCCCCATCTAGCCCTGCGGGAGGAGCGACTGGTGTTGTTTGTCCGCCGGGCCCTCGAGGCCGCGGCAAGTCTTCCCCAACCATCCTTTCACCGGACGGTGGTCCGGGGGCTTTTGGCTCTCTATCTCTCAGATCCTAAAGTGGAAAAACAAGGGTTGACCCCTTTGGCCCATAGACTCCTTTCGGTGGGCGGGAAACGGGCTTGGCAGTATTACCGGGCCTGCCTACTTCTGCGTCGGCTAGGGACCATCTAGACCGGCACGACTTCTTCCCGGAAATAAACGGGGGCTTGGGCCAACAACTGACGGGCTAAGGCGGCCAGCATATCCCGGGCGGGATAGGGAGGTAAGACCTTTAATGCTTCTTCCGCGGCTTTGATTTTTTTAGCCACGGCTTGCCAGGCATAAAGTAGGGCATCCTCTTGGGCCAGGGCTTCATCCAACAACTTTTGGGCCCGGGGCTTGTGGCCTTGTCCCTCACGGAGCAACCTTATTAGTTCATCGGCTAAAGGTGAATGTTGGAGGACATGGATCACCGGCAAGGTGAGGGTTCCTTGGGACAGATCAGATCGCACTGGTTTGCCCAATTCATCTTCCCGGGCCGTCAAATCCAAGATATCATCGATGATTTGAAAGGCATAACCCAGGTTTAAACCATAATTGGCCAAGGCAGCTGTTTCCTCCGGGGCAGCCCCGGCCAGTAGGGGACCGCTTTGACAGCAGGCAGCCAACAGTTGAGCTGTCTTTTTTTGTATACATTGGTAGTACTCTGCTTCCCCTTGTTCAAAATTGAAGGCCCGGGCCACTTCTTCTACTTCCCCTTCACACATGAGTTTGATGGCTTTGGTCATCTCTCGGAGGACCGAAGTAGCTTTCAGCTGGGTCAGCAGCTCAAAGGCGCTGGCAAAAAGATAATCCCCCGTCAAAACGGCCACCTTCTCATTCCACAGGGTGTGTAAAGTTTGGCGGCCCCGGCGCATGGGGGCTCCATCGATGATATCATCGTGGATGAGGGAGGCCAAATGGATCAACTCTCCCGCGACCGCCAGATCGACCACAGCCTCCTCGGGCAGGGGATAAAAAGACGCCCCCAGGATAGTCAAGGTAGGGCGCAACCTTTTACCACCACCGGCCAGGAGATAATCACCCAATTGGTTCACCAGTCCTTGTCCACCGATGACCTGTTGTAACCGTTCTTCGGTGGCCTCGATGAGGGGATATCCTTTTCTGAGATCCTGTAAGAAATCTTTAAAGTCGGCCAAGGGCCTCCCACCTTCCTCCCGTTTGTTCATAAAGTATGTAGTTTTTGCCTTTCCAAACCTGGGAAAAACAGCCAATGGCCCCCGAGAAGCCATTTCTTGACGGGTCTTTGGGTGGATTATATAATACGATCAAATGGGAAAGATTGGGATTTCCCCGGGGAGGGAGGATAACACCTGGGTCGAGGACGAACTACAGTCAGGGTAAACCCTTTGACCAACAGGGTGGAGCCCAGGGTGGACCCCACCGTCTCTAACGGAAATTAGCATCATTGTAGAAGGTTTTACAACAGGTTTCCATACAGGTATCCGTCGGTGTTGTGCCCGTTTCATGGACCAACATGGCCACTTGATGGACATCGACGTTTTCCGGATAACGATCACCGACGTAATCACTGGTGATGAGGATCTTGGGAGCCTCACAAATATTGTTGTTGGTCCACCAGCGGCAGTTTTCGACGGTGCAAAAGACTTGGGTCAGGACCATCACCTCCAGGTGTATTTTCCCTAGTCTTTAGTAAAAGTATGCGCTTCGCTGGGGGACTATGCCCGATGGGGTGGGATGAGCACTGACGGAATACTGGTTTAAGCATAAGATTGACGAAGGCCTGCCGGAGAATATGACCCTGCGGGGCTTTTTGCGGAGCAAGCTCGGTTTTTCCCGTCGTCTTCTGAGGCGCTTAAAGGCTCGGGAAGCCGTCCTCATCAACGGGCGCCCGGTGCGCCTTAACTACCGGGTCCAACGGGGAGACGAGCTGACCCTTTTGCCTGTGGAAGAGCCGGCCCAGGGAGCGACGGAAAGCACCATGATTAAACCATGGATCCTCTGGGAAGACAGGGAGATCCTCGTCCTTAACAAACCGGCGGGTTTGATCGTCCACCCGACGGGCAGCCACCGTTTTGGGACTTTACTCCAACATCTAGAGAGCTACTTTCAAGCCCAGGGTGTTCCCGGTCGGCCCCATTTGGTTAACCGACTCGATCGGGACACATCGGGGGTCATCCTCATCGCTAAACACCCTTGGGCCCACCATCGGTTGGCCCAAGCCCTGGAGGAAAACCTGGTACGCAGGACCTATTTGGCCTTCGTCGTCGGCCGGTGGCCTGAAAAAGAGATTAGGATTGATTTGCCTATCAGGCGGGTCGGTCCCGCCTCCACTAAACGGGAGATTCATCCCGAAGGACAGCGGGCGGTGACCATGGGCAGAACCCTTAAGACTTGGTCCGACCTTTCCTTGGTGGAACTAGAGCTTTTGACCGGCCGCACCCACCAGATTCGGGTCCATTTGCAGGCCCTGGGGACACCTCTGGCGGGGGATATCCTTTATGGCGGGGGGCAACAGTTCATCGCCCGGCAAGCTTTACATGCCTTTCAATTGGAGTTTCCCCATCCCGTCAGCGGGGAAGAAATCCGGGTGCGGGCCAGACTGCCCGCCGATATGGTTGCTTTGTTACGTAAACTAGAACAACAGGGGGGATCATCCTTTGAAAATCGGAGTGATTAGTGATACCCACGGTTCCCTGGCCGCTTGGCAAAAAGCCATGGCCGGTCCTTTAAAAGATGTGGACTTAATCATCCATGCCGGGGATGTTTTATATCATGGACCTCGCAATCCTTTTCCCGGTCGTTATGGCCCCGCGGATTTAGCCGAGGCCATCAATAATAGTCCCATACCCATCCTCATCGCTAGGGGCAATTGTGACAGCGAAGTCGACCAAGTGGTACTGACACCGCCGTTGCAATCTCCTTATTTATTCGTTCAGGAAGGAGGTTTGCGAATTTTAGCTACCCATGGCCATAATACTCCCCTTGATGAACAAGTGATCCTCGCCCAGTATTACAAAGCCCAGATCGTGATCAGTGGACATACCCATATCCCCCATTTAGAAAGACGGGATGATATCCTACTCTTGAACCCCGGTAGTTTAGCCCTGCCGAAACAACAGAGTGGCAAGGCCACCTTAGCAATTATTGCAGGGGACCTTGTGCGAATTGTCGAACTAGACTCTCAAGTAGAAATTTACAAGGAAAGGATCATTGGCCATAGTTAAATTCCTATTACCCACGGGGAGGTCTGCGAAGGTGAAGACGCGTTTAGTTGTCGTGACAATGCTCATTCTCTTGCTCGTAAGTAGTCTGGCTGGGGCTTCGGAGAGCGTGATCCGGTTCAACTTGGGACCGGAACCCCAGTCCTTTGATCCAGCTCTGACCATGGGAAGCACCGAAGGGACGGTCCTGGTCAATTTGTTCGAGGGACTGACTCGCCTCGATGAAAACCACGAACCCCAACCGGGGATGGCGTCCCGCTGGGAAATCAGCGATGATGGAAAAATCTATACCTTCTATTTGCGGGAAGCCTACTGGTCCAACGGCGATCGGGTCACAGCCCATGATTTTGTCTATGCTTGGCTGCGGGTCTTAGACCCGGAAACTGCCGCCCCCTATGCATACAATCTCTATTACCTGGTTAACGCCGTCGCCTACAATAGTGGTGAATTGACCGATGTGACCGCCGTCGGTGTACGAGCCCTCGATGATTACACCCTCCAGGTGGAACTCATCGCGCCCACCCCCTATTTTCTTTCCTTGACGGCCTTTCCCGTTTATATGCCCGTCAACCCCCGGGTGGTGGAAACCGATCCCGATTGGGCCCTCAAGCCCGACTCCCTGGTCACCAATGGTCCCTTCCTGTTAACGGAATGGAGTCATGGCAGTCGACTGGAATTGCGGTCTAACCCCTACTATTGGGATGAAGTACATATCGATGGCTTAGTTTTCACCATGATCGAAGCCTCCGATACGGAACTGATTATGTTTGAAACCGATCAATTAGATATCACTTCGACGGTCCCCCGGGCTCAACTATCCCGTCTGCGGGCCGCTGGATTTTTGAAAACGGCACCGATCTTAGCCAACTACTACTACATTTTCAATGTCAATGTTCCGCCCCTCGACGATGTCCGGGTGCGTCAAGCCCTATCTATGGCCATCGATCGAGAGAGCATCACCGAATATGTAACCCAAGCGGGGGAAATTCCCGCCTTTGCCTTCATCCCGCCGGGGATTCCCCATCCCCAAGGGAGCGATTTCCGGGCCCTTGGTGGTGATTTGCTCATCGAAGATGTGGATAAGGCGCGGCAACTCTTAGCGGAAGCCGGTTACCCCAATGGGGAAGGTTTCCCGAAACTGGAGATTATTTACAATACCTTTGATCTCCACCGGGCCATCGCCGAGGTCATCCAAGAAGCCTGGCGGACTAATCTAGGCATCGAAGTAAGCCTCGTTAATCAAGAGTGGATGGCCTATCTTAACCGTCGCTTCCAGGGGGATTTCCAGATCGCTAGAGCCGGTTGGAACGGCGATTACCTAGATCCCCTGACCTTTATGGACATGTATATCAGCGATGAAGCTAACAACCATTCCGGCTGGTCCAACCAACGCTACGATGAACTGATCCAACTGGCCAAGACGACCACCGATCCCTTGGAGCGGGTCGCTTATCTCCACGAAGCGGAAGCCATCATCATGGAAGAAATGCCGGTCATGCCCATCTACTTCTATGTAGAGCCTTATTTACAAAAGGATCATATCCAGGGGGTCATCCGCTCCCTGTACGGTTTTGTTGATTTCAAAGGAGCCCGCGTGACGAATTAAGGATTATGGGCAGATATCTCGGCCAAAAACTGGTGACCTCCATCCTTGTTTTGTGGATGATCATCAATCTAACCTTTTTGTTGATGCATTTGATCCCCGGGGGGCCTTTCACTACGGAAAAAGTGCTCCCCGAGGCGATCCGTAGGAACATCGAACGTCATTATCAACTGGATGCTCCCTGGCCCCAACAATACTTCGGTTACTTAGGTAAGATCGTTACCTTCGATCTGGGGCCTTCTTACCACTATACTGGACGGGCGGTCAATGATATCATCAGGGATGGTTTTGCCGTTTCCGCTGTCTTAGGGCTTCAAGGCCTCCTCTTAGCCCTGATCTTAGGGATAGGCTTAGGCATCTTAGGGGCCTGTTTTCCCAACAGCAGCCTCGATGGACTGATCTTAGCCTTTTCTAGCCTTGGGGTAGCTATTCCCAGCTTTATCACCGCGTCCCTGTTGATCTATATCTTCGCCTATCAATTAGGTTGGTTTCCCCCAGCCATGTGGGGTGGTCTCGGCCACCGGATTTTGCCCAGCCTCGCTTTAGCGATTCTGCCCGCATCCTACATAGCTCAGCTGCTCCGGGCTAGTATCCTAGCCACCTTAACGGAAGACTACATCACCGCGGCCTGGGCCAAAGGTCTCAGTCCCCTAAGGGTCCTCTTCGGTCACGCCCTGAAGAATTCCATCTTGCCCCTATTGGCCTATTTGGGTCCCTTGACGGCCCAAATCCTCACCGGTAGCTTTGTCATCGAAGAAATCTTCGCCATCCCCGGCCTTGGTCGCCATTTTGTAGCCAGCATCTATAACCGGGACTACCCGGTGATCATGGGGGTCACCATCTTCTATTCCCTGGTCTTAGTGGCCGGGAATCTCTTATGTGATCTCCTTTATCATTACGCCGATCCCCGTTTAAACATGGATTAGGAGAAAAGGAGGAAAACCGTGGCTCACATGCCTCGTACAGCCTGTCTTTGGATTGTTTTGATGCTTTTGGCGGCCCTTATCGGTCCCTGGCTTTCCCCCTATTCCTTCCATGGTCAAAATCTCCGGGAGGCCAACAGACCACCCAGTCTTAAACATCTCCTAGGCACCGATCATCTAGGCCGGGATTTGGCCACCCGCATCCTTTACGGTGCCCGCTTATCCCTAGGGATCGCTATTTTTTCTACCTTGATCAATTTGACCATCGGAATTATTTACGGAGCGGCCGCGGGCTATTGGGGTGGTTGGATAGATCGGCTGCTCATGGGTTTCGTGGAAATCCTCTATGCCTTACCTCCCCTTTTGTATATCATCCTGTTGATGGTCTGGCGGGGACCCGGTTTTACCAACGTTCTCTTCGCCATTGGACTGACCTGTTGGCTCCAGATGGCCCGGGTGGTCCGGGGACAAATCATGGCTTTGAAAGAAAGGGACTTCATCTTGGCGGCCAAGGTCATCGGCCTCGGGTGGTGGCCCATCCTCTGGCGCCATCTGTTACCCAACTGCACCGGGCCAATCATCGTCACTGCGGTTTTGAACATCCCCTTAGCCATCTATTTAGAAGCCTTCCTCAGTTTCATCGGTCTAGGGGTGGCTCCTCCCCAAGCTAGTTGGGGTGTCTTAGTTGCCGATGGATTATCGGGTTTGCGCTCTTATCCATGGCAGTTGATCTTTCCGGCCCTGGCCATGAGCCTGACCATCCTGGCCTTCAACCGGTTAGCCCAGTATCTACGGGACTATTTTCATCCCCGGTCCGGCCAATACTATCAACCAAGGAGGGAATGCTGATGAAGACTCTAACGAAATATCTTTATTTTAATACAGCCAAACGACGGGAGTATATCAACATCACCGGTGATGTGGCCGCCATCGTCAAGGAAAGCGGTGTGCAAGAAGGCATGGTCTTAGTATCCGCCATGCATATCACCGCCGGAGTATGGGTCAACGATGCTGAAGACGGCATCATCGCCGATATCGATGAGATGCTGGAACGATTAGCCCCCTACCGCCCCGATTACCGGCATCATCGCACCGGGGAGGATAACGGGGACAGCCATCTGAAAAGCATCCTCGTCGGCCATCAGGTCATCGTCCCCATCACCGAAGGGAAGTTAGATTTGGGAACTTGGCAAGAAATTTATTATGCGGAGTTCGACGGTCAACGGCGCAAGCGGGTCATTGTCAAGGTTATGGGCCATTAACCGGTCAAGGGATGGGAGAGGGATACAATCCCCCAGTATTCGGGGGCCGTGGGTCCCCAATTGTCTTTAAAAACAAAGAAGGGCCTTTCGAGCCCTTCGTTTTTTGCTTTAACGGGCATCTTCGACGGCTTCCACCATGGCCTCAAATTGGGATGCCCCTAGTAATTGGGCCATCTTTTCCCAAATCGGTTGGACCATCTCTCGGAAGGAGGCCCTTTCTTCCTCGGTGAGGAGGGAAAAAAGGACACCGGTCTCTTCCATTTTCTCCATGTTGAGCAGTTCCTCTTCCTTGGCTGCCGCCAGGACGATTTCACCGGCTTGCTCAGTTACCTCGGTGATGATCCCTTGGAGCTCTGGGGTTAAGCTATCCCACCGATCTTTGTTCATCACCACCAGGACCCCTTCGCTCATGAAATCCCAGAGGGTAAAATACTTCGCTGTTTGGTATACGCCCGTTCCATAAAGGGTGTTAAGATCATAAACTCCACCCTGGATGGTGCCCATTTCCATGGCTGTGTAGATGTCTTCAGCATCAAAGGCGACCGGTTGGAAGCCTAGAACTTCGGCCGTTTCCAGGAAAAAGTCCCCTGGGGGTATTCCCAGGCGCAGCCCCTTTAGGTCGGCAGGGGTCCGTATAGGACGCTGGGTATTAGCCTGTTGCCGGAAGGGGTAGGGCCACAGGCCGATCACCTGTAAGTTATGTCTGTGGAATTGGGTCCAGATCCCTTCTAGTTGATGGGGGAGCTGGTAGCGGAAGCGGTTGAAATGGTCTACATCATCGAAGAGAAAGGGTGTATAGAGGGCTAAGATTTCTTCAACGCGGGAAGCCAAGACTATGGGGGAGGCCAGACCTAGATCGACGAACCCCCCTTGGACTTGCTCCATGATGCGATTTGGGTCTTGACCGGCCAATACCCCGTGGGGAAAGATGGTCAAGGAAATTTCGCCCTTGGTCTGCCGGGTCAATTCTTCCGCTAGAAATTCGCAACCGATCTGCCAGGGATGATTGGTCGATACATGATGTTGGAGGGTCAGATATTCCGCCCCGGCGGAACTGCTCCAACTGGAGAAAAACAATAAAGTTAAGATGAAGACTAATCCTACCTTTTTCAAATTAAGCACCTCCTGGGGTTTTTGAAGGACCCCACAGGGAAGAACTTCGACCAAGGGTGGACCTCTCCTGCCCTCCCGGGATGAATCCTTAGTTTATCGCCGCGGGGCTACCAAAAGGGGAGGATGATGGGCCGTCGGCGCCGAATGGAATCTGTGATTGGAGGTATGTGGAGTGGACCATTGTCCCCGTTGTCGACAAGCAATAGACACAGGAATGTACAACTATTGTCCCCATTGCGGTGAACCTCTGCTGAAGGATGAGCCTAAATCCGGCGAACCTCTGCTGAAGGATGAGCCTAGACTGTACCAACCGAGTATCGGTGATTGGCTCGCCCGGGGCTGGCAGTTGTTCCTACAAGATGCCGCTATTTATGTGGTGTACACCATTCTTTTAGTGGTCGTGACCGCTTTACCTATAATACCCGTTGTATTTTCTGGCGTCTTGGCGGCCGGATTCTACAATGTGGCCATCCGGCGGGCGAAAAACTTACCCGTACGCTTTAGCGATGTTTTCATCGGCTGGCAGGAGCAATTCACCGGTTTAGTCCTGGCCGGTCTGCTCACTAACATTTTAATCAGCATCGGCATCGTCCTCTTGTTCATACCGGGGGTTTATCTGGCTACTAGCTACATCTTCACCATCCCCCTTATCCTCCAGCGGGGCATAGGTTTTCGGTCGGCCATGGGAATGAGCCGCCGGGAGGTCGGTCGCAGCTTCTTCCGCTTCCTGGGCCTGCAACTCCTCTTAGTTCTTTTCATTTTCCTGGGGACCATCCCTGCTGGTTTAGGTTTGTTAGTCGCCGTTCCCCTCATGTTCACCAGTAATTTAGCAGCTTACGAAGATACCTTTGGATTAATCTAACAGAAGGAGGCAGAATTATGCGTTTACAGGATCGGGTGGTATTAATTACAGGGGCGGGCCGAGGTATCGGTTTCACCATCGCCCAGCACATGGCTCGGGAAGGCGCGCGTTTGGCCCTATGTGATCTCGATGGTCCCACGGTGGAAAAGGCAGCCCAGGAGTTGGCGTCAACGGGGGTGGAAACCCTGGCCTACACCGTTGATGTAACCGACACCCCTGCTGTGGAGGCCATGGTGGAGGATATCGTGGAAAAATGGGGAGCCATCGATGTCTTGGTGAACAACGCCGGCATCATCTTAATTAAACCCATTCTGGAGATCACCGATGAAGAGTGGGATAAGGTCTTCCAGGTGAACGTCCGAGCCGCCTTTGCCTGTGCCCGGACCGTCGGTCGGCAGATGGTCAAGCAGGGCCGGGGTGTCATTATTAACGCCTCGTCCAACTCGGGGAAAACCCCAGGGCGCTTTCAAGCTGCCTATGCTGCCAGCAAATTTGCCGTCGTCGGCTTAACCCAAGCCCTAGCCATGGAATTAGGGCCCCATCAAATCCGGGTGAACGCCTACTGCCCCGGCATTGTCGAAACAGATATGTGGGATTACATCGACCAAAAAATGGCGGATATCACCGGTGAGCCAGTGGGTCAGGCCCGTCGGGATGCGGTCAAGCAGATCCCCTTAGGTCGTCCGGCCAACGAAGACGATGTAGCCAAGGTCGTTGTCTTCTTAGCCTCCGATGATAGTGGATATATCAACGGGCAATCGATCAACATCTGCGGTGGACGGCGGATGCACTAAAAGGAGGGCTTAAAGATGGGTGTGCAGAAAGTGCATCACATCGGTTTTACTGTCTCCGATTTGGAACGCTCCATCCGTTTCTATCACGAAGGTCTTGGTTTGGAAATCATCGAGCGGGTTCCGGGTCCTAAGGAGTACCATTCCCGCATCGGCGGCTATCCGGGAACCCATTTGGAGATCGCTTTTTTGCAACTGCCCGATGACAACGTCTTGGAACTGATCCAGTATGTATCGCCGGTGGGCGAACCGATGGATATGGAAACCTATCGACCGGGTAATGTCCATTTAGCCTTAGTAGTCGACGATCTACGGGGTACCATCGCCCGCCTGGAGGAATATGGGGGGAAGCCCCGCTCTCCTGAACCCATCGCCATTCCTTCCGGGCCCAACAAGGGCAAGGAGGTCATTTACTTAAGGGATCCCGATGGGATCACCCTAGAATTATTCCAAGAGTAGGAAAAAGGCCGGAATTCCCGGCCTTTTATGCTGATATCCCCCGACGGCGAGCCTTGTTGTACCTTTGGCTCTCGCCGTAATGACAGGCCACATAATGTCCTCCGCCCATGGAGCGCAGGGGAGGTGTCTCCCGGCACTTCTTATCCCGCTGGGGCAGAAAACAACGGGAACGGAACCGACACCCTTGGGGGGGATCGATGGGCGTAGGCACATGCCCCTCGAGGATGATCCGCTCACCCCGGTGACCATCGACCCGGGGGATGGCCGACAGTAAGGCTTGGGTGTAGGGATGGAGGGGTTGGGAGAAGATATCCCTGGTATGGGCCAACTCCACGATTTGTCCCAAGTACATCACCGCGATCCGATCGCTAACATAACTGACCACGCTGAGATCGTGGGTGATAAATAAATAGGTTAACCCTAGATCCCGTTGAAGCTCCAACAGAAGATTGATGATCTGGGCTTGAATGGAAACGTCCAGGGAGGATACCGCTTCATCGGCGATGATAAAGCGGGGTTCCACGGCCAAGGCCCGGGCGATGACGATGCGCTGCCTTTGTCCACCGCTAAACTGGTGGGGGAAACGATCGATATGGGATTCCTGGAGCCCCACCATCCGCAACAGTTCCTTAACCTTCCCCCGGATCTCCTTCGCGGGGGTGCCGTGAAGGGCCAAGGGAAGACCGATAATCTGCTCCACCGTTTGACGGGGATTTAACGATGCATAGGGATCTTGAAAGATCAACTGCATCTGGCGACGTTGGGCCTGCATTTCCCGGGGGGAGAGGCGGCACAAATCGACACCATCGAAAATGATCTGCCCAGCCGTCGGTTCATGGAGTCTCAAAATGGTCCTGGCCAGGGTCGACTTTCCACAACCGCTTTCGCCGACCAAACCTAAGATTTCCCCGGGGTAAATATCTAGATCAACGCCGTCAACGGCCTGAAGGTATTTCTGGGGTCGCCCCAAGAGACCCTCCATCAGTTCTTGTTTCACCGGGAAATGCATCTTCAAATCTCGGATTTGTAAAAGGGGTGCAGTCAAAGTTTTTGCCTCCTTCGTATCCGCGTTTAGCCCTTCACCTGCCAACAACTAACCTTATGTTGGCCCTCCACCTTACGGAGGGTCGGTTTTTCCTGTAAACAACGTCCTTTAGCTAGGGGACACCGGGATTGGAAATTGCAACCCGGTGGTAAATTATGGAGCTCAGGGACCAATCCATCGATAGGCTCGATGCGGTGACGTCGATCCCCTAAACGGGGAATAGATTTCAAAAGCCCCTTGGTATAGGGATGGAGGGGATGGGTCAAGATGTCCTCGGTCCTGCCCTCTTCCACCACCTGTCCCGCATACATGACGATGATCCGGTCACAAAATTCAGCCACAACCCCTAGATCGTGGGTGATGAGCATGATGCTCATCTTGAACTCGTCCCGCAACCGAGCCATGAGATCGAGAATTTGGGCTTGGATGGTCACATCTAAAGCCGTCGTCGGTTCATCGGCGATCAAAAGGCTGGGATTGCAGGACAGGGCGATGGCGATCATCACCCGTTGGCGCATTCCACCGCTAAACTGATGGGGGTATTCGACCATCCGCTGGGCAGGGGCAGGTATCCCCACATGTTCCAACATGGCTAAAGCCCGCTCCCAGGCTTGGCGATGGATTTCCCTTTGAACCCGTGGATTAGCCCTTTCCCAAAGGGAGGAAGGGCTATGGGGATAATGGATCTTAATGGCTTCCATGATTTGATCGCCGACTTTCAAGACGGGGTTGAGGGTGGTCAGGGGATCTTGGAAAACCATAGCGATCTGACTACCCCGAATGCGCTGCATCTCCCTTTCCCTTTTTTGGACCAGATCTTCGCCTCGGTAAAGGATCTGGCCCCCGACGATCTTTCCTGGATAGGGGACTAAGCCCATGATACTGGCGGCGGTCACGCTTTTCCCACAACCGGATTCACCGACAACCCCTAAGGCTTCCCCGGGAGCGATGGAAAAACTGACACCATCGACGGCTTTCGCGAGGCCGTAATCCGTTTGGAAGTAGGTCTTTAGATTCTTGACTTCTAAGAGTTTTTCTTGCATCGTTACTCCCTCAATCGGGGATCAAGGGCATCCCGCAGCCCTTCACCCATGAGATTAATCCCTAAAACTGTTAATAAAATAGCTAGACCGGGGAAGGTGGAAATCCACCATTCGGTATTCATAAAACGGCGTCCTTCGTTGATGATGGTGCCCCATGCGGGGGTGGGAGGTTCCACTCCCAAACCCAAAAAGCTTAAGGAGGCTTCCATCAGGATCACCCAAGCCACCCTTAAGGTGGAGACGACGATGACGGAACCTAATACATTAGGCAAAATTTCCTTGACCATAATATGGAAATTGCTGGCGCCAACGGCCTTGGCCGCTTCCACATATTCCTGTTCTTTAGCGACTAACACTTCCCCCCGCACCACCCGGCAGGGATATATCCATTCCTTATAGACCAGGGCCAGCAACATATTTTTCAAACCAGGACCCATGACGGCCACTAGGGCTAAGGCCAAAATCAAGTAGGGAAAGGCCAGGAGGGTATCGATGACCCTTTGGATGAAAGCATCGACCTTCCCACCGTAATAACCGGAGATCAGGCCCAGGGCGACTCCAAGGCTAGTGGCGAAAAAGACGACGATGAAACCGACCAACAGAGAGATCCGGGCGCCGTAGATAATTCTGGTGAGGAGATCCCGTCCTAGGTGATCGGTCCCTAGGGGATAGGTCCAGTTGCCCCCTTCCATCCAGGCCGGCGGCCGACGGATGGCGGCGAAATTGGGCCGTTCCGGATCATGGGACGTGATCCAAGGGGCACCGATGGCCAGAACTATAAAAAGTAAAAGGATGATTCCGCCGATAACGGCCAATCGGTTTTTCCTATACAGGCGCCAAAACTCCTTGAGGCCTGATCGTTTGCGGCTCAGCCAGCGGAGGGCCCGATCCATATTTGATTCCCGAACTTCGATTTTGCCCGTTTCGATCATTAATTTCTTCCTTCCTATAAACGAACCTTTGGGTTTAAACGCAAATACAGCAAATCGGCCAGGAGATTCATGGCCACATAGGTTAAGGCATAGAACAGCACAGCTCCCTGGACCAGGGGGTAGTCATAGGTGCGGATGGCGTCGACCACCAATTGCCCCAGCCCCGGCCAGCTAAAGATTCGTTCGATAATCATATTCCCACCTAATAAAATCCCCATATTCAGGGCGACAACGGTGATGGTGGGGATGAGGGCGTTACGCAAAGCGTGTTTAAGTACGACCATCCCTTCGCTCAAGCCTTTGGCCCGGGCAAAGGTGATGTAATCTTGATCGATGACTTCCAGCATACTCGAACGGGTGATCCGCATGGTCAGGGCGGCCATGGGCGCACCTAGGGCCAAGGCCGGCAGAATTAGATGTTTCAGGGAGCCTACCAAGGCCGACCAGTTCCCGGCTAAGAGGGAATCGATAACTAAGAATCCAGTGACCTTAGACGGCGCCGGGATATGGAAACCTAAACGCAATCCCCCGGGGAGCCAGCCAAGACCGACGGAAAAGACTAAAATGAGGACTAACCCCAGCCAAAAATCGGGCATCGATACCCCCACTAAAGAAGATAGGGTGCCAATCTTATCGATGAGGGAGTACCGGCGGAGGGCCGAAAGGACCCCGGCGGGGATGGCGATCAACAAGGAAACGATGATGGCGGCCAAGGTCAGCTCGATGGTGGCCGGCAATCGCTCGAAAATTAGATCCCGAACCGGCGCCCGATGGCGGATGGACATCCCCCAATCCCCTTTGGGGATACCGAGGATGAAGTCTAAATACTGCTGTAAGAGGGGCCGATCTAAGCCCAATTCCTGTCGGTATTGTTCGATTTCCTCTTGACTGATATGGCCTACACCCCCCAACATCATTTCCACCGGATCGCCGGGGGTGAGATGCATTAAAGAAAAAACGATGATGGTAATTCCCAAGAGCACGGGAATGGTTTGAAGGACACGTTGGATGATTAAGCTCACAGACATTCCTCCGGTTCTAAAGGGGTCTGGTGGATGAAAGTCATCCACCAGACAAGGGCTTTATTCCACAAGGTCCACATCGAGGAGATGGATATGGATGCGACTATCGGGACTCGGTCGCCAGTTTTGGACCCTTTTATTAACTCCGTAAATTTCGTGGGCGATAAATTCGAAAACCATGGGCACATCGGCTTGGACCATCTCTTGGGCCTTCAGGAAGGCTTCCTTGCGGGCATCATCCTCGGTACTTTCTAAAGTCCCCTCCAGCAAGGCATCTACTTCGGGGTTAGCATAACCGGTGAAGTTACCCCGGCCTAAGCCGCCGGCATCGGAGTGGAACTTGGGAATGAAGATGTCGAAGGGATCCAGGGAGGCATTACCCCAATCGTTTAAGAAGGCATCCCGTTGTTCCTCCACAGGCCGATTCTTAGCTTGCATCCAGGCATCCCGGGCAGCACCCCAAGTAGGCCAAGTCCGAATCCGGGCGTTGATTCCTACTTCCGCTAACATAGCTTGGTAAATCTCCGCTCGAGACCGATGGTTGTCGACAACATCTAGTTCAAAGGTGAAACCATCGGGATAACCGGCTTCCGCCAGTAAATCGCGGGCTTTTTGCGGATCGTAGGGGAAGAATTCCAAACCATCGTGATAAGCGAAGGCTTGGGGCGATAGAATGAAGGGGATCCGGGTTGCCTGCCCCTCATAAAGCACCTGGATCGCGGTGTCCACGTCGATGGCGTAGTTCATAGCCTGACGGACCCTGAGATCATCGAAGGGCGGTTTATTCACATTCAATTCTAAGAAGTAGCTTCTGGTGCCCAAAACCGAGACCACATCCAAATTGGGATGGCTCTCCAGACTGCTGATTTCATGGACGGGCACATAGGTGGCGATATGGATTTCTCCCGACCGCAGCGCTGACACCCGGGCCGACTCATCGCCGATGACCCGGAAGACCAAACGATCGATCTTCGGTTCCGGTCCCCAATAATCTTTATTCTTCACGAGACTAAGATGGGAATCCCGGACCCATTCTTCAAAGATAAAGGGGCCGGTACCGATGGGCTTAGTAATATATTCATCGCCGACGGTATGGGGAACGATCATCTGCCAGGGGATGAACCGAGGGAAGAGGGGCCAAGGATGATCTAATTTTACATGCACAGTAGAATCATCGATAACTAGGGCTTCTCTAGTTGGTCCCATCAATCCCTTCCGTTGGGAAGTGCTGCCGGCCATGGCCCCAGCTTGGACCAGTCGGTTGAGGCTAAAGGCCACATCCTGGGCCGTTAATGGCGTGCCATCGTGGAAGTGAACTCCTGGTCGCACTTTGATTTCGTAGGTGGTATCATCGATAGGTTCGATAGACTCCGCTAATTCATAGACGATCTCCCGGTCCGGTGTATAAGTAGAAAGGCCCTCGAAGATCTGCCGGAGCATAGCCTCCGTTTGGCGATGGCTAAAATCGGCGGGATCCAAGGTCATTAGGTCGTCGTCGAAACCGATGACCAGGGTTTTCGCTCCGACCATAGTGGAAAACCCAGCTAAGAAGATTAGAACTAGAAACAAGGCGATGCCTTTCTTCATAAAACCGCTCCTTTCCCATTTTTCTCAACCAGCGAGGGGATTTCCGGGAAAAACAAAAAACCACAAAGAAGTTGTGGTTTCTCCAATGAAGAAGCCACATACTCCCGTACACGCTTACGAGGTTAGCTGGCGGGTTCGGACCTACAGGTGGCCCTAACTGGTTAGTTAACCAGTATTCACCCCTCAAAGTTGGGTCCCCCGTTTCACCGACGGTGAATTAAGCGTTCTAGTATGCAGATACTCCCTGATATTTATGTTTTTCCCAGCTCTGTAAGTAACGATAACATAATTGTTTTTCCTTGTCAAACCAGTTGGCAGATTAATCAGTCAATTCCGTTAACGGAAAAGCCTTGACCACGGGCCTTTTTTCCACGGAAAAATGTGTAAAGAAGGGTTTAACCAGGGATGGTTCAAATCCTTAATCAGCGATGTAAAAACGGCAAGTTGTAAGATTAAATGAAAGAAAGGCCCATGACTCTCCGATACAATGGTAGGTGGAAAACCAATCCAATTGTTCAGGAGGAGTCATGAGCCAAGTCTATTGTA
>JBMNRY010000038.1:0-17228 GCA_050944915.1 Limnochordia bacterium
CTGTTGGGGGTGCTTGCCCCCTTTGAGCTCCACCGGTGGAGTAGACGAAATCAATGGCAGAGCCTGCCGGAAGTTCCGTACCTGGTGGTGGATTTTGATCTAAGATGGTCCCTGCCGGACGATGGGAGACCTCCGGCCAAGTATTACCTACGGACAATCCTAGCTGCTCCAATTGCCGCTGGGCATCTTCAACCATTAGACCACGCAGATCGGGCAGCTGTACCGGGGGCGCCCCTTCCCGACCCAAACTGACGATGAGGTCGACGCTGGTCCCGGTTTCCAGGCGCTGTCCAGGAGGGGGATCCTGGCCGATAATTTGCCCCGGTGCTATCTGATCATGGTATTCCTCATCGATGGTTCCCACCACGAGACCGCTCCGATCGAGGGCTACCCGGGCCTCCCTAAGGGGTAGCCCGATGATATCGGGGATATTCACCAACTCCGGCCCTCGACTGACTACCACTGAAATGGTTCGGAATTTCTTTACCTGTCGGTTAGCCGGTGGGTTTTGGGAGATGATGTGATTGACGGGAACCTCTCCATGATAAATCCGTCGTTCCACTTCGATGTACAAATCACGGCTTTGGAGACGACTGGTGGCTTCTTCCACGGTGATCCCCACTAGATCGGGAACGGTGACCTCCTCAGGGAAAATCATTTGGGGCAAGCGTTGAACCGCCCAAAAGATCCCGGCAAAAAAGAATATGAAAAATAAGATGGCCATTAACCACGGTCGGCCCTGCTTTTTCCGCCGCCGTTTCTTTCCTTTACCCACCTCGTCACCTCCTTGGACCTGGTGTATTGCTGTGGCTTCAAATTCGTCAAACCGAGGCAAGACCTGGGTCGCCTCAGGGCTAAGATGACCATCAAGATGCAGGGCTCCTTGCTGTAGATCTTGGAGCATCTCCTGGGCACTCCCGTAACGTTGGTTCGGGTCTTTAGCCATGGCCTTGAGGATGATGCCTTCCAGTTCCTCGGACAAATCGGGGTTAATCCGCCTTGGTCGGGGCGGATCTTCGTTAACTTGTTTTAAGGCAACGGCGATAGGACTCTCACCGGTGAAGGGTAATTGTCCCACCAACATCTCATAAAGAACTACACCAAGGGCATATATATCCGAGCGGTTGGTCACCGGCTGCCCCTTGGCCTGTTCAGGGGAAAAATAATGGACGGAACCGATGACTAACCCCGTTTGGGTGAGGGTGGCGCTAGTGGTAGCCCTGGCGATACCGAAATCGGTCACCTTCACCTGACCGTCGTCGGTGAGGAGAATGTTATGGGGCTTAATATCCCGATGGACCAGTTTATGACGGTGGGCATGGGAAAGGGCCAAAGCGATCCCCTGGGCGATCTCTATGGCTTTAGCCGGCGGTAGGGGACCCTCTTGCCGGATAATCTCCTTTAGGTTGCGGCCCTTGACGTACTCCATGACGATGTAGTAGATAGTACCCTCCTGGCCTACATCGTAAATGTTGACCACATTGGGATGGGACAGGCTGGCAGCAGCCTGGGCCTCCCGCCGGAAGCGGTCAACGAATTCGTCATCGGTCGCATATTGTTCCCGCAGGATTTTGACCGCGACGGGCCGATACAACAGGGTGTCCTGGGCTTTATAAACCTGGGCCATCCCGCCGTCGCCCACTTTAGCTTCGATTTTATATCTATTGGCTAATACTCGCCCGATCATATAGCTGCCACCTTTATGTACCAGATAGTCCGAAAAAGCCTTGCAAGATCTCCCGGGTGATGGTTGCCGCCAGGCCTCCTCCGGCACCGCCCCCTTCGACGATGACGGCGATGGCTATTTGAGGCGCTTTCCGAGGCGCATAAGCGATAAACCAACTATGATCAGGGCCATGGGGATTTTGGGCCGTCCCTGTCTTGCCGGCCACTCCCACCCCCGCGACACGGGCCCGTTGCCCCGTACCCCGTTCCACCACCGCCGCCATGGCTTCCCCTACCCGTTGAGCCTGCAGGGCAGTAATCGGCCGACCTATGGCCTTCCGTTGGACCTGATACTTGTTACGCCCTAAGGGATCGACGATGGTTTCGACTAGATAGGGCCGCATCATCACCCCATCATTGGCGATGGTGGCGGCCAAAACCGCCATATGGAGCGGTGTGACTGTTAGAGCCCCTTGTCCGATGGCCAGCTGGGCTAAATCGGCCCGGCCTATCTCTTCTGGGTCCGGTACATGACCCGCGGCCAAGGGCAAATCAAATTCTAAATCACCCTTAAATCCCCAACTTTCCACCTGCTTCGACCATAGCTGCTGACCCATCTCCAGGCCTATCCGGCCAAAAACCACGTTGGAGGAGCGGGCCAAGGCATCGACTAAAGTTAAGGGACCATAGGCCAGCTCCCCCGGATTAGTCAAGGTGTAGTTGCCGATTTCCAAACTACCCTCATCGGGGTAAATTCCATGCCAATCGACAGTCTCCGAGGCTAAGGCCGCAGCCAGGGTGAAAACCTTAAAGGCTGAGCCCGGAGGATAGCGACCTTGAATGGCTCGATTAAGTAAAGGACTGTGGGGATCCTCCCGCAACTGGGGCCACAATTCCTCTAAGCCGTTGGGATCATAACCGGGGGAGCTGACTAAAGCCAAGATCTCACCGGTGGAGGGCACCAAGGCTACCACCGCTCCCCTTCGTTCCCCGAAGGCCTGAGCGGCCAGTTTCTGCAAACCCAAATCAAGGGTCGTAAAGATGGAATTCCCCGCAGGGCCTTTTCCTCTAGTTTTCTGCCACCACTGGACCACACTATCTTCGGGAGTCAGTCCCGCCAATTCCTCGTTATAGACCTGTTCTAATCCACTTAGGCCCAAACGGGGATGGCTGTAACCGATGGTTGGCCCTAGAGATGGCCCTCCATGGTACTGCCGCCGATAGACTTCCCCTACCTGAATGCTTTCCGCCAAGGATTCGCCATGGCGATCGTAAATTCCTCCCCGAGGAACCGTCTGCTGACGGGCCAACAATCGGGGGTTGCGGGGATGGAGAGCCAACTCCGGCCCCCTGACGAGCTGCCAGTAGGCGGTCATGATAAAAAGGGCGCAAAAGCCGACGGTAAACAGGTAAAGGGTTCGTAGAAGATTCTTGCCCATTAGGCCCTCCCCCCTTGGGAGACGGCTAAGAGGATGCCTACCAACAGATAACTAGCAATGAGGGAACTGCCGCCATAACTGATAAAGGGCAAAGTGATTCCCGTCATCGGGATCATTTTGATCACTCCCCCGATGATCACCAAGACCTGGATGGCCAAAACAAAACCGATCCCCGCGGCCAACAGCTGGGCAAAATCATCCCTTTGGTCCATAGCGATGGTGATGCTGCGGGCCAAAAGGAGGTAGTAACAAAAAAGGATGGCCCCACAGCCCAGCAATCCCAATTCTTCCCCAAGGGAGGCATAGATAAAATCGGTATGGACCGCTGGGATGGCCTGGGCACCCTGGCCTGCACCCCATCCGGTGCCCCAAAAACCGCCGCCACCCAAAGCAAAAAGGGATTGGGCGATTTGATAACCACCGCCATCGATGCGGACCCAAGGGTTCCACCAGGCTGCGACCCGCACCCGAACGTGGGAGAAAAACCGATAGGCCAAAGCTCCCCCGGCCAAGGCCAGGGACATTCCCCCCAAGAGATAACCTAGACTCCCGGTGGCCACAAAGAGCAACGCCTGGAAAAGGCCGAAGAATAAAAAGGCGGCTCCTAAATCCTTTTGGGCCACCAACAGGAACATGAACAACAGCCACATCACCAACAGGGGACCCAAATAACGAAGTTCGGGGAGCATAATCCCCAAAAATCGCCGTCGAGATGTTGTCAACAGACTCCGCACATCGGCTAAGTAGGCGGCAAAAAAAATGACCAACAGGATCTTCACCGGTTCCACCGGTTCAAAACGGACCGGTCCTAAATCTAACCAACGCCTTGCCCCCCCTATTTCCTCCCCCAGAAGGGCGGTGAGGAAAAGAAGGGTTAAACCCCCGGTGGCCGCCGAATATTTCCAATAGCGCAGCTGTTTCCAGGGGAGAAAGCGGTTCACAGCACCAACGGCAATGGTGCCGAGGAAAATCCAGCAAAATTGGCGGAAGGCCAATTCGGGCCTTATCCGCAAGATGGCTGCTAGTCCCAGCCCCGTTAACAAATAGACCACAGGAAACAGGATCTGATCCGACTCCGGTGCCGTGGCTAGCAATAATCCATGGCCCAGGGCTCCTAGTAAGAAGAATCCCCCGATGTAATAACCCACGGGATAGGGAGTCGACCTGCCGACGATGAACAGGGCAAGGCTAACGGTTAGCCAAGGGATGACTAGCAAGGCCCGCTCTTGGCTGCGCATAGTCTAATCCCCCATTTGGAGCAGGATAGCCGTCACATTATCGGGGGCTCCCCGCCGATAGACTAAATCGATTAGGATGTCGACGATCCCTTGAGGTTCCTTCCTTTGGGCTAGATAATGGGCCAATTCTTGGTCTTCCACCACACCGGTGAGCCCATCGGTGCACAGCAAAATCCGGTCTCCCTTTTGGACCTCGACCTGGAAGATGTCCACTTCCGTCTCCCCCGTAGTTCCTAAGGCTTTCGTCAACAGGTTCCGTTGGGGATGGCGGCGGGCTTCTTCGCCCGAAAGGCTGCCGCTACGCAACAATTCTCCCACTAGGGAATGATCTGTCGTCAGCTGGGACAATTCTCCCCGATAAAGATAGGCCCGGCTATCGCCGATATGGGCGATCCAGGCTGCCTTGGGCAGCAGCCATAAGGCCGTAAGGGTGGTGCCCATGCCTGCTAGCTGGGGATCTTGGGACCCCTGGCTTAATATGGCTTCATTGGCCGCTAAACAAGCTTGGCGTAGACTTTCATAGGGGTCAGCGGAGCTGATGGGGTGCCGGGCGATGGTCTCCAAAGCCAAACGGCTGGCCACTTCTCCGGCGCGATGGCCACCCATACCGTCGGCGACGGCAAAAAGGTGGTCGTGGAGGTAATAGCTGTCTTCATTAGCTTTGCGAACGAGACCGATTTCGCTGCGATAACCGATTTCCATCGCGGTTCACTCCCCATAAAGCAGTCTTGCTTCCCCTAATTCGATGCGATCACCGGGGCGCAAGCGCCTCGGCCTATCGATAGTCTGTCCGTTGAGTCTTGTACAATTTAGACTGCCTAAATCCCTCAGGAAGCAATCGGGCCCACTGACGAAGATTTCCGCATGTTTGCCCGATATATAGGGATCGACAATCACTAAATCATTATCTTCTTGGCGTCCTAAATAAAGACCTTCCCCCACATCGATCCGTTCTCCCCGCCGCCAGGGAATCAGCTCTCCCCCTAACCATCGGAAGATCTTCACATCCGATTGGAGGGTTAGATGGCCCTCCCTGATCTTGAGGTGACCCCGGGCCTCTTGGTGGATGATCCCTACGGCCCTATGTAAAAATAGATAAAGGCCTCCGAAAAACAGAAGATTTAGGAGACGAAAAAACATATCCATCACCGCAGCTCAATGAGGGTGGTTCCGATGCGAAAACGTTCCCCGGACTCTAAGGTCTGGCGGGAAATCCGCTCCTCACCGACGAAAGTGCCGTTGAGACTATCTAAATCGGTCAACTCATAACCCTCAGGGGTTTTTCTGATCCGCAAATGACGGCGAGAAATATTCCGATCGGTCAGGACCACATCATTATCATCAGCCCTGCCGATGATGACTTCTTCCTTAAGCAAAGGAAACTCCCGCCCTAATTCCGGACCGCCAACGATGACTAATTTCCCTTGGTCCCGAAGAAAGACATTGGTGTCTTCAAAAAGGGGTTCTTCCGCCAAGGGGCCTGTATCTTGTCCATCTCCCTCTTGGAAGGAGGCATCGATGGTCATCGTGCCCGGTTGTAGATCCTCGGCCGCGATAAACTCGATTTCCGGCTCCCGGACGAAATAGTAGCCTTCCCTTTTGACTGCCTGTTGTAAATAGCCGATGAGTTCTTGCCTTAATGATGTGGAAAAGGAAGCGAGATTGGCTTGATCCCGGGGGTGGAGATAGACTTTATACATATTGGGAACATAGGTGCGGGAGATGCTGATCCGTTTGTTTTCTTCCAAGGCCCGGACCAAGCGGCGGCCGATTTCCACCGGCTGTAGCTCCCCTTGGAAGCCCCGCCGAAAAAGACCCTCCAGGAGATTTTCCAAACCTTGTTCTAGTTTCGCTAGTAATTTCATCTTAGATCCGCCTTATTCCTTTCCCTTGGTGATGAGTCCGTAGCTGACCACAGGCAGCCTCGATATCTGCCCCCCGTTCCCGGCGGATGGTCGCTTCCAGGTTATAGGAGGCCAAAATCTCTTGAAACTGGCGCAGCTCCTGAGGCCCCGTTTGTTCAAAATCCGATGTGGTCGGATTTAACGGGATAAGATTGATATGGCACAGCAAACCCTGGAGGAGTTGTCCCAATCGCCGGGCCATGGACGGTGAATCGTTGACACCCTTGATCATTGCGTACTCAAAGGTCAACCTCCGGTTGGTTTGAGCCACGTAATCACGACAGGCGGAGATTAATTCTCCCAGGGGATAACGACGGTTAATGGGCATCAACTGGTTCCTCAATTCATCGGTGGGAGCATGGAGGGAGATAGCGAGGACGATCTGCAAATCCTCCGCGGCCAACTGTCTGATCTGGGGTACTAAACCACAGGTAGAGATGGTCAGTCGGCGGGCGGCGATGTTAAAACCTAAAGGGTGATTCCACAAGCGGATGGCCCCCATGACCTGTTCGTAATTGGCTAGGGGTTCGCCCATTCCCATGAGGACGATATTGGTGATCCGTTCTTTCACATCCCGTTGCACCGCTAAGACCTGTCCGACCAGCTCATCGACCCCCAAATTACGGACAAATCCCCCTTGTCCGGTGGCACAAAAGGAACAACCCATGGCACAACCGACTTGGGAGGAGACACAGAGGGTAAACCGATCCCCTTCGGGGATAAAAACAGTCTCGATTCGTTCTCCATCGGCCAGCTGCAACAGATATTTTCTTGTCCCATCTTTAGATACCCGCCTTTTGATCACCTGGGGGATCCTAATACAGCTGACCTGGGCGAGGCGTTGGCGCAAATCCTTGGGCAGATTATGCATGCCTTCGATTTGCAACTGGCCCTTCCCGTATAACCACTGCATGATCTGTTTGCCCCGGAAGGGCGGCTCATCGAGCCCTTTTAATAGTTCCTGTAGGGCAGCCAAATCGGCGCCCACTAGATTAATTTTTTCCATGGATTCCTCCGGGCCCACCTTTAAGCTTATTATACTAATCGAACAGCCAAACTATACCAAATGGCTCCACGGGGCGCTATATCGATTTGCTGTGATAGAAAGCAATTACGTTTATTTGAGTATAAGCGATATTTTAAGGTTTTGCCTATTTGCACAGCTATTGTCCTTTCTGTTCTTCGATGTATTGCTGTACGGTAGCTTCAGAAAGGTGTCCCACAGATTCACAATAATAGCTTCTGGTCCATAAAGTTGGGAGACGGCTCTTAAGATGCGGGTATTCTTGACGGAGAATTCGTGATGAAGCACCTTTAAACTGTTGCACGACAAAATGTGGTGCCAAAGTAGGTGGTGACTTAACAAACAAATGAACGTAGTCCGGCATTATCTCCATGGCTTCTATAGCGACATCAAGTTCATTTGCTTTTTCAAAAAGAACCTCTCGCAAACGAGTTTCAACGTCGCCAACTAACACCTTGCGCCTATATTTCGGGCACCAGATGAGGTGATAGCCTATATTAAAAACAGCTTTGTTGCTTGTGGTCCATCTGTCTTTACTCATATATATATTAGATATCTAACGGGCATCTAATGTCAAGCCTTTTGGGACAATTCATCCCACGACTAAAGCCGTGGGCTTTCTTGCTTTGTTCTCGTAAGGCCAAGCTGTTGCCCCGTGGAGAAAAGTTCAACCCCCAGCTCCCTCCACGAGATGGGAATCTTTTCTCCACCAGGGGGTAAAATAGCTCAGAGGTGATGTTCATGGCCAAATGGAGCAAAATCTACTTCCTCACCGCCTATTTCGACTACCTGCTAAAGGAAGGGATCAGGTCAGAGGAATACTACCTAAGCGATGCCAGTCGTTACTTACGCTATTTGCTCCAACAAAGCAGTGCCAAAGATATCGATGATTTCCTGGCCCGCTCGGGCCGTTCCGAAAACTACAAAAGGCGTTTGCGTAAGACCTTACGAAAATTTTACTCCTTTGTCAACGATTGCCTGGAAATTCCCAATAATCCCTTTGGCGAAAAAAGGGCCTAGAGCGTTGACAGGAAGTGATTTTCACGATACAATGTCTGTGGTAATCACCCGGGGCGTGGCGCAGTTTGGCTAGCGCGCATCGTTCGGGACGATGAGGCCGGAGGTTCAAATCCTCTCGCCCCGACCAAAAAAAATACCCCACAGAGTGGGGTTTTTTTAATTTCGCAACTCTAGGTTCACTCGGTCGGCTAGTTTGGCGATCACCAGGGAGTTAGTCGGCAACCGTTCCTCATCGGCCAACTCCAGGGGACTGGCCAAGTCCTCCAAGAATTCCCGATTGCCCCGTTTCCAAGCGGAATTGATAGCATTGCGAATGGCCGCCTCTACCCCGCCCACCGTTGTCGCGTATTTCTCCGCTAGTTTTGGGTAGAGCTCCTTCGAGAGACCACCGCCAACCAAACGCCGATTCCGATGGGCCAATAAAACGGCATCCCGCAGATATGTATAACCTTTAAAATTCGGGGGAACACCCATTTGATGTAATAATTCCGTGATCAAGATCTCCGGTTGGTTGCCCCTTTGGCTGTGATAGTTGCCTACTTCCTCCCGCAGGGAAGGATTTGGGCCGGAATTGCTAAACTGGCGAATCCGCTCGACTAAAACCTGGAGATCGAAGGGCTTGACGATAAAATAGTCGGCACCCAAATCGGTCAAGCGTCTGACCATTTCATCCCGGGCAAAGGCAGTCAAAATTATTATCCGGGGTGTTTTCGACAAGTTCATTTCCCGGAGGCGTTCCATGACGCCAATCCCGTCCAATTGGGGCATGGTCAAATCGAGGATCACCACATCGGGATGGAGATCTTCGATTTTCCGCAGTGCTTCTTCACCATCGTAGGCTAAACCAACCACTTCCATGTCTTGCTGCCGATTAAGGAAGTCTTCTAAAATATGGCACAAATCCATATTATTATCGGCAATTAAGATGGTGACCACAACATCAACCCCTCCCATCTTTATTTAGGCTACATACCAGATCGCCTCCCTACAGATTCGGGAATATTCGCTATTTTCCTCCTTTTATTCTATTTCCGCGAAAATAATGCCATAAAGAATCCATCGGTCCCATGGATATGGGGAAAAAGGGTTAAACAGTGATTTGCCGTCGTCTCCGAGGTTAGATCCTTTGGCAAAAAAAGTCGAATATCCGCCGGTTCCACCGGCTGATTAGCTAGTAACCACTGGACGTTATCGACAGTTTCTTCTTCCTCGAAGGAACAGGTGCTGTACAACAAGCGTCCTCCCGGGCGCAGTAAGCCGACTGCCGTCGTCAATAATTCCCGTTGGAGTTGGACTAAAGAAGGTATTTCCTCTGGCTTCTTGCGCCACCGGGCATCGGGCCGTCGGCGCAAGACCCCTAACCCACTACAAGGAGCATCGAGGAGGACCCGGTGGGCTTGGCCTACCAGCTCTCGCCGCTTAGTTAGCAGATGTCGGGCATCGAGGCAGGCAGTCTGAACATTGGTGATCCCCAATCTCTTCGTCGTTTCCTCGACCAATTTGATCTTATGGGGATGAAGATCGAAGGCGAAGATTTGTCCCTGGTTTTCCATCAAAGCCGCGAGATGGGTCGTTTTACCCCCGGGCGCGCTGCACAAATCGACGACTAACTGGCCTGGTTCCGGCGCCAAGGCCGGCCCGACCAGCATGGAAGCTTCGTCTTGGACGGTAAAATGGCCCTCCACAAAGGATGGGGAGCGGTCTAAAGTCACTCCTCCCCTTAAATGCAAACCATAGGGACTATACCGACATTCCTCGACAGTCAATCCCTCGTTCTGTAAATCCTTCTTAAGGCTTTGTCGGTCTGTTCGCAAGGGGTTAACCCTAATCGTCAACGGGGGAGTTTCATTATTGGCAGCACATAACTGCCGGGTAGAATCGACACCGAAACCATTGACCCAGCGTTGGACTAACCAGGTGGGATGGGAATAGGCTCCGGCTATATGTTCCACGGGATCCTCTTCCAGGCTGGGGAGGGGGATCTGGGCTCCACTGCGAAGGATGTTTCGCAACACCCCGTTGACAAGGCCAACGGTGCCCCGATGCCCATATTTCTTCGCCAACTCCACTCCTTGATGGACCGCGACTTGGGGCGAGGTCTTGGTGTAGAGGATCTCAGCTAGAGCAAGGCGCAAGACGGCCCGGATGGGAGCGGGTAAAGAACTTAGATCCCCTTTCAGGTGGGCCCCGAGCAAACGGTCGATGCTGCCTAGCTGACGGACGGTGGTGTAGACCAAATTGGATACAAAGGCCCTTTCCCGTTGGGAAAGGGTTGATTGGCCCAAACGTCGATTAAGGGCCAGATTGATGTAACTGGCCCTTTTTTCCGACTGAAACAGAATTTCGACCGCGATTTGTCTACTTAAACTAGCCGCCATCCTAGTCCCTTCTTCCCCGCAACAGGAGCAGACGGACCAACTGCATGACCGAGACAGCGGTTGCGGCCACATAGGTCAGGGCAGCGGCATCGAGGACCTGTTTCGCTTTCGGCGCTTCATCGGGCCAGAGATAACCGTTGCCTGTCAAGAGCCCGATGGCCCGACTGCTCGCGTTATACTCCACAGGTAAGGTAATTACTTGGAACAAAAGGGCGGCGACGAAAAGGAGGATGCCTAAGTCCATCAAGAAGGCTCCCCGGAAAAGGAAACCAATGAAGAACAGCGGAAAGGCCATTTGAGAACCGAAGGCAGCAATGGGAAAAATATTATTGCGGATCCCTAAGGGAATATAATTCTGGGCGTGCTGTAGGGCATGACCTGTTTCGTGGGCTGCCACCCCTAAGGCCGCCAAGGAAGTACTTTGATAAACCGCCGAGGACAACCGCAAAGTCCGGGAGCGGGGATCATAATGGTCGGTCAAATGACCGTGAACCATTTCCACGGGTACATCATGGAGACCGTTCTGATCCAGGAGTTCCCTGGCTACCTGGGCCCCCGTTTTACCCAAACGGGAACCCTCTCGGAGATACCTTTGGAAGGTGCTGGTGACTTTGCTTTGGGCATACATGGCCAAAAACAAAGCCGGCAAAACTACGATCCAAGTCCAATCATAAAAAAACATAAGTTCAACCTCCCTTGCTATAATAAACCTTTCCCGGTGATCCAAAGCTGCTACTTAAGCTCAATCAGTTCCCTTATAGCTTGCTCCAATTGGGGAATATCTACTAAGGTTTCATAACAAGGTCCATGGGGGCGTTGATTGGTGATGCCAATGACCCGCAAGGGCCGGGAATCTTGAATCCCGCTGGTTAAATCCCGTTCACAGGCGATGGCGATGACGCCCTGGGGTCTTAAATCCTTGATCAATTGACGGGCCCTGGTACCACCGGTGACTATGGCTAACTGAAAACCATACTTATCCCGCAGTGCTAATAGATCTGCGACAGGACAAGCTCCACAGCGACGGCAATTATCTACTTCACGACTAATTTTATACTTACAATCGGCTTTTTGCAAGCAGATAGGTCCAAGGACCAACAGCTGTTCCGGGGGAATCTTGGTCTTCTGCCTCCTTGTCAATTCATTATGGACTTGGAGAAAAGAAGCCCGGACTTCATCGGCATCGATGCCGAAAATACGGGCCAGACTTAAAGACAAAGGAAAGAAACGGCCGATGATCCCAGCGGCCAAGGATTCCAAAGGTGCCCCTTTGCCTGCCAACAAGGCCACGGCCAATAAAATGAGGAACAAGGCCCCAAAGGCTAAGGCGAAGGTGGCCAAGGAAAGAATGGTTCCCAACAACCGTTGACCCCATTCAGGACCCCGATTGCTGGCCAGATACCAGATCCCTCCCATCAGTAAGGCGATGATTAGGAGGGAGATGAAGCTGAAAGTCAAAATGATGCGCTTCCGACCCATGGATTAAACCTCTCCCAACAGATCGCCAATTTGCAACCGGTAACCGTTGACATAATCGCTGCCCTTCATCTTGGCCTTATTCATCGGCTGCACTTCCCGGACCAAGAGGGCATCTTGGCCGCAGCGAACGGTAAAACCATCCCCCTCGATAGCGATGATCTCCCCCGGTTGGCCGGTGCTGGCGGAGACTACTTCCCCGGTCAGGATTTTTACCACCCGGCCTCCATGCTCGGTATAGGTGCCCGGCCAAGGATCGAGGGCTCGGATTTGCCTGTCGATAACTATCGCCGGTCGGCTCCACCGGATTAGGCCATCCCTTTTTTCGATTTTGGGCGCGGTGGTCGCTAAAGAATCATCCTGCTTTTGGGGAGCCAGCCGATGTATTTCTTCCAAGGTTTCCCCTAACAGTTGGGCTCCCTCTTGGGCCAATTTATCATGGAGGCTTTGCCCCGTC
Source organism: Limnochordia bacterium (assembly GCA_050944915.1). Lineage (GTDB taxonomy): Bacteria > Bacillota > Limnochordia > JAAZLZ01 > JAAZLZ01 > JBMNRY01. Next base: position 12,602 of record JBMNRY010000038.1, read on the forward strand.
TCTCCCTCTTCAATGGCCACTTCCCGTTGGCTTAAGATGGGACCTGTATCCCAACCCACATCCATTTCCATAATGGTCACACCGGTGATGGATTCCCCCTCCATAATGGCCCTTTGGATGGGGGAGGCACCCCTGTATTTAGGCAACAAGGAAGCATGGACATTGATACACCCATGGGGAGGCAAGTCTAAGAGTCGGGGAGCAATCCTTTGACCGAAGGCGACGACGACGATGGCCTCAGGGCTTAATCCTTCCAACAGCTGGAAAGTAGCATCGTCGTTGACATCCTCCGGTTGGTGGAGTTCTAAACCAAGCTCCAAGGCCCTTTCCTTCACCGGAGAAAACTTCACTCTTTGGCCCCTTCCCGCCCGACGATCGGGTTGGGTAATCACCAGAGCCAATTCATGGCCCCGTCGGACCAACTCTTCCAGGGAGGGAACGGCAAATTCTGGTGTACCCATAAAGACTATTCGCATTGGTCCTCTTCCTCCTCTTCGGGGGGATCGATGAGGCGGTCGACGAACAGAATACCGTCCAAATGATCGATTTCATGCTGCAAAGCCCGGGCTAACAAACCTTCTGCGGTAAGGGTGACCTTTTTGCCCCGTTCGTCGTAACCGATAACGGTGACTTGGGCAGCCCGTTTCACGTAACCGTTAAGTCCGGGGATACTCAAACATCCTTCCACATCGATGTCTTCCCCCGTCTCTTCGATGATCTGAGGATTAAACAAAACGAGGTTTTCTTCCCCTACGGCCACCACGATCAAGCGGAGGCTCACCCCGACCTGGGGAGCAGCCAAACCGACCCCGGCCGCTTCTTCCATGGTCGCTTGCATATCCCTGACTAATTTACGTAATTGTTTTGTTATCTTGGACACCGGTGCGGCCTTTTTCCTCAATACGGGATGGCCCACCTTGACTATCTCTCGTATTGCCATGGGGTCTCCTTTCTTAGAGCATCGACAGGGGTTCCACATCAACGGCTAGTTTGACTTTGGCCGCAACATTGCTCCCCTGGAAATTACCCAGCAATTCCTTCAACTCTAGTTTATCATTTAAAGGGACCTTTAGTAAAAGGTGCCAGCGGTACTGATCCTGCAGTTTCCCTAAAGGTGCCGGCGCCGGTCCCATCAGCTTCCATCCCTGACGCCCTACAGCAGGCCGTAAGAGGCGGGCTAACAGTTCAGCCCCGTGGATGACATCACCTTCTCCTTCTCCCGCTAAAACCAGGCGAACGAGACGACAGAAGGGGGGAAATTCCATCTGACGGCGAAACTGGAGCTCTTGGCGAGAAAATCCAGTATAATCATGGCGAGAGGCTGCGACGATGGCGTAATGCTCCGGGTTATAAGTCTGAATGATCACTTGCGCTCCCCCTTCAGCCCGACCACAGCGTCCGGCCCCTTGGACCAACAACTGAAAGGTCCGTTCTCCCCCCCGGAAATCGGGGAGGTTCAGACTCATATCCGCAGCCAAAATGCCCACCAAATTCACCCGAGGAAAGTCTAAGCCCTTGGCCACCATTTGGGTCCCCACGAGAATATCGAGTTCTCCCCGTTGAAAGGCACCTAAAATGCGGGCGTGGGCTCCCTTCCTGCTTGTGGTATCGGCATCGAGGCGACCGATGCGAGCCTGGGGGAATTCCCGCATCAACACTTCCTCAACCCGCTGGGTGCCGGCGCCAAAATGGCGGATGGCATCGCTACGACACCGAGGACATTGGGCGGGAACGTCCATCTGATAATTACAATAATGACATCGCAGTCGTCGGTCCACCTGATGATAAGTCATGCTGACGGCACAATGGGGACAATAGATAACTTCTCCACAGGCCCGACATAATACAAAGGTCGTATAACCTCGCCGGTTCAAAAAGAGGATGGCTTGGTCTCCCCCCCTTAGGGTTTCCTCTAAGGCCCGGCGCAAACTTTTGCTAAGAATCGAGCGGTTACCTTCCTTCAGTTCCCGGCGCATATCGACGATCTCCACGGGGGGCAAAGGTAGATCATGGATTCGCTGGGGCAATTGGAGGTAAGTATAACGGCCTAGTTGACATTGGTGATAGCTTTCCAAGGAGGGTGTGGCCGAACCGAGGATGACCTTCGCCCCCGTTAAACGAGCCCTCTCGATGGCCACCGCCCGGGCGTGGTAGCGGGGATGGCGGTCACCTTGTTTGTATGTGGGCTCATGCTCCTCGTCGAGAATAATCAGTCCTAAATTTTGCAAAGGGGCAAAGACTGCTGAACGGGCCCCAATGACGATGGGGACTCCTCCAAAACGAATCCTATGCCACTCATCGTAGCGTTCTCCCAAGGAAAGATTGCTATGCCAAAGGGCTACTTGGCCTGGAAAGCGTTCTTGAAAACGTCCCCAAATTTGACTGGTGAGGGCGATCTCCGGCGTCAACACCAAGGCCCCCGTCCCCTGCCGCAGGGTCTGAGCAATGGCCCGCAGGTAGACTTCGGTTTTTCCACTGCCCGTCACGCCATGGAGAAGGAAGACTCCCTCCCCTCCTTGGATGGCCTCCAAAGCTCGACGTTGATGTTCTGTCGGTTGGAAAGAATCCTCCCCAAGAACAGGAAGGCCTTGGCCCTGGGGAGCCCGGCGCACCCTACACTGTTCTTCCTCCACCAATCCCCGCTGTTGGAGGGATTTCAAGGAGGAATAGGGTACTCCCAACTGGCGCAACTGGGCTGTGGGCAAGGTATTCTCCGGTGCTGCCGCCAAAGCCTCTAGGGCCTGCCGCTGTTTGGGACCAAGGTTACGGGGCCACTCACCTGGGGATTGAGTCAATCGATAAACCTGAACGGTTTTCTGGTCCACCCTTTTACTTTTTAGCTTAATCCCCGGGGGTAGAAAACAGCTGATAGCCTCGACTAAGTAACAATTGTATTCCTCGGCTACCCAATGGGCGAGGGTCAGCATTTCCTCGCTCAACAAAGGCTCTTGATCGAGGGGTTTGATGATTTCCTTGAGTTGGATATCTGGTTCCGGTTGAGACCACCCGATGATATAGCCTTCCACTCGCCGGGGACCGAAAGGAACCAAGACCCGGTGGCCCGTCTGCAGCTTATCCTCTAAGGAGGGCGGCACCAGGTAATGGAAGGTCTTATCGACGGGTTCCGCCGATATATCAACGATCACTTCGGCACAAACTGGCATGGGACTTCGCTCCCAAGGCGACGCAAAAAGGCCTGCAGCACTGGCTGCAGGCTGCCGTCGGCCAAAACTTATTTAATTCCCGTTTTGGTACGTTCATAACGGATTTTGTCCTCGGCGATCTCCTGCAAAGCCAGGGTTACCGGTTTGCTAGACTCGCCTTGGACTAGTGCTTCGGCTCCCTGGATCAACTGCCGGGCCCGCTTGGCGCTGGTCACAACGAGGGTGTAGCGACTGTCGGTTTTTTCCAGGAGTTGTTCCAAAGGTGGCTGATTCATCATTTTGGTATCCCCTCCATGACTTGTCGAATCAAAGCTTCACAATCGATCCGCTCCCGCCGCAGCCCTTCAGCGGCGATGATGGCCCGCAAACGTTGGGCCGCTTTGCTTAAATCATCGTTGATAATAACATAATCGTAATCGTAAATAGCTTCCATTTCGCTGCGGGCCCGACCAAGACGGTTGGCAATAGCCTCTTCCACTTCGGTACCACGGCCCCGCAACCGTTGGCTCAGCTCACTTAGATTGGGCGGCAACAAAAACACCAAAATCGCCTCGGGCATTTTAGCCCTAATTTGCCGGGCCCCTTGGATATCGATATCTAAGATGACCTTTTTGCCCGCGGCCAGTTGTTCATCGATAAAAGCTTTGGGGGTGCCGTAAAGGTGGCCGCAGAATTCCGCCCACTCCAAGAAAGCCCCCGTGCGCGCTTTCCCTTCGAATTCGTCCCGCCCGAGAAAAAAATAGTGGACACCTTCCTGCTCATGGGGGCGGGGTGGTCTAGTGGAAGCAGACACCGAGTAGACTAGATCTTTTTCCGTCTTGAGAACCTCATTGAGTAATGTGTTTTTCCCAGCCCCTGAAGGGCCGGAAAGAATGAATAACAAGCCTCTTTTTAGCATGGTCTAATCGTTGATCTCCACTCCTGTATCTTTAGCCGCTAAGCGATGGGCTACCGTTTCCGGTTGAACCGCCGAGAGGATCACATGGTCCGAATCGGTGACGATGACGGCCCGAGTGCGCCGGCCGTAGGTGGCATCGATGAGCATCCCCCGTTCCCTGGCCTCTTGAATGATCCTTTTGATGGGGGCCGATTCGGGACTGACGATGGCGACGATCCGATTGGCGGAAACAATATTGCCAAAGCCTATATTAACTAATTTAATATCCATGGGTAGCTACCTCCTCACAGGCTGTTGATGGCTTCTTACTCGATATTCTGTACCTGTTCCCTTATTTTCTCCAACAGACCCTTCATTTCCACCACTAACTGGCCGATCTGGGCATCATTAGCCTTAACACCGACGGTATTGGTCTCCCTATGTAGCTCCTGAAGTAAGAAATCTAATTTGCGGCCTATCCTTCCTCCAGCCGCGAGCTCCTCTCGAAACTGAAGAAGATGACTTTGGATACGGGCTAATTCTTCGCTGATATCGCACCGATCGGCAAAGAGGGCGATTTCCGTCG
>JBMNRY010000039.1:0-17103 GCA_050944915.1 Limnochordia bacterium
TCCTCAAGGTCCATATCCAGAAGGTAAAACTAGCTGTCGATGTGGACTTAAAGGCCATCGCCCGGGCCACAGCCGGTGCTTCCGGGGCCGATCTAGCCAATATCGTTAACGAAGCCGCCTTGCGGGCCGTACGGTGCAATCGCAATCATGTGGAACAAAGCGATCTGGAAGAGGCTGTGGAAGTAATCATCGCCGGTTACCAAAGGAAGGGTGCCGTCGTTTCCCCCAAGGAAAAGCAAATCATCGCCTACCATGAGATCGGCCATGCCCTGGTCGCTGCCCTGCAACATGATTCGGCTCCTGTGCACAAGATTACCATTATCCCCCGCACCTCAGGGGCTTTAGGCTATACCATGCAGATCCCCGAAGAGGAAAGCCTGTTGATGACCAAGGAAGAACTCCTCAACAGGATCGCAGTGCTTACTGCTGGGCGGGCCGCGGAAGAGCTGATCTTTGGCACCGCTACATCAGGAGCAGCCAATGATATTGAACAAGCGACCAAACTGGCCAGAGCCATGGTCACCCGTCTGGGCATGAGCGAGCGTTTCGATATGATGGCTTTAGAAACGGTGAATAACCTCTATCTCGGCGGCGATACATCCCTTTCTTGTTCATCCCAAACTGCAGCCCAAATCGATGGCGAAGTACTGGCCATCATTAAGCGGGCCCACGAAAAGGCCATCTCCATCTTGAAGGATAACATGGATAAACTCCATGAACTGGCCGCTTATCTTCTGAAGAAGGAAACCATCACAGGAGAAGAATTCATGGCCCTGTTGAAGGATTATGATCTTCCTCCTCGGCGGGACATCGCTTAGAAAACAAAGGGGAGGGGCTATTAAGCTCCTCCTTCGTTCATTATGGTTAAGGACGATATAGATTAAGGGTAACAATCAGCTGTTACGGATCAAAAACGAATGAAATAATTAAGGGCTGACCTGTATTAGGTCAGCCCTTTTGTACTTATTTACTCAGCATTTGTACGGCCGTTTCACCGGCAACACGACCGGTTGTAAAGGCCCAGCTGGTACAAACACCAGGCATCGATTCATTACCATGGGCACCGCCGATGATTTCCCCGGCTGCTAAGAGTCCAGGAATGGGATTACCATCGACATCGAGAACTTCCATGTCCAGAGTCACGTTGAGTCCACCGAGGGTGGTGGCCATCCGCGGCTTCTGTTCGAAGATGTAGAAGGGACCTTCGCTGATAGGAGCAGGCAGATGGGGCCGGTTGAATTCGGGGTCGAAGCCCTGGGCCACGTAGGAGTTGTAAGCTTCAACGGTGGCGACCAAGTTATCGGCGTTGATACCCATCTTGGCCGCTGCTTCAGCTAAGGTGTTGCCCTTGGAGAATCCGCCCCGTTCCTTGGCGTAGAATTTCTCCATTTCCTCTTCAGGCCAGGTATGACCGAAGGGCTCAGGACCAAGTTGATCCATCATCTTTTGATCGAGGACCAAGAACAGTTGATTATCGTCTTGGGCCATCTGGCGCTTCTTGATGGAAACCATATCTAACATTTCGTTGACTTGACGCTTTCCATCGCTATTGACGTAGATAGCGCCTAGATTAACTGAATCAAGGTGTAGGAGGGTGCGGGCCCGACCGGGACCGATCTCTACGCCGTTGTGGTAAATCTTCATCATATGCATGTCCCGCAATTCGGCGCCAACGGCGGCTGCCATCAGATGGCCATCCCCCGAGGAGGAAACAGCGCCGTAGAAGAGGACATCCTTCAGATGGTCAGGACGCATGTCCATATTAGCTCCATAACCACCGGTAGCCAAGATGACTACATCAGCTTTGAAGGTGATTTCGTTGCCGTCTTTATCGGTGGCGATGGCGCCGTCAACTTTACCATTGGTCTGGGTTAGTTCATGGGCTCGGGTCTGGAGCAGAACGGGAATACCCCTTACTTCACAGGCCTTGCTTAGGGTCTGGAACAAGCCAGGGCCAAGGCCTTCCCAAACGACGCTTCGGGGATTGCGGTGTTCTACGAAACCTTTGAAGACTTCAGGCTGGAACTTGACGCCAACTTCTTCCATATAGTTAGCGACTTCGCCGCTTCTTTCTGCCAACAGCCAGGTCAATCTGGCATCGTTGGTGTACTCCCCACCATGCATCAGATCTAAGAAGAAATCTTCAGCACTATCGACGATGCCTTCCCGTTCCTGGGCCTTCGTGACAGCAGCACTCTGATAAGCACCGGAAATGAGGGTAGCGCCACCAACAAAGGGCATCTTTTCCAAAACGATGACATCGGCTCCGGCGTCGGCAGCAGTCAAAGCAGCCAACAAACCAGCACCGCCTCCACCGATGACCAAGACGTCGGTTGTCTGGACTTGTGCTGAGGCAAAGCTGCTAAATAGCATTAACAGGGCCACGAGTAACACAAAAGACTTTTTCATGTTCGTCCTCCTCGTTTGTGAATGTGGGAACAATAATTAGGAAATTAATCACATAGTTCTCGAGATCAAACCATCCCCCATAAAGACTATCAAGCCTTTAGAAGTCCCCCTCACCTCCTCCATAGCCCTAGGTCATAAACCTAGTAAGACTAGGATTCTTACTTCTGCAAAGATACCCCTGTTCCTCCTATCACTCTTTATGTTTTTATCTTGATCAATTATCCCCTATTCGTGGAAAAATGGGAATTTACCGAGTCCAGTGAATGGAGCAGGGGCCCTAGTGAATCATGGAAACTCGAGAACCAATAGGACCGAGATAGGTCAATTACTCCTTTAGTCCCAGGAACGGACAAGATTGGGGATTCATCTGCCCGATCCATCCTTGGAATGACTCCGGCTTAGCCAAAATTTCCATGGACGTAGGTCCTGGGAGTTAAATGAACCCCCGCTGACGGGGCACCCCTTAGGTTATGGTTCTATCCACCTACCCGCAGCTTGTTCCACAGAGGCCTTGACAATACCCATTTCTGTATGGGATCTGGCTTAACGGAATTGGCTGGCCGCGGAAAAATAACAGGAGTGCTTGTTCAATTTGAAGACCAAGCACTCCTATCGATAGGTTCATCGTAGCGCCAAAGGATCTTTCTTTATCTACCGATGAAGAAGGGTCCGAAGGCAGATTCCCCTTAACCGAGGATCACAGCTCCAATGACCCCGGCGATGAGCAAGGGAATGTTGAAATGGATAAAGGTCGGTACACAAGTGTCCCAAATATGATCATGCTTACCATCGGCATTCAACCCGGCCGTAGGCCCGAGGGTGCTGTCGGAGGCAGGTGAACCGGCATCACCGAGGGCTCCAGCCACACCGATGATCAAGATGGTGGCTGCTGGGGAAAAGCCCATAGTAGCTGCTAGGGGTACGTAAATGGCTGCGATAACGGGTATCGTTCCGAAGGAGGTGCCGATACCCATGGTGATCACTAAACCGATGAAGAGCATTAGAAAAGCGGCTATGGCCTTACTACCACCCATGAGACCGACGGTAGCTTGGACCAGTTGTTCTACTCCACCGGTGGCTCGGATGACGGCACCGTAACCGGCAGCAACCAACATGACAAAGGCGATAAAGCCCATCATACCGATACCATTATCGATTAACTCATCGAAATCGCTCCATTTGATCGCTCCGGCCACCCACATAATGGCCAAACCGATGGTTGCTCCCAGGGGTAGGGAGCCGGTCCGCAGCTGGATCACTAAAGCGACGACACCGCCGAGGATGGCTGCCAGATGGTCCTTATTAAACTGGGCTACTTCCCCTTGACTGGTCGCGGCGACTACCGCTTCCGCAGAGCCAGCCACATAATCATAGCTGCGAGGTTTACGATAGGTCCAGAACATGGCGATTAATAGTCCGATAAGCATGGCCAAACCGGGGAACCACATCACCGGCCAAATATCTTGGGTCGCGACGGGCATGCCGTTGGCAATCATTTGGTCCCTAATGATATTATGGAAGATCAAACCATAACCAATGGGTAATGCTACATAGGGAGCCTTCACACCGAAGGTCAACGCGCAGGCGACCGCTCGGCGATCGATTTCCAGGCTATCCATTAGCTTGAGTAAGGGAGGGATCAAAATGGGAATGAAAGCGATATGGACAGGGATAAGGTTTTGGGAAAAACAGCTGACAAAGGCGATAGCCCCGACTAAGACTGTGCCTCGACCTTTAATCCAGGTCACTAGGCGTTTCACCAACAACTCGGCCACACCAGTCTTATTAAACGCGAAGGCCAAGGCGCCAAGCAGAATATAACTGAGGGCCGTTTCCGAGTTACCTCCCATCCCACCGACTAAGACACTCATTACCTCGCCCAGGGGCATCCCTGCGAGGAGACCGCCCGCCAGAGCGGCCAGGATGAGGGCCAATAATACGTTTAGTTTCACCAAACATAGACCCACCATCACCAGCACCGAGACTAATACGGGGTTAGTCCACATGCAAGTCACCTCTTATGTTTTTAGTAAGAAAAATAACAACTTGTCCCCCCTTTGCTCAAAAAAACTCCTCTTCGCGACGAAGGGCTCAATAAATTATAACAAATAACCCGACAAAAGGAAATATTGTCGACACCTCCCCGACGATTTCTCTGCCCTTATGTGCGCTAGATCACACAAGGGTAAACTCGAAATGCCGATGATCAGTAGTGGACAAATCTGCTTGGGAGGTAGGCTGATGAATAAGCGCATTAACCCCCTCTGGTTCATCATATTAACCTTAGCCCTGCTGCTCACCGGATGTGGTGGCGGAGGTGGTGGTGGGCTACGGGGCGGTCCCCGACCGACCACCTTCTCCTTGTCTGGTCGTGTAGTCGATGAAGACCAACAACCCCTCGACGACATTACCGTCTATGTCGGCGGCAACGTCGTCACCACCGATGCCAATGGCCGCTGGCAAGCGGGGGGCCTTTCGGGTACGGTAACGGTAATCCCCAAAGGGGACGGGTGGATCTTTGAGCCCCTCCAGGACAGTTTTAGCCGGGAGACAAAAAACATCACCTTTACCGGTCGCCCCACCGGCGGCCCCATCGATGGAAAGTACTCCCTGGAAGCTATAGTGGTAGGTAATGGCTCCCTGGTGGTTGAACCTTCTGGAAAGTCATTCGAACAAGGTACAATAGTGAATCTGACCGCCAATCCCCAAGAAGGTTGGAGCTTTAGCCATTGGGAAGGCGACTTAACGGGGACAGCCAATCCCGCTTCCTTGACCATGGATAATCACAAGACCGTCTACGCAATTTTCGTCGAAGAGAACGGCACCCTTTATCGGATAAACCTCTCTGTGGAAGGAGATGGTTCGGTAACGTTCTCTCCTCCCTTAGGGGAATATCCCGCCGGCACCAAAGTCCAGTTACTGGCCACACCGGCCCTTGGCTGGCGGTTTAGCCACTGGAAGGGGGATCTTTCCGCATCGACCAACCCTGTGGAATTTACAATAAACAAGGACATGTCGATCACAGCCCGGTTTGATGAGACAGGTAACGGTTTTTCCATCCAAGAAGCCATCGATAATACCCAAGACGGCCAAATAGTCTCTATTCCACCCGGTACCTACTATGAAAACATCGTGATCAATGGTCGAAATCTCACCCTCCAGGGTCAGTCCCCGATGAATACAATCATCGATGGTCAAAGCCGTGGTGCCTGTATCACCATCACCGACAGTACTGTAACCATCAGAGGTTTGACCATCACCAATGGATCGGGGTTCGAGAAGGGCGGCAACCCCTATGGAGGCGGTATCTATATCCGTAACGCCGCGGTCACCATCGAAGATAATATAATCGAAAACAACAAGGTGTTGAACCTGTCCGGTTATGGTAAAGGAGGGGGCATTTTCATCGATTCTCCCTCGACGGTCACCATCCGCAACAATGAAATTCGCGGTAACATTTCTGAAGAGGATGGAGGCGGAATCGGCTCCATGGAAGATAACCAAGTAGTTATTGAGGGGAATACCTTCTCCTACAACACGGCACCCCGGGGCGGCGGGATCACCTTCGTCGGCGGCTATCACGAACTAAGAGGCAATACCTTCGTTGGTAACCAGGCTCACCAAGATGGCGGCGCCCTTTGTTTGCTATCCGACGCGCAAGTAGTCCTAGAGGGCAATCACTTTACCAACAACCTGGCAATTAGTGGCGGTGCCATCTGGCGGGCTAGCTCAGCGAGTCTCGTAGGACCGGGAGGGTTGTCCATCACCGAAGAGGATACTGCCAACCAGTACTTGGATAACGAGCCCGAAAATATACACCTTGAACCATAAAAAGAAGACACGATGTAAGGGGCACCCCGTCAAGGGACAGTGAAATGATTAAGATCAGTCAACGGCATCAATTGTTCAAAGTTGGTGCCGTTGCTTTTCTTTTAGTACCCACAAGTAATTGTTCGGCTCCTGCGCAGCAGCTCTGTTGGCTGCCTTTGTTGTCCTAATCCTAGTCCCCCACTACAGAGGACTTCTGGTCAAATGATACCTTTTGAATAAAAAGGCTCCCCTTGTGATCAACAGTTACGTTAATTCAACTGTCGACCACAAGGGGAGCTTATCAACGCTGGACCTTTATTTTCTCAACCCCGGATCGAATAATACCCTTTGGGGTACTTGGGCCGCTAATTCAAAGGCTGCGGCGTGATCTTCCAAGGGGAAGGTCTCACTGAGGAAGACGTTCATATCCATCTGTCCCGTTTGGACTAGCTTTTGTGCCAGGAGCCAGGTGTGGAAAATCTTCCGACCGAAGATGCCGGAGATGGTGATCTCCCGGAGGATCACCTGACCGAGGACATCGATGGCAAAGGGTTCGGGAGGGTTGCCGACGGCTACTACCTGACCACCGGCCCGCAGCATCGATAGCCCTTGGGTGAAGGCTTGGGGATCCCCCGACATTTCAATGAGGACATCGGCCATTTCGCCGCCGGTAAAATCCCTGATTCGTTCCAGGGGATCTTCCTGGGCGGAATTAATAGTTAAATCGGCTCCCAATTGGGCCGCCAGATCCAATTTGCTGGGGGTACGGCTGATACCGATGACTTGGACGGCCCCTAAGAGTTTAGCCACCCTGATGGCCATCAAACCGATGGAGCCGCAGCCCATGACGATGACCGTCTTGCCCGACACACATCCCTCATCGATGGCGTGCACGGCGACACCTAAAGGTTCCATGAGGGCCCCAAATTCAGGGGAAATCCCGGGGGCTAATTTCCAAGCGGCGCTGGTGGGCAAAACCATATACTCTGCGAAACAGCCATCGACGCTGCGGCCGATCAAACCCATCTGGGGACATATGTGGGCTTGGCCCGTCTGACAGTGGCTGCAGACTAAACAAGGTACATGGGTTTCGCCACATACCAGATCGCCGATTTCAAAACCGGTGACGTTAGCCCCTTTATCGACCACCTGGCCGCAAAACTCGTGACCCATGGTGAAGGGCAAAAGGGAAACTAGACTATGGACGTTGGCCCGCCAGCGATAGACATGACCATCGGAGCCGCAAATAGCCGCCTTTTCAATTTTAACTAGTAGTTCGTTAGGTCCCGGCTGGGGAACGGGGATTTCCACCACTTGGGCTCCCGCTTCCGGTTTGTTTTTCATTAAGGCCCGCATCATCGGCAAGATTAACCACTCCCTCGTCGTTACTTTAAGCTAACCCTTGCAAAAAACGGGGTACCTCTTCTTCAGCGCGACGGTTGATATGGACCAACCGGGCCCCCTTGTTGGCTGCCATGGTCGGTAGATAACAGGCCGGTGCCACCGTCAGACTGGTACCGATGACCAACAGGGTCGTCGCCCTTTCGATCAGATCGACAGCGTCGGGCCAACGCTGCAGATCTTCCCCATAAAAGACGATATCAGGCTTCAAATACCGACCATCCCGGGGACAGGCCATCAGCTCCTTACCGAAGGGAGCCCTGTAACCACACCGGGTACAGACTACTTCCCGCATATGGCCGTGGATCTCGATCACCTCTTCACTGCCCGCCCTTTGGTGGAGAGAATCGATATTCTGGGTAACCACGGGAATCCCGGCCTCGGCCAAGGCCCGATGGGCGGGATTAGGTTCGGAGCGCTCGATAAGTTCCTGGAGTTTTTGCATCGATGCCCAAACCTTTTCCGGCTCCCGATACCACTTATCGATGATGAGGTCGTCCCTTAGTTCCGGTCGCTCCTCAAAGGTGGGAATGCCCGAAGCCCTGGAAATCCCTGCGCCTGTAAACGCAACGATCATCTGTTAAGACACCTGCCCTTGCCTTTGTTAAAGTTTACCTCCCTTGGATATTTTTCTCTACCTAGGTTATTGGTCACCGAAGGGCCGGGTTCCTTTTCCCTGGGAGAGAAAGCCCACAAAAAAGGGGCTCTGCCCAATGGAAATCCGGCCGATACACAGGATTGGGCAGGGAGCTACCGAGGATTTAGCCCTGGAGCCCGTAGTTCCCTTTCCCTGAATAGGAAAAATGGAAACTTAACAGGATGTCCTAGGGGGAATGTATGGATAGCTTCGGAAGATAGGCCCTTTGCCCTATGGCTCGGGACAACCCAAGGGGCATAGGATGGATTGACTGCTGAGCCTCAAGGAAGGAGGGTCTTTGATGGAATGGCAAAGACAAGCCGATGAATTGGAGAGATGGCGGGGGCGCAAACCTGTGGAAAAGGGACATGATCGTCGACGATGTGGTGAATGCCTTGTCCTTGCGGTGGATGAGATTCGCCTCTGTCTACCGGCCCGGAAGTTTAGAGTACGGAAGTATCCGATGGTTACCGATGTGACCATTTGCCGGGATGTGGTCTTGGTGACCGGCTCGGTACGCAAAGAAATCACCTATGAGGACTGCTTGGGCCGATGCCGCACCTTGGTACGCCATGTGCCTATCGATTGCTGTATGAAGATTCCCGGTGCCCGCCCGGGCGATAGGGTAACAGGCGCGCAGATGACCATTAGATGCAGCCAGGACCGCTTGCAAAAGGGGGGCAGAATCATCGAGGAAAAGATGTGTGTGGAAATCTCCCTGACCTTGGAAAGAGGCCATCCCTGGCAGGGCTAACTAAAGGGCCCTTACCCCTCGGCGACCTTCAGTAAAGTCCCAGCCAGTTCTTCTTCCCTTTCCAGGGCTAATAATTCCCGCAAGGGGACAATGGCATAGCCTTGGTCCAGTAAACCTTCGATGATCAGGGGCAGGGCCTGCACCGTCCCCTCCCTGCGGGCACCTTCCGCCCTGAGCAAAGCTCCGCTATCGTGGAAGAGGAGGATATCGCCGGGGCGAATCTTCCCTAGGATCCGGCGGACAATACGGGCTGGAGGATTGCGTTCCATCCAATCTTGGGCCGACAGGCTCCATAACACGACGGGCATGCCTAACAGGCGGGCTAAACGGCGGAAGCGGCCATCGTACATACCCCGGGGTGGTCGAGCATAGGCTGGAAATTGGGCCGTTACCGAGTAGATAGCAAAATTAGTCTTGATGATCTGGGCCGCTAACCGAGCCATAGGGGTCGTTGGAACATTAATATGATTATAGGTATGATTACCGATTTCATGACCTTCGGCTAAGACTCTAGCGGCTACTTCGGGATAAGCATCCACATGTTTGCCCACCATAAAGAAGGTGGCCCGTATTTTGTAATGGGCTAAAATATCGAGGATTTGTTGGGTATAAATGGGACTGGGACCATCGTCGAAGGTGAAGGCTACCACCTTGCGGTTGGTTTTCACCCGCCGGATGATATCCTCCTGACGTCCGATGCCCCGATACACCCAAAAATGGGCGGAAAGGAGAATCAAGCCCATCATTAAGCCGAAGGAAATCAATAGATTTAGTTGGTTGTTAAAGCCAACGAGGACAAAGCGGGGCCAGTTCCTCCGTACGATCTCCTCCGGTTGCTCATCGAGGAGATCGTATTCCAATAACAATTCGCTATCGACAATGAATTCCGTTTGGGCTCCCACTGGGATGGAGAGAATGAGGACTAAAGCTAAGATAAGAACAAAAGCGATTTTATTATTCATAATCTAACGCCTTTCTACAAAGAGTAGCCCTTTTCACCTAAAGATACCAGGTTCCGGCTCCCCTGGCAAGATCCCCTGGTTGGATAAAATCCCCAGAATTCTGCAGGATTGGTCATTTAGGTCCTCGAAGGAGTTTAACATCGAAAAGGGGACAAAATAATTCGAGGGGGGGATTCAATGCCACTGTATGCGGAAATCCGCGAAAAAATATCTAGGAATGATATGGAAGGGCTCAAGGAACAGGTAAATAAGGCAGACCCCATCGATATCTGCCACATCATCGCCCGGTTAAGACCCCAAGAAATGATTATCCTCTTTCGGCTCCTAAATAAGGGGCTGGCCATGGAAGTCTTCGAACAACTAGATGTAGATCTTCAGGAACAGCTCCTGGCCTCCTTCACCGATGAACGGGCTAATGAGTTTTTCGCCAATTTGGACCCCGACGACCGGGCCCGACTTTTAGATGAACTGCCAGCCCGGGTGGCCAAGAAGCTGCTAGCCTCCCTTTCCCCCGCCGAACGGGAAATGACCGCCGATCTTCTCGGCTATCCCCCGGAAACAGCCGGTCGGATTATGAATCCCAAATACGTCCGGTTGCGGGCGGAGGTGTCAGTAGCCGAGGCTTTAGAAAAACTCCGCCACAGCAAGGCCGATGAAGATGTCATCTATACCCTTTATGTCACCGATGATCAGCGCCGCTTGCAAGGGATCATCACCCTACCCCGGTTGGTGATGGCCGAAAAGGATCAAAAGGTACACCAAGTGATGGATACCAATGTGGTCAGTGTGGTCACCAGTACCGACCAAGAAGTTGTGGCTAGGCTGCTGCACGACCGGGACCTGCTGGCGGTGCCAGTGGTCGACGGAGAAAACCGTTTAGTGGGCGTGGTGACCATCGATGATGCCCTAGACATTTTAGAAGAAGAAACGACGGAAGACATCTTCGACAAAGCAGGGTTAGCTTCCCTAAGCCAACAGGAATCAGGCCGCAGCAAACGCCTGCTCCATGGTACTTTGTGGGAGATTTGGCAGGTCCGTCTACCCTTCCTGTTCGTAACCTTGGTCGGTGGTTTTTTAGCCGGTGGGGTGATCGAATCCTTCGAAGAGACTTTGACCACCATCACCGCCGTTTCCGTCTTCATCCCCATCATCATGGATATGGGGGGTAACACCGGCACCCAATCATCGACCATCTTTGCCCGGGCCTTCGTCTTAGGTGACCTGGATGCGAGCAACTTTTGGCGCCACTGGCTGAAGGAAGTCGGGGTTGGATTGAGCATGGGGATCGTGTTGGGGCTCATCACCGGCTTTTTCGCCGAACTGTGGCAGACGACCCCCGGTATCGGATGGGCTGTAGGGGCTGCCCTGGCGACAACGACCACTTTGGCCGCTGGATTAGGCTTCATCGTCCCCTATGTCCTCAACCGTTTTGGCCTCGACCAGGCCGCCGGAGCCGACCCCATCATCACCACCATCAAAGACATCAGTGGTTTGATCATCTACTTCTACTTTGTCCATCTATTCATCACCAGTTTCAATTAATCAGCATATTGGGAAGTGGGAGGAATTATCGGCTAGAAGGGGAAGTTTAGCGTAAAAGCCTATCTTGGGGGTGCAGGACATGAAACTGCTGTTGGCCATCGTTGATAAGTCAGATGTCCGAAGCTTGAGGGAAAAACTGACGGCCGCCGGTTTACGGGCGACTATCCTGGCCAGCACCGGCGGCTTCATCAGCCACGGTAACACCACTATTTTAATGGGCTTGAACGAGGACGAGGTACCCCGGGCCATGGAGATCATTAAGGATTCCTGTCAGCGCCGGAAGCGCCTAGTCACCTTCGCTCCGCCGGATTTCCCCGCCCTCACTCCGCCCATCGAAGTTGAATCGGGTGGGGCCATCGTCTTTACCCTACCGGTGGAAGATTTCGCCCAGTTTTAATAGAACACTACTTCATAGGTCGTTCCATCATCTTCCATACAGGAGACAACCTGCTCACGACCCCCCAGATCACCTCCGGGGATGTAGGTTTCATCGTCTAAGTCGTAACTAGGTTCGATGAAATACCGGGCCCCACAAGTACAGCGGGCCTGCCCATGATCGGCGAGACTGTGACGGGTATTGCAAAACGGACAGTTTACACTAGCCATGTTCATCCCCCCGCAAGTTGGGCTTTTCCTTTCTAGTTTACCTAAAGACTAACAGCCCATGCTGTAACCTGTTGCCGGTAGGGGGAAGACTTGTTCCCCGGGACAAGCCTTGGCAAATTACCAGTCTAAAAGACGTCGCTGGCCTTCCAAAGCCCTGATCCCCGTTACATCCTGGCTGACTTCCACCACCCCTCTATACTCCCCATCTTTGTCGCGCACGGCAAAATAGCGGATATGGATGAAGCGCCCCTGCATCTGGATCCAGAATTCCGCGTCATCCCGTTCCCCCGTCTTAAAGGAATCGACGATCTTCGTCACCACATGGACGCTGTTGGGTGGATGACAGTTTTGGACATCCCGACCGATGATCCCCGAACTGCGGGGAAAGATTCGCTCCTTGCCTTGGGAGTAATAACGGACCCGATCGTGTTCATCGACATAGGTGACATCCACTGGCAGATGGGTTAACAGCAAATTGATCTGCTCCGGTGTTAGGACCCCGGTATCCAACTCGATGACACCGCTCCCTTGGGCCACTGGGCCTTTTGCTTTTACCGGCTGCCACTGGCCCCCTGGCTCGATAAGGGCATAACCGATTTCTTCCTCTCCCCGATGGACATGGGCCCAATCTTCTTCGGTAAACATCTCCACGGTCATGGGGAAGAGGATGTTTTCTTCTTTGTAGATCATCTCATCGACCATGTTCAGCAAACGCTTCCCCCCGTAGACTAAACGGCGGGGATCATCTTGCCTTAAGGCCTCTTGTACCTCTTTAAGCAAGGCTCGAATGTCGTCGTGGAGGGCCCACATCACCTTTGAAGGACCGCCGACCCCATGTTTTTCCAACACGGGGAAGAGTTGGTTTTCTTTTTTTAGGTAATGTTTTTCCACCTCTCCCAGTTTTTCCAAATTGGCCTGGATGCTTTCCTTCAATGCAGCCAGTTTCTCCTCGGAGGGAGGATCGCCCAGATCGCTCAGTTGGGCCGTCAACTCTTCCACCACCCGAGCGATGGCCTCATTTTCCCGGCGGAGGGTATCGACGGGGTGGCCTGAAGTCACCTGGGGCTTTTCCTGCTGTTCCAAGGCATCCTCAAAGATCTGAACGTGGACATCACATAATTTCTTGATTTCTTCTTCGGGGAGACCTTCAGCGATGAGTTGTTGTTCCATTTCCCCGATCTCCCGCGGTCCCACATCGGCGATCAGAGCCTTAAAACGTCCTTTGACTTCTTCAACGGGCACTCCCCGATGGAGATCCTTGATGATTTCCTTGAGGATCTCCTGTCTTGCTTGGCGACCATGGATCAGTTCACTCATTTAGCAGCTCCTCCCTTTCCCTCATTAGTTTATCCAGGGACAGCTAGATAAAAAACCCCCGGCCACGGGGGTTAAAAAGCATGGTAATTAGGAGCTTCCTTAGTGATCTGTACATCATGGGGGTGGTTCTCCCGATGGGAGGCGGCGGTGATCCTGATGAACCGGGTCTTGGTCCGTAACTCATCGATGTCTTTCACGCCGCAGTAGCCCATCCCGGCCCGCAGTCCTCCCACCAACTGGAAGACCATATCCGATAAGGCCCCTTTGTAGGGAACCCGCCCTTCAATCCCTTCGGGCACCAATTTCTTTTGGCCCATCTGGAAGTAGCGGTCACTGCTGCCGCAGCGCATGGCCCCTAAGGAGCCCATGCCCCGGTAGACTTTGTAACTGCGGCCTTGGTAGATTTCCACCTCTCCGGGGCTCTCCTCGGTTCCCGCGAAGAGGTTGCCGATCATGACTACGCTGGCCCCGGTGGCCAAGGCTTTGACCACATCACCGGAATGGCGGATGCCTCCATCGGCGATGATAGGCACATCTCCCGCCGCCTGGACGCAGTCATAAACAGCGGTCACTTGGGGTACCCCGATGCCGGCTACCACCCGGGTCGTACAAATGGAGCCAGGACCCATCCCTACCTTCACCGCATCGGCGCCGGCCTTAATTAAATCCCGGGTTCCTTCGGCGGTGGCCACATTACCGACGATGATCTCCACTTGATGGCCGAAACGACTTTTGAACTCCTCCAGGGTCTTGAGGACGCTGCGGGAATGGCCGTGGGCCGTATCGATGACTAAAACGTCCACCTGGGCATCTACTAAGGCTTCAGCCCGGGCCAATCCATCATCGCCGATACCGACGGCGGCGGCCACCCGCAGACGGCCCCTTTCATCCTTGGTCGCGTTGGGAAAAATCCGGGCCTTTTCGATATCTTTAATGGTGATCAGACCCTTTAATCGAAAATCTTCATCGACCAGGGGAAGTTTCTCGATTTTATGTTTGCGCAAAATGGTCTTCGCTTCTTCGAGGGTGGTTCCCACCGGGGCGGTAATGAGGTTATGTTTGGTCATCACTTCGCTGATGGGGCGATCGAAGTCTTCTTCGAACACCAAGTCCCGATTAGTTAGAATACCGACTAAACGTTCGTTTTCGGTGATGGGCACACCGGAGATGTGGTAGCGCTCCATGATGGTCAAGGCGTCCTTAATGCGATGCTGGGGGGATAAGAAAAAGGGATCGACGATGACGCCGCTTTCCGAGCGCTTTACCTTATCGACTTCTAGGGCTTGTTCCTCGGGACTCATATTCTTATGAATGACCCCGATGCCGCCTTCCCTGGCGATGGCGATAGCCATCCGACCTTCGGTCACGGTATCCATGGCGGCGCTCATCAACGGGATATTTAAACGGATTTTCTTGGTCAATCGAGTGGAGGTATCTACGTCCCCAGGCAAGACCTCGGAATACGCGGGGAGTAATAATACATCATCAAAGGTCAAACCTTCTTTTCCGAATTTTTCCGCAAAGTCCATAATTCTTACCCCCTATAAATTCTTAATCCCTTCCCCTTGGGGAAGTAGGCATTAGACAAAGTCAGATCCGCTGAGGGCTATCATTAGACTGCCACTTCTATGTACCTTCTAATCCCAGTGGACAGCCTCGTTATCCAATCAAACTATCATAAAGGGCCTAGATTGTCAACAAATCCCACAGGGTGAAAAGAAAAATGATCATCCCGACGACTAAGTTGGTGTTAAAGGCTAGAGAGAGTCTTTGCCTGCGCACCAAATAGACTTCCCGGGCGAAAATGAGCAATACCAGGGCCATGGCCACCTGGAATCCGGTGCCGAGACCAGCGGCTTGCCAGAAAAGATAGAGGAACAATACCGTCCCTAAATGGAGGAGGAGGGCCAGGTTAATGCTTTTGGTCGCGCCCCATTTAACGGGGATGGAATGGAGGCCCACCTGACGATCGTAATCGGCATCGGCGATGTGATAGATGATATCAAAACCGGCTACCCACAAGCTAATGGCAACATAGAAGAAAATGGGGGCCCAAGTCAACCTTTCCGCCACCGCCAGCCAAGCCCCCAAAGAGGCCAAACCGATGGTCCCTCCTAAGAAGAAATGGACCAAGGGCGTAAACCGTTTGGTGTAGGAATAAAAGATAAGGAAGAATAGGGCCAAGGGCGATAAGGCCAAACAAATGGGTCCTAGCCGGTAGGCAGCATAGATCAGGGAGGCTAGATTGGCCACCATGAAAATCTGCACTTGGCGAGGGCGGAGCCGACCCCGTACCAACACCCAATCTTTGGTCCGGGGATTTTGGGCATCATACTCCAAATCGATGAGGCGGTTGGCGGCCATGGCGCCGTTCCAAGCTCCGATCAACGCGACGGTGATCCAAAGGAGCTTGTCCGCCGGTGGGATACCGCCTGCCGCTAAAAACGCGGCGGTATAGGCAAAGGGGAGGGCAAAAAGGGTATGCTCAATCCTGACTAATTCTAAGAAAGCACCCATGAATAACCCTCCTTAGGATGCACCTTTTGCCAAATATATTTTCCCGTCGAAGGTGTAATTCCTGCTAACGGCTCCAAAAGTCGAAAAGATGGGCTAGGTGTCTTGTGTAAAAATACACAAAGTGATACAATTTAACAGGTGATATATGTCCCAATCGGGAGATACCTAGGACCAGAGGGATTTAGGGTATCGACCCGGTTATTTTCATGAGCAAAAGGAGGGGTGACGCCGGTTTCTTCCCTACCGGCTATTTTTATGAAGGTTTTTGTCCTTAATTGCGGTAGCTCTTCTTTTAAGTACAAACTTTACGATCTGGCCCAAGAGACCGTTTTGGCCGACGGTAAAGCAGAAAGAATAGGTCTTGATGACGCCGAGTTCACCCACGTGCCTCAAGGTAAAGGCAAACAAGTGGAGACTCTGCCCATTAAGAACCACCAACAGGCCATCGCCAAAGCCATTGCGGCTTTGACGACGGGCCCCGACGCCGTCATCGGCGATGTCAGCGAAATCGATGCCGTCGGTCACCGGGTTGTCAGTGGTGGTGAATACTTCTCTGAACCGACCTTAATCGATCAACGGGCTAAGGAACTCATCGACAAGTGCAGCGAACTAGCCCCGCTCCATAATCCACCAGCGGTGGCCGGGATTGAAGCTATTGAACAGCTGTTGCCCAACACACCCCAAGTAGCCGTCTTCGATACCGCCTTCCACTCCACCATGGAACCCCATGCTTATCTGTACGCCCTACCCTATGAATTGTATGAGAAGCATAATATTCGCCGGTATGGATACCACGGCACCTCCCATAAGTATGTGGCCATGCGGGCTGCCGAACTGATGGATAAGCCTTTATCGGACCTAAAGATTATCAGCTGTCACTTAGGTAACGGCGCCAGCATTACCGCCGTGAAAGACGGCCGTTGTATCGATACCAGCATGGGCTTAACGCCCCTGGAAGGCCTGATCATGGGTACCCGCTGCGGTAGCATCGACCCCTGCATCCCCTTACATCTGATGGAGAAGCTGGGCTTAAGCGTGGAAGAATGCAGCGATCTCCTCAACAAGCAAAGCGGTATGAAAGGTCTCTCCGGTGTCAGTCATGATATGCGGGATATCGAAGCCGCCATGGAAGCCGGCAACCAACGGGC
>JBMNRY010000040.1:0-16767 GCA_050944915.1 Limnochordia bacterium
AGGACGACGAACCTAAGCCTAAGGGGAAGAAACGCCGGGTCCTGAGGGACCTTTCGGAATTAAGCCTTGATGATTTCGATTTCGAAGAATAGATCATCGGGAGGGATTGCAGATGCCCAGGCCGAAGAGAATCCCCTCACGGACTTGCGTTGGTTGTCGGACGGTAAAGGCAAAGAAGGAGATGTGGCGGATTGTCAGGGAACCGACAGGAAACATCAGTTTTGATGAGACGGGGAAACGTTCGGGACGGGGCGCCTACATCTGCCCTTCGCCCCAATGTCTAGCCGAAGCCCTAAAAAGCAAAGCTTTATCCCGGGCTTTACAGACGGAGATCCCCCCAGAGGTGATTGAAAACCTCCAAGCCCAGCTGGAGGGCCGAAGATGAAGAGTTTAGGTATGTTAGGATTCGCCCAGTCAGCAGGTGGATTGGTTTCCGGAGACCAAGCTGTCCAACGGGCCTTAGCCAGGGGCCAAGTTCATTTACTACTCCTGGCGGCCGATGCCAGCTCCAAAACCCGGAAAAATTTCGTCCTTTTGGCGAATCGCAACCAAGTCCCCTGTATCCTCACCGACATTGACAAAGAAGAATTAGGTCGTGCCATCGGCAAGCCGATGCGCTCGGTGGTGGCCGTGACCGATGAACGTTTTGCCCATATCCTCGGTCAAGGGTTGCCTGGGCAGAGAATTACCGGGAGTGATGAGTATGGCGAAAACAAGGATCTATGAACTGGCCAAAGAGCTCAAAATTGCGAGCAAGACCATGGTCGACTTTTTAATAGATCTCGGTGCCGATGTTAAGAATCATATGAGCACCATCGATGAAGATATTGCCCAATTGGTGCGGGACCATTTCCAAAGCAACGAAGAAGAACCGGAAGTTGAAACCCCCATCCGGCCGACTAAGCCAGTTAAAGACAAGATTAAGGAAAAACCCAGCAAGCAACCGGCCCGTAAGAGGCCTCAGCCTACACAAAATCCTAAGGCCGCGCCGAAAAAAGACCCAACGGCACCGATTATCATCGGTGATGAAATCACCGTTCGGGAGCTGGCCGAACTATGCCGAATTCCCGCCACCGAATTAATTAAAAGGTTGATGATGCAGGGGGTCATGGCGGGGATCAACCAGTCTATCGATCACGCTGCCGCCTGTATGGTAGCGGAAAAACTAGGTTTCACCGTGGAAAGACCTCAAAAGGAAAGTCGGGAGATCCAACAAGAAACCATGGATCCCGCCAAGCTAGCGGAAAGGCCCCCCATCGTCACCATCATGGGCCATGTGGACCACGGCAAGACTTCTCTGCTAGACGTAATTCGGGAGACTAAGGTGGCCGCGGGTGAAGCCGGCGGTATTACCCAACATATCGGTGCTTATCAAGTGGAATTAGAAGGTCGGAAGATCACCTTCCTCGATACACCGGGCCACGAGGCCTTTACCGCTATGCGTTCCCGGGGAACCCAAGTCACCGATATCGCCATTTTAGTCGTCGCCGCCGACGATGGGGTGATGCCCCAAACGGTAGAGGCCATCAACCACGCCAAGGCAGCCGGGGTGCCCATCATCGTGGCGATCAACAAAATCGACCGCCCCCAAGCTAACCCCGACCGGGTCAAACAACAACTAACGGAATACGAGTTGGTCCCTGAGGAATGGGGGGGAGATACCATCTGTGTCCCCGTCTCGGCGTTGAAAAGACAAGGTCTCGATGAACTATTGGAAATGATCCTCCTCGTCGCCGAAATGCAAGAACTAAAGGCGAATCCCGAAGGATTGGCTCAAGGCACCATCATCGAGGCAGAATTAGACCGGGGTCGAGGTCCTGTGGCATCGGTCTTAGTCCAGCAGGGAACATTGAAAATCGGTGATCCCATCGTCGCAGGCCCTGTCTTTGGCCGGGTACGGGCCATGATCACCGCCCAAGGCAAACGGGTGGAAACGGCAGGACCTTCCACACCGGTAGAAGTATTAGGATTCAATGATGTACCGGAACCAGGGGAGATCTTCACCGCCACCGCCGATGAGCGGGAAGCCAGGGAGCTGGCCGATGAACGGGCCCAGAATATCCGACAAACGGGATGGAACCGATCGGCCCGCTTGACATTAGATGATTTAAACATCAAGATAAAATCAGGGGAAGTAAAACAGCTTAACCTGGTGATCAAGGCCGATGTCCAAGGTTCCGTGGAAGCCTTGCGCAGTTCCTTGGAAAAATTGTCGACGACAGAAGTGAGAATCAACGTCATCCACGGTGGTGTCGGAGCGGTAACGGAATCGGACGTTAACCTGGCGGCAGCATCGGACGCGGTGATTATCGGCTTCAATGTCCGTCCCGACCAGACGGCCCGCCTCGCCGCCGAACGGGAAGGCGTCGATATCCGCCTCCACCGCATCATTTACCAAGCCATCGACGAAGTAGAAGCGGCCATCAAGGGCTTGCTCGATCCGGAATACGAAGAAGTCGTCTTGGGGCAGGCCGAAGTCCGGGCCACCTTCCGGGTGCCGAACGTCGGTGTCATCGCCGGCTCTTATGTCTTGGAAGGGAAAATCACCCGTTCGGCCCAGATCCGAGTTTTACGGGATAATGTGGTCATCTTTGAAGGCCAAATCGCCTCCCTCAAACGGTTCAAAGATGATGTCCGAGAAGTCAGTGCCGGTTACGAATGTGGGATAGGTATCGAACGTTTTAACGATATTAAAGAAGGAGATGTTCTGGAAGCCTTCCAAATGCAGGAAGTTCCCCGGTGAGTACAATGTTCATCGGCAGCTGTTCTTTGGAATTATGGTTAATGGATTGCCAATCCTTAAAGGGTAAACGTCGGATCATCAAGAGCATGATCCACAGGATCCAATGCCAATTCAACGTGTCCATCGCCGAAGTCGGCCATCTAGACCGTTGGCAGCGAGCCACCATCGGTTTGGCCTGTGTCGGCAATGAACAGCAGCATATCCAGCACATGCTCCAGAAGGTCATCCAGTTCATCGAAACCAATTACGAAGCGGAAATAACCGATTATGTAATCGAGATTTATTGAACCGAGACAAGGAGGAGCGCCTATGGGTTTCCCGCGTGCTGCAAGGGTGAAGGAAACCTTAAAAAAGGAAATTGGTCAGATCCTGCAGCGAGAGCTGAAGGATCCCCGTTTGGGATTTGTCACCTTAACCGATGTGGAAGTGACCAAAGATCTAAGGTATGCTAAGGCCTATGTGAGTATTTACGGTACCGATGAGGTCAAGGAGCAAACCATGGAAGCACTAAAGAATGCCACCGGCTTCATCCGTACGGAAATCGGACGCCGGGTGCGGCTCTATCACACGCCGGAAATTACCTTTCATTTGGATAACTCCCTCGAACATGCAGAACGGGTCTTCGGTCTGTTAAGGGAAATCAATCCCGACGGTGATAACGATGGCTAAAGGACAAGTGATCGAGGGCTTAACTAAGGGCCAAAACTGGCTGTTAACCGGCCATGTCGATTTAGATCCCGATTGTCTCGGTTCCCTGTTGGCCCTCAAGTGGGCTCTAGAACGAATGGGGAAACAGGCCCAAATTATTTGCGCCACCCCGGTACCCCCGACCCTCAGATTCCTCCCGGGCAGTGAGACTGTTCTTTCACCGAACGGACATTTTTCTCCCGATGGAGTAGTGATCATCGATTGTGAGCGGGACCGGACGGGCTTGCCCCCTGCCTATTTTCAAGGGCCCTTAGTGATCAATATCGATCACCACCAAAGTAATCCTCGGGATTGCCACATCAATTGGGTTGAACCGGCCGCGGCCGCTGCCGGGGAGTTAGTCTATGAATTGCTGGTAGACTTGGCGCTTCAGCCCGATAGGGAATGTGCCACCTGTCTGTATGCCAGCTTGGTCGGCGATACCGGCGGTTTTCGATACAGCAATACCACCGGTAAAGTCTTAACTACCGCTGCCCAACTGGTAGAGTTGGGGGCCCAACCGGGGGAGATCAACCGGGAATTATATGAGAATCGTCCCCTGAACTATATGAAGATCCTCGGCGAGGTTTTGAATTCCATCGAATGCGTCGGTCCCGTAGCTTGGGCTGCCTTGCCCCGATGGTTGTTGGAAAAGTATCCCTTGGATCCTGGGGATCTAGAAGGTTTCGTCGGTTATACCCGTATGATCAGGGGAGTAGAGCTGGGGATCTTTTTCACCGAAGGCCCCGCTGAAGTCAAAGTAAGCTTCCGTTCCCAACGGGTCTTCAATGTTGGGCAGCTGGCCCAAGAACTTGGTGGTGGCGGTCACCCGCGAGCGGCAGGATGTACACTACCGGGGAGTCTAGAAGAGGTGGTCCCCCAAGTCTTATCTCTAGCCCAGCACCATCTCAGAAGGGAATTAGGTCCATGGACGGAGTACTCAACATCTTAAAACCACCGGGGATGACTTCCCATGATGTGGTGGGTTACATCCGCCGGATCACCGGTTTGCGCCGGGTTGGTCATACAGGGACCCTAGATCCTGCGGCGGCAGGGGTGTTGCCCATCTGTCTCGGCAAAGGAACCCGTATCGCCGAGTATTTACAAGCCAGCGATAAGTCCTATCGGGGTGAAATCTATTTTGGCATCACCACCGATACCCAGGACGCCACGGGGAGAATCATCGCCGAGGCTGGGAGTTTTCAGATTCCTTGGAGCCAAGTGGAAAAGGCAGCTAAGGATTTTGAAGGGTCCCAGCAACAGATTCCGCCTATGGTTTCCGCGGTCAAAATCAAGGGCCAGCCCCTGTACAAATGGGCCCATAGGGGTGAAGAAATAGCCCGGCCCCCCCGCCGGATCACCGTTTATCGGCTCCAGTTTCGCGACCCTCCGGCGTTGATCACCAAGGGCAGCCGGGTTTTATTCGATATCGACTGCTCCAAAGGTACATATGTCCGCACCATCTGCCATGACCTAGGCCAGCGATTAGGCACTGGTGCCCATTTATCCTTTTTGCTCCGGACCAAGACAGGTCCATGCACCCTAGAACAGGCGGTAACCCTAGAAGAAGTGGCGGCCGATTACCGCCGCCATCTGTTGCCGATGGATGAGGTCCTTTCCTTTCCCGCCATCTACCTCGATGGAAATCAAGCCCGCAAGGTCCTCAACGGAGTAGCCATTCCCCTCCAAGGGGAAACGGGATTGGTCCGCCTTTATGATCGGGGAGGACTGTTTTTAGCTATCGGTCACATCCAAAGCGGGATCTGCGCACCGAAGAAAGTCTTGGCCGAGCACGGCCAAATCACAGGCGAGGGAAATTAAAATGAAGTGCAAATCACCTACGGTAGTGGCCCTGGGCACCTTCGACGGAGTCCATTTGGCCCACCAATCATTACTAAGACAAGCTGTTAAGATCGCCAAGACCGAGGGCTATCCCAGTGTCGCCTTCACCTTTCGCCAACATCCCCTGCAAGTGGTCGCCGGCCGAGGACCAAAGTTGCTGACGACCTTAGAGGAAAAGGAAAGGCTAATCCGAGGGGTGGGCATCGATGATGTCCATCTGGTCGATTTCACTAAGGAGTTCGCCAACCTTGCCCCCGAAGACTTCGTGAAAGGCCTTTTGTTGGAGAAATTAGGGGCCCGGGTCTTGGTCGTTGGGTATGATTATACCTTTGGCAAGGACGGGCGAGGTAACACCCGATTGCTGTCCGATTATGCCCAAGCCTATGGGTTTCGCCTGGAAGTGTTGAATCCGGTGAGAATAGGGGCGACCGTAGTTTCGAGCACCGTAATCCGGGAGCGCCTTCTCCAAGGACAAATCGAGGCGGCCAACGGCCTCCTCGGCTATCCCTTCACCTTAACAGGGAAGGTCATCCCCGGGGAAGGCCGGGGACGGCGCCTCGGTTTTCCCACGGCTAATATACAGCCTCCCCCGGAGAAGATCGTTCCGGGGCAAGGGGTTTATGTGGTACGGGTGCCCCTAGAAGGGAAGAACTACTACGGCTTGCTGATCATCAGTACGAAACCGACTTTCCATAACCAGATGGTGCCCACCATCGAACTATTCATCGCCGATTTCAGCGGTGATTTGTACCAGCGCCAGATCAGTGTCGAGTTTCTCGAATATTTGAGGCCGATACGTCGTTTCCATTCGCCAGCTCAATTACAGGATCAGATGCACAGGGACCTTCATCAAGGCCGCCAGATCTACCTTCAACTGGAAGGGGCCGGCAGGAGCTGAAAGCAGGCCAGAAGTTTACATTACGGTCCCTTTGTGCTAAAATACCTGTGGAGGTTAACCTATAGCTAGGAATATCGTGCCACCTCCACCGATTTTCTTGGCTTTAGGTGGTCCAATTTAAGGGAGGTTAAGAATTTGGCACTAGAAAAGGAAAACAAACAGGCAGTCATTGAGGATTATCGTATCCATGAGAAGGATACCGGTTCACCGGAAGTCCAGGTGGCTATCCTCACAACCAGGATCAACGAACTAACGGAGCATCTTAAGGTCCATAAGAATGACCATCACTCCCGCCGGGGATTATACAAGATGATCGGTCAGCGGCGTGGTCTGCTTAACTATTTGCAGAAGAAGGATATCGAACGCTATCGCAACCTGATCGAACGTTTAGGACTCCGACGTTAAAGGAGCGGGATTTCCCCCGCTCCTTTTTACCACGGAAGAATCTATTTCCCGGGTGGAGGGATACTACATAAGGCCCGGGAGTTTGGCGCAATATTAGGAGGTAAGTCCATGGAAAAAGTCTTTCACCTGGAAATGGCAGGTCATCCATTATCATTAGAGGTGAACAAATACGCTAAGCAAGCTAACGGCTCTGTTTTGGTCCGTTACGGTGACACAGTCGTCTTGGTCACCGCGACCATGAGCCAAGAACCCCGACAGGGGATCGATTTCTTCCCCCTGTTGGTCGATTACGAAGAAAAAATGTACTCTATCGGCAAAATCCCCGGTGGTTTCATCCGTCGGGAAGGACGGCCAAGCGAAAATGCTGTCCTGTCGGCCCGCATGATCGACCGGGTTATCCGTCCCTTGTTCCCCGAGGGATTTCGCAACGATGTCCAAGTGGTAGCCACCATCCTTTCGGTGGATAAAGACAAGCCACCGACAATACCGGCTATGTTCGGCGCCTCGGTCGCCTTAGGTGTCTCCGATATCCCCTTCGACGGCCCCATCGCCGGAGTAGTGGTCGGTCTAATCGATGGAGAATTCATCCTCAATCCGACGGTAGAAGAACAGGCCGAAAGTGAAATGGAACTGGTGGTCGCGGGAAGCAAAGATGCGGTGATCATGGTTGAAGCGGGGGCTAAGGAAGTCTCTGAAGAAACAGTCCTCGATGGAATCGCCTTCGGCCACGCCGAGATTAAGAAGTTGGTGGCCTCCCAGGAAGAGATCATCGCCGAAATGGGGAAAGAAAAGCTGCCCATCGAGCTCTACACCGTTCCTGAAGAGTTGGAACAACAAGTCCGCTCCCATGCCACCCCGTTAATCCAAGGGGCCATCAAGAATAGTGATAAGCTCTCCCGGGAAGCTGCAACAAAGGAAGCCAAAGAGGCTGCCCACCAACACTTCCAAGAACAGCTAGAAGAAGAAGCCTATCTAGAAGTCGCTAAGGATATCAACTACGTCCTCGATCAAATCATCAAAGATGAAGTCCGCCGTCTCGTCACCGAAGAGGGAACCAGGGTCGACGGACGGGGCTTAGACGAAATCAGACCCATCAGCTGCGAAGTCGGGTTACTACCCCGAGCCCACGGTTCAGGTCTCTTTACCAGGGGACAAACCCAAGCTCTCTCCGTCTGTACCCTTGGGGTGAAATCCGATGAACAGATGATCGACGATCTACAAGATGAAGATACCAAACGTTACCTACACCATTACAACTTCCCCGGCTATTGCGTCGGAGAGGTAAGACCCATGCGCTCCCCTGGACGCCGGGAAATCGGCCATGGTGCCCTAGCAGAACGGGCCCTGTTACCGGTCATCCCCTCGGAAGAGGAATTTCCCTACACCATCCGTGTTGTTTCCGAAATCCTCGAATCCAACGGTTCTTCCTCCCAAGCTAGTATTTGTGGTAGCAGCCTCTGCCTCATGGATGCCGGTGTACCCATTAAAAAGCCGGTGGCCGGGATCGCCATGGGGTTAGTTAAATACGGGGAAAAATTTGCCATCCTCACCGATATCCAAGGTTTGGAAGATGCCCTGGGTGATATGGACTTTAAAGTGGCCGGCACTCGCGATGGCATTACCGCTTTGCAGATGGATATCAAGATCAGCGGTGTTTCCCGGGAGATCTTAACTCAAGCCCTGGAACAAGCCCGCAAGGGACGGAATTTCATCCTCGATAAGATGGAAGAGGCCATCGCCGCTCCCCGGGAGGATATCTCCGTCTATGCGCCACGGATCGTCAAGCTAACCATCCCCGTCGATAAGATCCGGGATGTCATCGGACCTGGTGGTAAGACCATCCGCAAGATCATCGAAGAAACGGGCGTGACCATCGATATTGAGGACGATGGCCAGGTTTATATCGCTTCGGTAGATGAAGAAGCATCCCGAAAGGCCGTCCACCAAGTTGAACGACTGGTCAAGGATGTGGAAGTCGGTGAAGCCTACCTGGGAACGGTCAAACGAGTCACCAATTTCGGTGCCTTTGTGGAAATCCTCCCCGGCAAGGAAGGTTTAGTCCACATTTCCAAACTGGACCACAAACGGGTCGCCAAGGTGGAAGATGTGGTCAATGTCGGTGATGAAGTCATGGTCAAAGTCATCGAAATCGATAGCCAGGGACGAATTAACCTCTCCCGTAAGGATTTACTCCCTCGCGAAGAGGGTGAATCAGTGCCTTCGGAAGCACGGTCATCAGGTCGCAGAACAAACCGTAAGTAATGTCCTTCGAACTCTTTTCCATGTACATAAACCGCGGGATTCTCTCCGGTTTATGTTTTTTTATGTCCTAAGTTAGGGGGGAGACAAGTGATCCGTACCCGTCCTGGTATAGTCACCGGCATCCGCCGGCAAAGACCCGGTATTAGCTGGGTTGATTTAGAACTAGAAGATGGGCCCGCCCGGGGGATCAATTTTACCCACTTGACGGGGCCCATCAGCGTCGGCCAGCGGGTCATCCTCAACACCACGGCGGTGGAACTCGGTTTAGGCAGTGGAGGATGGCATTTCATCATCCATATCGAAGGACAAGAACACCTCGATCCATCCCCCGGGGGACATATTATGAAACTGCGTTACACCCCCTTACAGCTGAAGGTCTGTAGTATTGAAGAAGAAGCTAGTCCCCACCATGCTATCCTCGAGGAGAAAGACAGCCTGGATGGCCTGCCGGTCATCGTCGGCACCTTACACAGCCAACTGGTTCCCGCCCTGGTGGCGGCCTTGGAAGAAAGGCCAGGCTTGTCCATCGCCTATATTATGACCGATGGTGCCGCGCTGCCCATAAGCTTTAGTGACACCGTAGCCAAGCTACGGGATCGAGGCCTTCTGGCGGGGACCATTACCATCGGTCATGCCTTCGGCGGCGATTTGGAAGCTGTTAACATCTACAGCGGTTTATTGGCCGCTAAATGGGTTCTAGGGGCCCAATTGGCTATCGTGACCATGGGACCAGGCACCGTCGGCACCGGGACACCATGGGGTAGTACCTCCCTGGAACAAGCTTCCATCCTCGATGCTGTCCACGCCTTGAAAGGGGTAGGGATCGCCTTGCTGCGCCTTAGTTTTGCCGATCCTAGGGAACGCCACCGGGGCATCAGCCATCATTGTCTCACTAGCCTCGCCCGGTTAACCTATAGTCCCGCCCATGTGGTGGTGCCGAGAATGAAAGAAGGGGCTAAAGCTGCCTTCATCGAAGCCCAACTGAAGGCTCTACCTCCACGCCATCCCATCGTCTACGCTTCCGGAGAGCGAGGACTGGCAGCTTTAAGCAGGGATCAGTGGCAAGTGACTACCATGGGCCGCAGCCTAGCGGAAGATCGGGAATTCTTCCAAAGTGCCTGTGCTGCCGGGGAATATGGTAGTTCATTAATCAATTAGGGAAGGGGATTCCTTTGCCCAGCTACTATGCTGATTTACATATCCACATCGGCCGGACCGGCGCTGGCCGACCGGTGAAAATTACCGCCTCGCCCCGACTAACCTTGGAAGCCATCCTCGAAGAGGCTTGGAGGAGAAAGGGTCTGCAAATAATTGGCATCATCGATTGTGCCAGCCCTGGGGTCTTAGCTGATCTGGACGGATTAGTCGGTAGAGAGCTCCTGCGAGAGCAATCGGGAGGGGGACTCCTGTATCGCTCCCAACTCCTTTTGATCCCGGGATGCGAACTGGAAGTGAAGATGGGTCGGGGTCGAGGCCATCTCCTCAGCTATTTTCCCCGTTTAGAAAATGTCAAAGGCTTCTCCCAAGCCCTCGACCCTTACGTGACCAATCGGGAACTGAGCACCCAGCAAATAGCTTTAACGGCCGATCAACTCTTGGAACTAACCTTGGAGCACCAGGGGGTTTTAATTCCCGCCCATGTCTTCACACCCCACCGCAGTCTTTTGGGCAGCTGTGTCGATGAGCTCCGTGAGGCATTCCCCGCCGGTAAGGATTATCTTCTAGGGATCGAATTGGGCCTAAGCGCCGATTCTTTTATGGCCGATCGCATATCCCAGCTGGCGTCTTTAGCCTTTTTGACCAGTTCCGATGCCCACTCCTTACCCCGTATCGGACGGGAACATACCCAATTTAAGCTCCAAGAATTGGCCTTTGGACCTTTAATCCAAGCCCTCAAAGGACAAGGAGGCAACGCCATTGTTGCCAACTATGGATTAGATCCCCGCTTAGGGAAGTATTACCACAGCTGTTGTGGTCGCTGTGGAAGTCTCCAAGGCCACAAGACTTGCGAGAAATGTGGTGGGACGATGAGCCCTGGGGTAGCCCAGAGGATCGACCAGTTAGGCGGTGATTACCGACCACCTCCGGGGCGTCCACCCTATCACCACCAAATCCCCTTGGCCTTTATCCCCGGTTGCGGACCAAAAACCATCACTAAATTGATCGAAGCCTTCGGTAGTGAAATGGCCGTTCTCCACCAAGTCCCATGGGAGGACTTGCGCCCTTGTGTGGGTGAGACTATCGCTGACCGCATCCTTGCCAATCGCCAAGGAACTATGGAGATCCAAGGGGGAGGGGGAGGTACTTATGGAAGAATCAAAGCTTAAACTCATACTCCTTCGTCACGGAGAGACTGATTATAACCTTCAGGGCCGTTATCAAGGCCAGTCAGATGTTCCTTTAAGCGAAAGGGGTAGAAAGCAAGGGGAGTTGGTCGGCCGGCGCTTGGCTGGCCAATCCTTTGATTTCATAGTCTCCAGCGATCTAAGCCGCGCCCAGGAGACCGCTCAGATCGTCAACGGGTATTTGGGACTACCGATGTTTGTCGATAGTCGTTGGCGGGAAATCGCCTTCGGCCAATGGGAAGGCCATACCGCCCAAGAGATTGCCCAAGGCTGGCCCCAGGAGTTGCAAACTTGGCGGGAGGATCCATCCCGAGCCTGCCCTCCCGGAGGCGAAGCTCTCCTCGATGTCCAGGCCCGGCTCATGGAAGCCTTAGAAGATTTAGCGGCCCAACGGCCGGGACAGAATGGAATTATTGTCCTCCACGGCGGAGCCATCAGGATCATCTGTGCAACCATTCTAGGCTTGGATTTAACGAAGCGCTACCGCATACCTACCGATAACGGCAGTTTAACGACCATAGCCAAGAAGGGCCCCCAATGGGCCTTGCTGACCATCAATGATGTGGCCCATCTGGCGGGAGAGCCCTGCGGAGGCGGCTTAGAGGTTTGAGGATTTAGGTTTAATATTCCATTCCCTCCAGGCATATACATTTAGTGGACAAAGGCTGGAAGGGAGTGGAATCATGATTAGAGAACATGTACAACGCAGGATCGTCACTTATTTTTTCGTGGGCACCATTTTCTTCATGGGCCTAGTCTTCGGCGGCTTAGCAGTGGCTAATCTCCCGCCGGAACAAAGGCTCGATTTGAGCAATTATTTGAGCACCCTTTGGCCGACCTTCTCCCAGGAATATCCTGGGGCCCGGGATGCCTTGGCCCGTCGTGCCATTATGGATAATGTGGTCAAAACCGTGGGTGTCATGTGGTTATTAGGATTATCCATCCTTGGAGCACCTTTAATCATGTTTGTCATCTTCCTCCGGGGATTTACCATCGGCTTTACCGTCGGTTTTCTACTGCAGGGTCAATGGTGGCAAGGAATCATCCTCACCATCGCGTCGGTCCTGCCCCATAATATCATTATCCTTCCGGCCATTTTGATGGCGGGAGCGGCCGCCATCGGTTTTTCCTGGTCGACCATCCGCGTCCTAGCCGGTAAGCGGAATATCAATATTTACCAACAGTTGCTTTCGACGACGACCCTTACTTGTGTAGCGGCGGCCATGCTGGTGGGAGCCGCCTTTGTTGAAGCCTACATCACACCGGTCCTCATCGATTTCGCCCACAACTATCTGCTCTAAGATCTTGGAGGTTGAAATTAGTGGTCACCAACGGGGAACTATTAGAAGGCTACATCCATTATCTCATGGTAGAACGGGGTTTGGCCGAAAACACGGTGGAGGGCTACGGCCGGGATTTAGCCGGGTTTTTGGAACATCTAAGCGAAAGGGAATTAAGCCAGGTGACCAGCCAGGATATCGTCGATTATTTACTGGCCCAAAAGGAACAACGGGCCCCGGCGACCATCGCCCGCCAACTGGCGGCCCTCAAGTCCTTCTTCAGCTTTCTCGTCCGGGAAAACCATTTAACCCACAACCCAACCCGGAACCTAGCTACCCCCCGGGGTCAACTGAAACTGCCCCAAGTGTTGACTGTGGAGGAAACCTGGGCCCTGTTGGAGCAGCCCGATACCAGCACCACCTTGGGCTTGCGGGACCGGGCTATGTTGGAACTCCTTTATGCCACGGGACTGCGGGTGTCGGAATTGGTAGGCTTGCAGGTAGAAAACATCAACTTAGAGTTAGGTTATTTGCGGATCCGGGGCAAAGGGGATAAGGAACGGATCGTTCCGGTAGGGAAAACGGCTATCAAGTGGGTGGAAGCGTACTTGGAAGTCTGTCCCCACCATGGGCCCCTCTTCCTTAATCGCCGGGGCCGAGGTTTAACAAGGCAGGGTTTTTGGAAGATCATCAAGGAATACGGACGTCAGGCCGGCATCGATCAACGGATTACACCCCACA
The DNA here is from genome assembly GCA_050944915.1 of Limnochordia bacterium. GTDB lineage: Bacteria > Bacillota > Limnochordia > JAAZLZ01 > JAAZLZ01 > JBMNRY01. The sequence goes on from JBMNRY010000040.1 coordinate 13,204, forward strand.
CATTGCGCCATACCTTTGCGACCCATCTATTGGAGTATGGAGCTGATTTACGGTCAGTCCAGGAATTATTAGGACATGCCGATATTAGTACCACCCAGATTTATACCCATGTGAGCCAAAGGCATTTGCGGGAGGTATACGACATCACCCATCCCCGGGCCAAAAAGGAGTAGATCCCATGCGCGCTTATGATATCATCCTCAAGAAACGGGAGGGCGGCCAGCTCGCTCCGGAAGAAATCGATTATTTAATCCAAGGTTATACCGCAGGGCAAATCCCCGATTATCAAATGGCCGCCTGGGCCATGGCCGTCTATTTCCAAGGCTTAAGCCTAAGGGAGACGGTCCAGTTGACTATGGCCATGGCCCGTTCAGGAACCCAGTTGGATTTAAGTTCTTTACCCGGGCCCCAAATCGATAAACACTCCACGGGCGGTGTAGGGGATACGACAACCATCATCCTTGCGCCCTTAGTGGCTGCCTTGGGAGTTCCCGTGGCCAAAATGTCCGGTCGGGGCTTAGGCCACACGGGAGGGACTATCGATAAACTGGAAGCCATCCCGGGAATGCGCACCGATCTGACCGAAGCTGAATTCATCCAACAGGTGAAAAGGATCAATATCGCCCTGATGAGCCCTACCTCCCAATTGGCACCCGCGGACAAGGCCCTTTATGCCCTCAGGGATGCTACGGCCACCGTCGATTCCATGCCTTTAATCGCCGCCAGCATCTTGTCGAAAAAACTAGCCGGGGGAGCCCAAGGTATCGTCTTCGACGTTAAATGGGGTTCCGGTGCCTTCATGAAAACGGAAGCCTCCGCTTGTGAATTAGCCCAACTCCTGGTGGACACCTGCCGGCAGGCGGGCCGACAAGCCCAAGCTTTAGTGACCGCCATGGATCAACCCCTTGGTCGAGCCATCGGCAATGCCTTAGAAGTCCAGGAAGGAATCGAAGTGCTGGCCGGCCAGGGACCCGAGGACTTACGGGAACTGGTGGGCCACCTGGGTGGGGAAATGGTCTATCTAGCGGGCAAGGCCGCCGATCCTGGCGCAGGAAGAAAAGCCATCAAGGAAGCCCTGGCCAAGGGTATCGGTCTAGAGAAATTCGCCCAATGGATCGAGGCCCAGGGTGGGGATCCCCGGGTTATCGAGAGACCGGAATTGCTGCCCACAGGTATCTACCAAGAGCCAGTCCCCGCAAGGGCAGCGGGGTATATCCAAAGAATTGACAGTCAAGAGATAGGGCTAACGGCCATGGCCCTCGGCGCAGGACGGCAGCGGAAGGAAGATCCCATTGATTACGGAGCAGGCATTATCCTCCACAAAAAACTAGGGGATCCGGTGGGCCTCGGTGAAACCTTAGCTGTTCTTTATAGCAACAAACCCATCACCCCGGACCATAAGGGTCGGTTGGAGAGGGCCTATACCATCGGCCTAGAGAAGCCCCAACCACCTCCCCTAATTTCCCACCGCTTCTAAGGGTCCTATCCCCTTCGGCATAAGGCGAGCCGCGAAAGAATAAGTTTAATTGGAGACCGAAGGGGGGATGAAAATGAAGCGGCTGAAGATTTTGCTGGTCATCGCCCTGGTTTTTTGTAGCATAGGCATCGGGCAGGCCCAGACTCCACAACTGGAGCTTAAGGCCCCTTCCGGAATCTTAATGGAAGCCCATAACGGGGAGGTGCTGTGGGCCAAAGAACCCCACCGGCGCCAACCGGTAGCCAGTTTGACCAAGATGATGACCTTGACCCTGGCCCTGGAAGCCTACATGGAAGGCCGCATCGGGTTGGAGGATATGCTCACAGCCAGCCCCTACGCCAGTTCCATGGGTGGCTCCCAAATCTGGTGGGAAGCGGGAGAACAATTGCCCTTCCGCGATGCCCTGTATGCTATCGGCGTTGGTTCGGCCAACGATGCTGCGGTAGTGGTCGCGGAGGCCCTTGCCGGCAGTGAAACCCAATTTGCTGCCCGGATGAACCAGCGGGCGCAAGAATTAGGTTTGCAAAATACGAAATTTGTCAATGCTAGCGGTCTGCCTGCTTCTATGACCAGCGGGTCTGGAGAAGCCCATTATTCCACGGCTTTGGATATGGCCAACTTAGCCCGCCATCTCATCGGATTACCCCTAGCTTTAGAGATCGCATCGACTTATAAATATGTGATTCGGGAAAACAAGCGTAACGAAGTCGTATTATGGAACTGGAACCGGATGATCGATCGGACTATGGAAGAATCGGGTCGCCGCTACGGTTACCCCGGTATGGATGGTTTAAAAACCGGCAGTACCACTGAAGCCGGATACTGTCTAGCGGCGTCGGCCCAAAAAGACGGGCTGCGGCTTATTTCCGTAGTTCTAGGAGCCAAAAACAGCCAAGAACGTCAGGAGGATACCCAACGACTCCTCGATTGGGGTTTTCGAAACTTCCAAGCCGTCGTCATCACCCACAAGGGAGACGTCATCGGTCAAGCTCCGGTGCTCCGGGGTAGTAGAGAGAAGGTAGATGTTGTAGCGGGCCAAGATTTCACCATCGTTCTTCCCCGGCGGGAAAAAGCTGAGATCCGGCAGGAGCTGCGCCTCCATCCCCATCTGGTGGCTCCCTTGGAGGAAGGGGCCGTTGTAGGCCAGCTGGTAGTCTTCCTCGGTGATCAGGAAAAGGCCACAATAGACCTCATTACCGGGCAAAGGGTCCCTAAAGGTAATCTCTGGCAGTTGACCAAAGGTACTCTGAAGGGCCTCTTGATGAGCTTGTTTTCTAAACAATGATCAACTAGAAGGAATTTACTGACATCTCGCCGAAAGAGGATCCAGTCGTCACGGGAAAACAGGGGAGGGGGTAACAGACCGTGGACATATCTCATCGACGACTGGGTAATATCCTCCTAGTCAAATTGAACGGCGAATTAGATTTAGTTACTGCCCCCGTCTTTCGGGAGATCGTCGATGGACAACTGGAAAATTTCGAACGCCTAACCCATCTGATCCTCGATCTGGCCAAGGTGGATTTTATCGACAGCTCTGGCCTCGGAGCCATCCTCGGCCGGTACAAGAGGATCGCCCAAAGGGGTGGACAACTCCTACTGACCAATGGAAAACCACAGGTGCTAAAAATCATTGAATTATCGGGCATGGGCAAGATTTTGCCCCATTATCAAAACACCCAACAAGCTTTAGCTAGAATTCGAGGGGAGGAGTAGGCCTTGACCAACTTTATGCGCTTAGAGTTTCCCAGCATAGGGGAAAATGTGGCCTTTGCCCGGACAACCATGGCCATGTTTGCCTCCCAGTTAGATTTTACCCTCGATGAACTCGATGAAATCAAGGTGGCTACTTCGGAAGCAGTTTCCAACTGTGTCATCCACGCCTACCATGATGAAACAGGGCTTATCAACATCTACGGCCAAATTTTCCCCGATCGATTGGAAATCACCGTCAGCGACACCGGCCGGGGAATACCTTCCATCGAAGAGGCCATGGAACCTTCATTTACCACCGTCCCCGATGAGCGGATGGGGCTAGGTTTGGTATTTATCAAAGAATATATGGATGAATTGGAGATCAAATCGGA
>JBMNRY010000041.1:0-16690 GCA_050944915.1 Limnochordia bacterium
GGGAGAACTCTCCCATCTTGCGGTCTAAGATCTGTACTGAGATGGACTACTTAGGCATCGCCATCGACGAAGAGCGAAACTACGATAAAGATAAGGAAAAGGATATCTCCACACCTACGGCCTCGGTCCGGGTCTTAGTCATCCCCACCGATGAGGAACTGATGATCGCCCGGGAAACCTGCGCCAAGATTTCCTAAAGAACTGGCGGGCTGAGCCCGCCTTTTTTTATGTTATAATTGCCCCAAGGAGGGCTTGCCCATGGATATCCTGGCGCTGTTAAAGGAATATGCCGCCGAGATCGGTATTGACGGCCTGGGTGTTTGCACGGTGGAAGGATTGGCGCCTCTAGCCCCAATCCTTCGAGAAAGGCAAGCAAGGGATCTTCTCCCCCCTTGGCTCCCTCCCCAATGGGCCCAGGCCCACCGACCGGAGGTTTTTCTCTCCGGCGCCCGTTCCCTGATTTCCATCGCCATTTCCTACGGTAGACCCGCTCCCCAACGATCGCCAAAAAGCCACGGTATCATCGCCCGCTACGCTTGGGGCCCCGACTATCATCCCTATCTCCGGGAAAAACTGGACAGCTTAGCCCATTTCCTCGCCCGGGAGAAGGGCGGTCGCTCTTTAGCGGCCGTCGATACCGGTCCCACCATCGATCGGTATGCCGCCTACCAAGGGGGACTAGGCTGGTACGGCAAAAACAACTGCCTTTATGTGAAGCCCTTTGGCTCCTGGGTCGTCTTAGGGGTGCTCATCACTGACGTAGAACTATCCCCCCAAGAACCCCTGCCTTCCCTCTGCGGCCATTGCAAGCGATGTATTCAAGCTTGTCCCACGGGAGCGCTAAAGCCTTACCAGTTGGATTATCGCCGTTGTATTGCCTATCTGACCCAGATGAAGGAGCCCATTCCCCTGGAATTACGGCCTGCCATGGCCAATTACATCGGGGGATGTGATTTATGTCAGCAGGCCTGTCCCTATAATCAAAAGGCCCAGCTTCCCGCCCATCCTTGGTGCCAACCGGTCCCCGATGGAGTATATCCCCCCCTAGATATTCTTTTGGCCATGGATGAAAAGCGCTGGCGGATGGGACTAGGCCGTACTGCCCTGGGTTGGCGGGGACGGCGGACCCTCCAGCGCAACGCCCTCATCGCCGCCGGAAACCTCAGGGATGAAAGCTTACGACCCTTGGTCTTAAAAGCCCTTGAGGATCCACGTCCTATGATCAGAACTTATGCCCAATGGGCTTTGGAACAGATGTCGGGTTAAGAAAAAATCCCCCGGTGGTCTTTAGACCGCCGGGGGTTTTCTTATTCATCTTAGGGCATTTCACCGACGACAACGCGGATTAGACGCTCCCGACCATCCCTGTAAACCAGGAAGAAGAAGGTATCACCGGGTTTCATGCCTTCGATGGCCTCTCGGAATTCCTCGGTATCGGTCACCGGTTGCCGGTTGACCTCGATGATCACATCGCCGACCTGCAACCCGGCCCGGGAAGCAGCGCTGTTGGGATGGACATCCATGATGACCACACCCCGGACGCTACTAGGTAGGTCGAAGTGGTAGGCCACCGAATCATCGACGGCTAAATAGCTGATTCCGATCCAGGGGCGGATGACTTTACCCCGTTGGATGAGATCGTCGACCACTTCCTTGGCCACGTTGATGGGGATGGCAAAGCCGATTCCTTGGGCTGCCGACCGCACCGCTGTATTGATACCGACCACTTCACCGTCGAGATTCAACAGCGGACCCCCGCTGTTGCCCGGGTTAATGGCCGCATCGGTCTGCATTAGGTTTTCGTAGACCTTCGCTTTTCCCCGTTCCGAATCGTGGATGGCAATTTGGCGGCCCTTGGCGCTCAAGACTCCGACGGTGACCGTATGGTCGTATTCATAGGGGTTGCCGATGGCGATAACCCACTCGCCAACCCTGATATCATCGGAATTACCTAAGGGTGCCACCGATAAAGGAGCCTGGGCATCGATCTTCAAGATAGCCAAATCTAAATCATAATCATAGCCTACTAGTTCAGCCTGATAGGGCTCCTCATGATCGAGGACGGTGACGGTGATCTTTTCGATCCTATCGGGCGGATCTAGGATATGCTGGTTGGTTAGAATATACCCTTCTTCGTTGATAATGAATCCTGTTCCTGAGCTCTCCCGGGGTCCCGGTTGAGGGAAGGGGAAGAACCAGAAGGGATCCGTCGGCATCAATCGCTGTTGGGTAGCTTGATATTCCACTTTAATGAACACGACGGCTGGTCCCACTGCCTCGACCACATCGGCTACTGCGTAGGGCTGAGCTAAAACGCCGTTGTTGGTCGCCCCGGCCACTGCCTGTACCGACAACAGAATGGTAATCATCAAGCAGAGGATTAAGGATTTGCGATGTTTCCGCATACTGGTAGCCTCCCTCGAGTTCGAAGTGTTAAGAATATATTTGCGGTAGATTTCTAGATTTCCTGCCCGAGGACTGCAATAACATATTGCCAGCGGAGTCGGTTTTTGAACAGCCATCTCGCCAAGGTTAGATCTTAGGCATAGCGGGGTTGATTGTTCTGCCCGTTTTCCAAGAGATCTAAGATGGCCGGGTTCAAGATCTGAATATAGGTTCCCTTCATCCCCAGGGAGCGGGTATGGATGATATTGGCCGATTCCAGCTTCCGCAGAGCGCTGGCAAAGATGGAACGGGTGATGCCGGCGTTATCGGCGATCCGACTGGCGACGACAATCCCTTCCCGTTCAGGCAGCTCTTCCATGATGGCGTTCACGGCGATGAGCTCCGTATAGGAAAGGTTTTCCATGGCTAGTTCCGCCATAAACCGTTCCCGGGACTGCTGGAGTTGTTTGCGGCGAACTTCGCTGATGAGATTCAAACCGAGGACTAGGGCAGCCATTTCCACCAGGATCAACTGACCTTCGCTGAAAGGTTCACTAGCCAGCACCGCCAAGGTTCCTAAGCGCTGCTCGTCCACCCACAAGGGAACATAAACGCCCTCCTGGGGTAAATAGGAACAAGTTTGACCTAAAGCGCTGAAGGGGCAGTTGGGGCCATCGGTATTAAAGGTTTGGGTTTCGGCGATTTGAGCCAAGCGGTGACCCAGCTCCGTTAATTCTTCTCCCTTCTGGACGACGGGGCATTTTTCACCATCGGGACGGGCGGAAGTCAAAACCTCCCCTTTAGCGCCGAAGACATAAACATTCACATCACCCAAAAGGGTAGTTAACTCGGCGGTCAAAGTATCGATGTTGCCGCTAACACTTTGTCGTCCGGCCATTTTAGCCAGTTGTCGCGTTTGTTTCAATAGTGTCTCCATGAATAGTTCCTCCTCATAAATACAACCTGCTTCTGCAGGTAATTTAGTTTAGTTTGTTACGTTCAACACAATTATAAACTAAATGTATGAACAAATTGTGAAGGAAAGATGAACTCCTTATGAAATCCACTAAAATTGCAATTGCCGGAATTAGTTAGCCACCTACATTAGTTTCCCCAATTTCCGCTAAAGGCAAAGAAAATCCGAAGCAGGTTCCATTGTCCGGCGAAGATTCGACATAAACGTTCCCCTCGTGTTTTTCCACCAATTGCTTAACGATGGCTAGACCAAGGCCGGTGCCCCCCGCTCCCGAACGGCGGGATCGATCCCCTTTGTAAAATCGGTCCCAAATGTAGGGTAGCTCCTCGGAGGAGATGCCCACGCCGCCATCGATGATTTCCACCCGCAAATATTGATCTTCCGCCCAAGCCCGGACGGTGATTTGACCTCCGGGAGGTGAAAAGCGGACGGCATTATCTAATAGATTGAGGAAGACTTGTCCCAACCGGTCTTTGTCTCCGTAAACCAGGGGCAAATCCTGGGGAACCTCCAGCTGGAGGGAGAGCTCCTTATCTTCCAAAGGCAGCACCAGCCGATCGATAACCCCCTCGATGATTGGCCTGATTCTCACCGGTTCCCGATAGAGTTCAAAATCGCCGGCCTCGATCTTCGATAAATCGAGGAGACTGTTGGCCAGTTTGATCAACCGCATAGATTCGGCTAACATAATCCGCAGATACTTGCGCACCGAAGGCAAATCGGTGACCACTCCATCGAGGATAGCCTGCAGGAATCCCCGAATGGCCGTCAAGGGGGTGCGCAATTCATGGGAGACGTTAGCGACAAATTGCCGCCGTAATTCCTCTAACTGCCGCTGTTTGGTGATATCGTTAAGCACCGCCACGGCACCGATACTGGCACCCTGGGAATCGACCATGGGCGAAATCCTCGTCACATAAATCTTGTGTCCATGTTTGATTTCCAATTCTTCACCCCGGTGGTTAGCGATGGTTTCCCGCATCTTCTCCACCAACTGGTCCACGGGCACGATCTTCTCCACCGATTGACCGACCATCTCAGAAACTCTGTGGTTGAAAAACTCCGCGGCCGGAGGATTGATCAAAATAACTTCCCCAGCGGAATCGCAAGCGATGACACCGTCGGTCATGCTGGCCAAGATCGATTCTGTTTTCGATTTTTCCTGGCTTAAAGCGTTAATGGTCCTGCCTAATTCATCGCTTAAATGGTTGAAGGCAGCGGCCAGCTGGCCAACCTCATCATCGCCGATGTTTTCCACCCGTTGATCGAAATTACCCTTGGACATGGCCAAGCTGATGCGGGTCATCTCCTGAAGGGGTTTGGCGATCTTACGGGAGAGGATCAAACCGACCACCACGGAAAAGACGACGGCTAAAACTACCGAGCGCAATAAGACCCCATTGACAGAGCTTCCGGTCGAGGCAAAACTATGCAGGGGATAATACAAAAGCAGTCCCCCGAGGAATGTACCATCATCGACCATGGGTACGGCGATGGTGATCATCGGTTCGCTAAATTCCCCATCTTCTTCCAACCGCACCAGGCTGCGGCCGGAGCTGAGGTTTTGCTGGAGATGCCGTTCGATGATGGCTCCTTCCCAATGGCGATGACGAGCTGAAGTGGCCACAACGCGGCCCTCGATATCCACCATCCAGACCCGGGCGCCGATCAGTTGCTCGAAATAGTCTAAGGAGTTTTGTAGCTCGTGCCGGGTAGGCAGCGATTCCACAATGCGGGCCGCCAGCTGCTGGGCCTGATAAGTTAATTCCTTCTCCAGGAAATTCAAATGATAGTTGGAAAAAAAGTGAAACAGACTTAAGGCAACGACTAAGATGGTGATCAGACAAATGATCAAGTAACTAGACAGGAGTTTTACGAAGAGGCTTCGCATTCCACCACCTCAAATTTATAACCGATACCCCAAACCGTTTGGATATAACGATAGGGGTTGTCTTTCGTCTCTAATTTTTGCCGCAGTCGCTTGATATGAACATCGATAGTCCGTTCATCGCCGAAGAAATCGTAACCCCAGACCTGTTCCAATAGCTGTTCCCGGGAAAAAACCCGCCCGGCGTTACTGGCCATCAACCATAACAGGTCGAATTCCTTAGGGGTCAAATTAACGACCTCTTCGTTTAATCGGACTTCATGTTCCCGGGAATTGATAGTCAGCCCCGGGATGCTGATGATTTCATCGGGCTGCTGATCTTCGTTGGAAGTTCGCCGGAGCACAGCTCGGATCCGGGCCATGAGCTCCCGGGGATTGAAGGGTTTAGTTAAGTAATCATCGGCCCCTAGTTCCAATCCCAAGATCTTGTCCACATCCTCGCTGCGGGCGCTGAGCATGATAATGGGCACCGTAGATTCCTTGCGGATTTCCCGACAAACCTCCCAGCCGTCGATCTCGGGCAGCATTAAATCAAGGACGATGAGATCGGGCCGCTCCCTGCGGGCCAACTCCAAGGCCTGCCGGCCATCGTGGGCGAGGGTCACTTGACAGCCGTTGTTTTCTAAATATAATTGAATCAACTCACAAACATGGGGCTCATCATCGACAACTAATATGTGATGGGCTTCCATATGAGCGTCACCTACCTAAATGGAACCTTATCATAAAATGATGAAAAAATAGTGAACAAAAGGGAAATTTGTCCGCCGCCTTCAGCAGGCCATTCCCATCTCACTATCAATACAATCTAAATACTATCATAACATACAAAAGGGGTAGCTCGTCTATCCAATAGGAGGTAATGGGATGAAAAGATGGTTTCCTTGGTTCTTGTGGGTTTTGCTCCTGGTATTAGGTAGCGGACTGGTCCAGGCAGGAGCTCAAATCGGTGAGCCGGCAGCCCCTTTTACCCTCACCAGCTTAGCTGGAGAGAAAGTCAGTTTAGAAGATTTCCGGGGTCAGCCGGTATTCGTGAACTTTTGGACTACCTGGTGTCCGACCTGCCGGGAGGAAATGATGCCGGCCATTCAAGAGTATGTAGACCTTTACGGTAAGGATGTACAGGTCATCGGGATCAGTGTCGGAGAAAATCCAGCCGATGTCCGAGCCTTCGTTGAAAAGAAGGGCTATACCTGGCTTCAGTTGATCGACGGTCGCGGCACGGCAGCAATCCCCTATTTAGTCCGCTTTATACCCACCAACGTCTTTATCGATGAAGAGGGCATCGTCGTCAATCGCTATATCGGGCCGATGACTTTAGACATGCTGAAGGCCTTCACTGGTATCGACGATGGGGAGGGAGATTAATGCCGGAAGTATCCTTGTATCTAGCGGTGGCGGCAGGGTTTTTATCCCTGCTGTCGCCCTGTGTCTTGGCCTTAGTTCCCGCCTATGTCACCTATCTCACTGGAGTCTCCGTCCAAGGGGAGGGACCGCCCCGGAGGCGGGTCATCATCAACAGCCTTTTGTTCATCGCCGGGTTTTCCCTGATTTTCATCCTCTTAGGAGCCTCGGCCAGTATCCTCGGCGGCCTACTAATCCGCCACCAATTCGCTCTGCGCCGGGGTGCCGGGATCTTGGTCATCATCTTGGGGATCCATACCATGGGCCTTTTTAAGCTGCCCTTCCTCCAGCGGGAAAGGCGGCTGCTCCCGTCGTTGCCCGGGGGTGGGGGGCTAAATTCCCTTCTGATCGGCATGGCCTTTGCCGCCGGCTGGTCACCTTGTGTGGGCCCTATCCTGGCCACCATCTTGCTTTATGCCAGCACAGCTAGCACCCTGGGTCAAGGGGTGCTCCTGTTGGCCGCCTATTCCTTCGGTTTGGCCCTACCCTTTTTCCTCATCGCCCTCTTTATCGGCCAAATGCAAAGGGGCATCCGCAAGTTATTAGCCTATGAACGGTTTATATCTATGGGAAGTGGTCTGCTTTTGGTGATCATCGGCTTGATGCTTTATACCAACTACTTCCAGCGTCTAGCCCTCTTGTTCAACTTTTCCCTTTTCTAATCGATGACAAAAATCACCCGCCCGGCCCCTAGGAAATCGTAGAGCTCCGTCCAGGCTAGGATCCTGTCCGCCCCTTCGTTGCTGATGATCACCGAGGTCCGGGCCGGCCCGAATACCTCCAGGGCTGGGATGACCAGGCCTAAGGTATAAGGAAACTCGGGACTAACGGAAAGAAGGGGATGGATGACCGCCTGTTCCATTTGGCGGACATAACCGGCAACCCCCCGCTGGGTTACTATTTCCGGCGGGACAAAGCTATGGCCATAGATTTCCCGGCCATCCTCGGCGACGATCCTTGGCGACATGCCCCGCTGCATCCGCAAACCCCGGGCATCGATGATCAAGCCGGTGTAAAGATAACCATGTTCATCCCAGAGGGCCTGAAGGTGGCGGGCTTCCTTCTCTCCCGGTGTTTCTTGCCGCTGAAGGCTGATCTCATCCCAGAGGATCTGACCGTGAAAGGTGCCGCCGGCTAGAAGGCGCACACCGGTGGCGGTAGTACCCTGAAAGCTATGTTCCAATCTGGTCCACCCCTGCTGGGGGGTTACCCTCTCCATGATCCCCCGGTAAGCGATACCCTCGGGGGTAGTGATTTCCAAGCCTAAATAAACGTCGGTGGGATGCTGCACCCGCACATATGCGCTTAACTGGTACCGACTGCCGCTTTTCAAGCCAGAGATTTCTTGGACCCAATAGCCTTCTCCAGGCTGACGGCGCCAGAGGCGACCGCTGGTAGGACCTTCCCGACTATCCCGTTGATAAAGATCGGCCCGGTCCACATTCTCCCATTGCCAAGGGACCAAATCGAGAAAGGATCCATTTTGAACCAGGTTGTCTTGGCTGAATCCGGGAGCCACCAAAGACACCAGGAGCAGCAACGATATCGCAATGGTACGCCAAATCACCATTTCTTACCCCCCAATTAGGAAAACAGGGTATGGTTTCCCATACCCTGCGCGGCTTCGATTAGTAGTTATCGGCTGCCACTTCGTAATGGCTTTGGGGATGGGCACAAGCAGGGCAGATTTCCGGTGCTTCTTCGCCCGTATGGACGTAACCACAGTTGCGGCAGCGCCACCGAACAACTTCAGGCTTTTTGAACACAGTTCCTTCCTCGATGTTCTTCAACAGGGCCAGGTACCGTTTTTCGTGTTCTTCTTCCACTTCAGCGATTTCGTGGAACAGATCGGCGATGGTATCGAACCCTTCTTCCCGGGCCACCTGTTCAAACTCTTTGTACATCTGGCTCCATTCGTAGTTTTCCCCTTCGGCCGCCGCCTTAAGGTTGGTAGGAGTGTCGTTAATGATGCCTAAGAGCTTGGCGAACATCTTCGCGTGTTCCCGTTCATTTTCAGCAGTCTCTAAGAAAATGCCCGCGATTTGTTCATAGCCTTCTTTTTTGGCCACACTGGCCCAATACCAATATTTATTCCGCGCTTCCGATTCGCCGGCAAAGGCCGTCCACAGATTGGCCTCAGTCTTCGTACCTTTTAACCGCATCTAGCATCCCTCCATGTGAAGTGTTTCCGTCTCCATTTCTTCGTCAGGAAACGGCGAATCCCTCCTTAGACTCTCTGCCCCTACCAGTTTTGCAACCCTTCTCCGATGGCATAGGCCCGGTCTAAAGCCCGGGGATCCTTGGCGATAGCTCCTCGCTCATCATAACCGGAGAAATAGGCTTCTCCCCTAGATTCGATGCCTAAACAGCGATACCAAATCTCAACGATCTCCCGGGCATTGACAAAAAACCGTTCTCGATCCTTCCAACCGGCGACGGCGATAAAATAGCCCTTACGGCCCACGGGCGGCCGATAGCCTAAACGCTCCTTGGCGGCCCAAGGAGCTTGTCCCCGATCGATGAAGATTTTCATCTGGGCCGAGAGGCTGCCGAAATAGATGGGAGAGATGAGAATCAAGCCTTTAGCCCTGTTTATTTGATCATATACACGACTGATGTCGTCGTCGAACACACACCTTCCCGTTCGGTCACAATGGCCACAACCTTGACAGGGACGGAGCTGCAGTTCCCGCAAGTTGATCTGGCACAGATGGCCCTTCATCCCCGCGGCTACCTGCTTTATAATAGTATCGCTATTGCCCCCCCGGCGGGGGCTGCCGTTAACGGCCAAGATCATGTTCCTCACCCTTCCTCAAGGGGAAACCAACAAGTAAAGGTCGTTCCCCTTCTAGGGATACTGCTAACCTCAATACGGCCTCCGTGGGCCTCCACATAGGCCCTCGCGATGGCTAATCCCAGTCCAATGCCTTCCCCTCGGGAGCTGCCTCGGTAATAGCGGTGAAAGACCCGGGGGATTTCCGCAGCGGGAATGCCGGGACCCGTATCTTGGACCCCGATCCCCAACTGAGCCCCTTGAACTTGGGCCGTCAGGGTGATGCAGCCCTGGGCTGGCGTATGTTCTAGGGCGTTAGTCAATAGGTTAAGCAAAATCTGCCTTAATCGATCGGGATCGGCCTTCAAGGAAGGTAAGTCCGGGGGGATGACGGTCACCAGCTCCACTTCCTTGGCCTCAGCCTCCCGGAAGATGATGGTTTGAATGCCTTCCACCAGCTTCGCCAAATCCACCTGTTGGTAATTGAGCCGCAGCCCTCCCCCTTCGGCCACCGCCAGGGATTGAAGATCTGTCAAAAGCCTCGAGACCCGCACCGCCTCATCATGGAGGGAGATGATCAGTTCCGGTGTAGGCTGGAGCAAATTCCACTGGAGGGATTCTAAATTACCCCGGAGGATGGTGATGGGCGTGCGAAGCTCGTGGGCCAGGTCCGCGATCATGTTCTTACGCAAGCGATCGGCTTCTTCCAGTTGGGCGGCCATGGTGTTAAAGGACCGGGCCAGATCCCCAATTTCATCGTCGGCATCGATGTCTACCCGGTAATCAAGATCCCGATGGGCAATCCGCTGGGCTCCTAAGGCGAGGCTTTCTAAGGGTTTGACTAGCCGTTGGGAGAGGAAATAACCGATGATGATGGCCATAACCACCGTGGCAAAGCCCGCCCGCAAGACATTTTTACCCAGGGAGGTCAGAAACTCCTCTTCCATATTGGCCCCCACAATTCCAGGGGCCACAAAGACGGTGCCCACCCTATGACCCCGAAGGGTGATGGGTGCTCCGCGCCCTGGGAGGCGAGAAGGTAACCTTTCCCGTCCCCCTTGGGTGTCGAAGATAATCCGATCGTGGGCATCGGCTAAGATGAGCCGCTCGCCTCCCATTCCCCTTCCCATCATCCCCCGTCGAGGTTGGGAAAAGAGCCCCTCTACCCCATGCCAGCTTTCTCCATTCTGGCGGTAATAGTCCTCCAGTTCCACAGCCAGTTGTTCCGCCCGCAAAATACGCCGCCGGTGAACATAATCGTTAAAAAAGGTCCGGGTCAAAGCCATGCTGGCCACTAAGGCCAACCCTGTGGACAGGAGGGCGATGAGGACAAAAAGGGCGACAATTTTGGATCGAATACCCCAACGCAGAGGAACCACCTCACATTTTGTATCCTACACCGTAGACGGTCTGGATGTAGTCATCCCCTAGTTTCTTACGCAGATTGCTGATATGGGTATCGATAGAACGTTCATAACCTTGATAGGCTTCCCCTAGGACGGCATCGACTAGTTGGAGCCGGCTGTAGACCCGCCCGGGGTTGGCGGCCAGGATACACAGGATTTTGAACTCCGTTGGGGTGATGGGGATGGGGTTGCCCCCCTTTTCCACCCGATGCCCATCCACATCGATCCGCAGATCCCGATAGAGGATCCGTTCCGCTGGCCCAGGATCTGGATTGCTCCTGCGGAGCACTGTGCGGATCCGGGCAGCCAACTCCCGCAGACTGAAAGGTTTGGTGATGTAATCATCGGCACCTAGTTCTAAGCCGATCAGTTTATCTACTTCATCGGCCTTGGCGGTGAGCATAATGATGGGCAGAGGGGTGGCGGCCCTGATCCGCCGACAGACTTCTAGGCCGTCGATGCCGGGCAAAAGGAGATCGAGGACGATTAAATCGATATTCCCCTCTTTTAGGGAGTCCAAGGCTCCTTCACCGCTGTCGGCGGTCGAGACTCGAAAGCCCTCCCCCCGGAGGAAGTCGGCGATCATGGTCAACATTTTCGGTTCATCCTCAACGATGAGGATATGCCAGCGGTGGGCTTTGAGGTCTTCCATGGATCCACCTCCTGAAGAAAAAAGTCCGGTGCCCAGGCACCGGACTCCCCTTTACCAGCAACACCAAGGACAACGGGGCCTAAACCGCGGTCCCCTGGGACGGGGTTCATCATCGCCTTCTTCAAGCCACAGCCGGCGCCCCGGTCCCCGGCGGGGGAATCCCTCTCCTTGGAAGGGACGCCAACTCCTACCCCGTCGAAGAGAATTCTCGCTATTCTCCTCGAAGAGGGCCTCGATTCTTTGGGCCATCCGCTCCTGGCGCCAGGCGGCCTCTTTAGAAGTTAGGCGACCGGCCGCGACCAATTCGTCGAGCCATTCCCCGTGGGCGGCAAGGAGCCGTTCTTGGGCTTCCTCGACGGTGAGACCTTGGGCTTCAACGATCTCCTTCAGACTAAGACCTTCCCGTCGGGCCGTCCAAAACTCTTCCAGTTCTATATCTAAGATTTCGGGCAAGAAAGGGAGAAAACCTCCTCCAGGACCCACCCACGGTTGAGCGTAGACCATACTCCCGACGGTGAGCACGAAAATCAGGACCAGTAGGATCATTAGCGACTTTTTCCCCATAGGTACGACCTCCTTAGAACTTTGCTAGATTTAATATAACACTTGGATGTGGAGATAATCTGGGGAGATTATGAAGAAATTGTGAAGACCACCCCCCACCGGGGAAAAGGGTTTGCCCCTTTCCTTGGTGAATATTGGCTAATATACTATTATTTTCACACTTTAATAGAAAGGGGTCGTTATTGTGCGTTTAGCCCAACAGGTCGCCATTGTGACCGGTGCTACTTCCGGAATTGGCAGAGCCATCGCTCTCCTCTTCGCCAAAGAAGGGGCCCAAATCGCCGTCATCGGTCGGGATGCCGCCCGGGGTGAACAAACCTGCCAAGAGATCGAAGCATTGGGACAAAGGGCTGTTTTTATACCGACGGAGATCACCGAAGAAAAGGACGTCGAAGAAATGGTGGCTACGACCTTGGCGGAGTTTGGCCAAATCGATATTCTGGTCAACAACGCCGGCGTCGTCTTTCCAGGCAGTGTCATCGACACCGATTTGGAAACCTGGCGTAAGATTTACGATGTCAACGTGACGGGAGCCTATTTGGCTAGCCGCTATGTCATCCCCCACATGTTGGAGCGCCAAAGGGGGGCCATCTTAAATATTTCCTCGGAAGCAGGCTTGAAGGGTCTTAAGGAACGGGCTGCCTATTGTACCGCCAAAGCGGCCCTCATCGGGTTAACGAAAGCCATGGCCGTCGACCATTCCCCTGATGGAATCAGGGTCAATGCCCTCTGCCCCGGCACGGTGCTAACACCGATGGTCCAAAACCTTTTAGACGAGAACCCCGATCCCGATGCCCTGATGGAACGGTTTCTCAGCCGACGGTGTACAACCTTCCTTGGGACGCCGGAAGAGGTGGCCCAAGCGGCTTTGTACCTTGTCTCGCCCGAGGCCCGCTACACTACGGGGGCGGTGCTGGCCGTCGATGGCGGCGCGTCGGCCAAATAGCCTAGAGATTGGCTTCTGTGCCTGCCCGGGAGGGCAGGCTATATTTCTGATAAACTAACACAGCCACAGGAGGCTGAAGCATAATGGAAATGATGATGGGCATGGTTACCGCCGGGGGGAAATAGTTCATGCCGATGACTACTCCCGCCACCACGTTCCGCACAGCATTAGACATCCCCAGGGCCATCTCATCCCCTAGGGGCATGGCCAGCCGGCGAGCCAGGAGGATACTACTTCCGTAAGAGAGGACCAACTGCAAAACGACGATGAATAGAGAATAAAGGACGCCCTCCCGGTATTGGGTCAGCTGCGGCGCCATCACTGCGGCATTGGCCCACAAGGTCACCACGATACCGGCTTTGTTGAAAATACCCAGAAGGGGTCTCAGTTCCTCTACCGCCGGTAGCTGTCGCTCGTTGAGGGCCACACCAGCCACCACAGGCAGGGCTAGGAGTTTGATCAAATCGAGGCTCATTTGGAAACCATCGAAGGGGACCTGGGAGCCGATGAGCAAATTCAGAATAAAAGGGGTCGCAAAACCGCTGGCCAAGGTGGTGACCGCTACCAAAGTGATGGCCAAGGACACACTGCCCCGACCCAAGTCGGCGAAGACTCCCGCGGTCACGCCCACAGGAAGGGCGGAAATTAAGATTACGCCTGTGGCCAAGAGGGGGTAATTCTTGAGGAATAGGCGGGTGATGAGATAAGTAAGACCCGGCATCACGGCAAAGATGAGAACTAAGCTGGCCAGCATCCGTTCAGGCCTTTGCAGCACCCGACGGAAATCGGCGACCCGGCAGCTTAAGGCCCCGGTGAACATAAGGTAGGCAAGAATATATTTGGTAAGAGGGATAACCCGGTCCCCTCCCCGGGAAAAGACTAACCCTAGAAGTAAAGACAGACAAGTCAACCAAAAGAAACCTTTGCTCGCCCACCGATCCAATTTCGCCAACTGCTCCATGTTAACCCCTCCCCCTTTGGCCTAACTGGAGGAAACGATCGGCCAAGGTTTGCAGATCTTGGGCCCCTGGACTTTGGGGCGCAAAAAGGACCAGGGGGCGCCCCTGGCATTCAGCCAGGAGAATTTGCCTATCTTCCCTAATGGCCCCTAAGAAATGGGGTTTTTCACCCAGGTAGTCCCTGCTGGTCTCTAAGAAACGGTTCACCGCCCCTTGCCAACCATGGTGGACCCGGTTCATCACCAGGGAAACCGTCGGCAAATGGGTTTGCCGCCTGATGGATTTAAGTAATCCGTAGCTGTCGATGATGGAACTCGGTGTGTCGTTGAGGACGAGGATAATGTCACTGGCGGTAAGAAAACAGTTGCTAATGGCCCGTCCTAGACCGGCCCCGGTATCGATGAATACATAATCGTACATTCGTTCCAAGGCGGCCAGAAGGCCCATAAACCGGGCGTGATCCCAGGGGCTTAAATCGACGGTTTCCGGGTCTGCGCTATTGCCGGGGTAAAAGTGAATGTTATCCCCCAGCTCTAGCGATACATCGCCTAGATCTAATTTGCCTTTGATGATATCGACTAAGTTACGCTCGGGGTTCAAACCGAGGTGGATAGCGATGTTGGCTGTCCCCCAATCACAATCTAAGAGGGCCACCCGTGCTCCCTTTTGGGCACAAAGGAAGGCTAGATTGATGGACACACAAGTCTTACCGGTACCGCCCTTCCCCCCGGTGATGACGCAAATGCGGCCGCTGCGCCCGGGGGTAGCCAACAACTGGGCCAAGGGGGTCTCCCCGGCAGCCTCCACTTCCAAGAGGGGAACGGGCAGTAATCGTCGTTCGGCGATCTTCCCTTCGATCTGGCAGGGATTAATGCTGGGGAAGACCAGCTGAATGGAACTGCCCTGTCGGGGCCAAAAGACCCGATTACTCCGCGCCGGAGCCGAAACCAGAAATCTTCGACCTTGGATCCCTAATATTTTGGCCAATGCCCGCCGTTCTTCCCCCGGTAGGAAAACGTCTACGGGTAAATTCACTAAGTACTCGACCAGGCCCATAATCGGCACCTTTCTACGATAGATTACAAAAATGTTAGTCCAGCCCAGCGGCTGCTGAAAATGAGTTAATTACCATCCCTTGCAATAGCCGCTTCTTTGTATTAATATAGTTTGTAAGAGCAGTTGAGATTGAGTAGAGGTTAGTTCGAGCTGAGAGGAGTTAGCTTTATGGCCACAATTAAACCCTTCCACAGCGTGACTTATAATCCTTCCCAGGTCGAAGATGTAGCCAGTGTCGTCACCCCACCTTATGATTTGATCAACGGAGAACACCGCAAGAAATATTATCATTCCTCACCATACAATTCCATTCGTCTGATCCTCGGTTTAGAAGGGGAAGACGATCATCAAGAACAGAATCGCTTCGCCCGGGCCGCCCGTTATTGGAAGCACTGGTTAGCCCAAGGTGTTTTACAGCGAGCGGCTCAACCGGCCTTCTATGTTTATGGGCAGGAATTCCAGCTGCCCTGGCAGGGTCCTTGCCAACGCTTCGGTCTCGTCGCCCTCCTCCGTTTGGAAGAATACGACGAGAAAGTAGTTCTGCCCCATGAAAAGACCTTCCCCCGACCGAAGGCCGCCCTGACTAAACTCCTTGGAGAAACCCATGCCCATTTCAGCCAAATCTTTTGTTTTTATCGGGAGGGAAAGGATTCCATCGATGATTTGCTCCAGAAGGAAGCCCGACGGGAACCCTTTCTAGAGGTGAAAGATGAAGAGGGGGTTATCCATCGGATTTGGCCCATCATTAACCCCGGGCTTATCGCCTTTCTCACCGCCTATTTTCAGGATAAACAGATTTTTATCGCCGATGGGCATCATCGTTATGAAGCAGCCCTAGCCTATCGGCGGGCCCGAAGGCAAAAAGCCCACTACCCTGTTGACCAGCCCTTTGATTACCTGCCGGTAACCCTTTTTAGCGACCGCTCCCCGGGTTTGCATATCCTACCCACCCATCGGCTTTTGGCCGGATCTGTAGCCGGAGAAAGGCTCCTCCATCAGGCAGCTTCAACCTTTGAAATCGAGCCCCTAAATGGAGAAAGATCGCCCCAAAGTTATCTCTCTTTGTTGGCCAACAGGCCCAAGAGTTTTATCTGTTACCATCGGGGGCGCGGCCATTTACTGCGCTGGCGTTCCCAGGTTTGCCCGCCGGGGTTAGCTAAGTATCCCCCCGTTTGCCGCCAATTGGATGTCGCCCTGCTTCATGGAGCCCTCCTCGATGATGTAGCCCCAAGGGCCTTAGGCTTTACCCAGAACGTGGCCACAGCTCTGCAGCTAGTGGACCAAGGGGAATACGAAGCAGCTTTCCTGATGAACCCCACATCGGTGGAGGAAGTGATGGAAGTAGCTCTGGGGGGAAATACCATGCCGGCCAAATCGACCTTCTTTTTCCCCAAGCTCCTCTCTGGTTTGGTTATGTATAGTTGGTAAAAGCAAACATCAAAAAAAACACCGCTGATCAAAGCGGTGTTAATTTTTTGGCTCCCCGGGTAGGACTCGAACCTACAACCACCCGGTTAACAGCCGGGTGCTCTACCATTGAGCTACCGAGGAACTAAAAATAGGTCCCGGCGGCGACCTACTCTCCCACCACGAGATGTGGCAGTACCATGGGCGGTGGAGGGCTTAACTGCTGTGTTCGGAATGGGAACAGGTGGAACCCCTCCCCTATAACCACCGGGAA
>JBMNRY010000042.1:0-16545 GCA_050944915.1 Limnochordia bacterium
TGGAGTTGAGACTCGTGGACAACTAATCAAAAGGAGTGGTGTATTGTGTTACGCAAACTATTTACTGGAATCATTACCCTCAGTATCGTCTTCGGTCTTTTTGGTATGGCCTTTGCCGGCCAACCGGGATTCATCCCTCCGCCAAATACCTGGGATGAAACCTATGAAGTAATCGTCGTTGGGGGCGGTTTTGCTGGATTGTCAGCAGCTTACTTTGCCAAGGAAAGTGGCGCTGATGTGGTACTAGTGGATAAAATGCCCTTTGTCGGCGGGAACTCTATTATCAACGGTGGTATTTACGCTTCTTACACCAGTAAGCTCCAGCTAGCCGAAAAGATGGGTGAACAGGACTCGCCACAGCAACACATCGAAGACACCATTGCCGGTGGTGACTTCATGGGCGATCCAGCTCTAGTCGAAAACCTCGTTCTCGGCTCGCCTATCATCTTGGACCTGTTGTTAGACAACGGTCTGCAAGTTCGGGATTACATCGCCCGCGTCGGTGGTCACTCCTGTTTCCGCACCTACACGACCATCAACCAAAATGGTAGCGACATCGTCCGCGTCCAAAAGAAAATGGTCGACGAAGCTGGAGTGCCAACACTACTTAATACCAAGATGACCTATATCTACCGAGAAAAGCCCATGGAAGGTCGGGTCTTAGGTATTCGGGTCGAAACTGCCGAGGGCGAACGGAACCTCCGGGCGACCAAGGGTCTCATCCTCACCTGTGGTGGTTTCGCCAACAACAAAGAAATGGTCAAGGTCCAGGCCCCATGGATTAGCGACGAAGTTGGTTGCACCAACCACGTGGGGGCTACCGGTGAAGGCCTGGTCATGGCCAAGGCCGTTGGGGCCAACAGTATCCATGAATGTTATGTTCAGCTGTATCCCTTCGCCGATCCCGATACTGGCATCCTCGATGCAGCTGCCGTAGTACCATGTAATGGACCGGGCTTTGGTATGGTTTATGTTAATTCCCAAGGGAAACGCTATGTTGATGAAGGCGAGCGCCGGGATGTTAACTCCATGGCAGCCCTTAACAGCGGCGGATTCCCCACCTTCTCCATCTTTAGCGATGAAATGGTTGAGTTGTGTTCCACCCGGGACGACATCGAAAAGTTCGTTAAACAGGGCCGCGTCCTAGTCGCCGATACCCTGGAAGAACTGGTCGAAAAGATCAATTCCCGCACTTACCGGGGTGAAAAGATCAACATGCCCGTGGAAAACCTCCTGGCCACCATCCGCCAGCATAACGGATACATCGAACAGGGCGTTGACCCCGACTTCGGCAAGAAGATTGAAAAGGGTATCGCCAAGAAGATCGTCGAAGGACCCTTCTACGCCATTCCTCAGTGGCCTTCTGTCCACCACACCATGGGTGGCTTGAAGATCACCCCACGCACCGAAGTAGAAGACATCTGGGGCAACGTTATCCCCGGACTCTTTGCCGCCGGTGAAGTTACAGGTGGAGTTCACGGTACCAACCGTCTCGGCTCCAACGCCATTCCCGATGCTGCCGTTCACGGCATGATCGCTGGAGTCATGGCTGCCACCGGTCAACCTCCCGTATTGGAGTATTAAACAATTAAGCTAACGAAGAAGGCCGCCCTCGAGGCGGCCTTTCTGTTACCCCTTAGGAGAAATTAGATTCCCGGGGAAAAGCTCTTTGGCTTGTTTTAATTCTGGTGGGCTAGCCAGTGCTGCCAAGCTTGGCGGACGACGACGATCTCTTCGTTAGTCCCGAGGATGGCGATTCTTACCTGGCTATCGGCAGCGTTGATTAAAGCATCACACTTTTCTGTGGCGTTAGCCTGGGGATCGAGCTTAATACCCAACCATTCTAGACCATGACAGATCTTAGCCCGAATTTGGCTGCTATTTTCGCCGATTCCTCCGGTGAAGACTAGCACATCTAATCCCCCCAGGGGGATGAGGAAACTACCGATATATTTCCTTACACTATAGCAGAAGGCATCGATGGCCAACTGGGCTCGTCGATCACCCTTGGCCGCGGCGGCTTCTAAATCCCGCAAATCTCCCCCCGGAATGCCTGAAATCCCCGCCAAACCGCTGGCTTTGTTCATCATTTGCCGGAGTTGAGCTAGATCGCAGATCCCGTTGTGGAGGAGGTAGAACAAAACCTCGGGATCGAAATCACCGGGGCGGGTAGACATAAGGGTGCCCGATTGGGGTGTATATCCGCTACTGATCTCTACCCCTTGCCCATCGAGGATGGCCGCCACACTGGTACCGCTGCCTAAATGGCAGGAAATAATGCGCAAAGGGCCATCGGTTCCCAAGAATTCTGGCGTCCTTTGGGAGATATAACGATGGGAAGCGCCGTGGAAACCGTATTTTCGCAAACCGTGCTCCTGGGCTAGTTCATAGGGCAGTCCATAAACGGTGGCATAAGGGGGTAAGGTCTGGAAAAATCCTGTTTCAAAGACCCCCATTTGGCAAGCCTTGGGTGCCAATTTGCTTACGGCCTCGATTCCGGCCAAGGCCGGTACATTATGGACGGCGGCTACAACCGCCATTCGTTCCACCTCTTTAATGGCCCGTTCATCGAGGATTTCTACTGGACCTAGGTGCTGTCCACCATGGATGAGTTTATGGACGATGAGCTTAAGCTCTTCATCCCTTTGGGCCAATTCGGCTTGGAGTTTGGCAAAGATCAGTTCAAAACCGGCCAAATGATCGGGGATGGGCCTGTTTTCTTGCCACTTTTCCCCAGCGCTGTTATGGGTAAAACGGGCATGGCTTAACCCGAGTCCGTCCACACTGCCTTCGGCCACAATTCTTTCCGCAGGCATGTCGAAAAGCCGATATTTAATAGATGAACCACCGGAGTTAAGGACTAGTACGAGCATGTTCTTCCTCCTTCAACTTTAGTAACCTATAAGCATTCCAGCCCATGATCTGAGCCTGATCTTCGGGGGGCAAAGCCAGCCTTTCCATTAATTTTAGCGCCTGGGTTTGGCATGTCCAGGGGGAATCGGTGCCAAAGAGTATCCTGTCGACCCTATGGGAGTAAATCATCTCCCGCACCTTTTGGGGGCTCAAAAAGGGTAGGGTGTAGGAAGTATCTAAATAGATGTCCCGGCCGAAAAGATGCACCCGGGCCTCCTCCCATTGTTGAAAACCACCGAAGTGGGCGGCAACGATTTTCCCGGTAGGGAAGTGATCGATTACCCGCCTTAGTCGAGTTGGGGTACAATGGTAAGGAGGAGGCAGACAGGCATCAACACCGGCGTGGAAGGTAAGGATGAGGTCCCTTTGAAAAATGGCTTCATAAAGGGGGAAATAAAGGTCATCATCGACAAAAAATCCCTGGTAATCGGGGTGGAGTTTAATCCCTTGAAAACCGTAGGCTGTGATTTCATCTAATGCGGCCTCCCAATCCGATAATTGGGGATGGAAAGCGGCGAAGGCCAAGACCCCGGGACCTTGGATCCTTTGCGCCCACTGGTTAATAGAACGAACCTGACTTGGTTTTGTGGCTACCGGTTGGATGACCACCAAATCGATATCCGCTTCTTGCCTTGATCTATTTAAGCCATCGATGGTACCGTTGTGATGGGCCCGTAAATCTCCGCATTCCAAGGCAGCCATGGCTCGGGAGGCCAATCCATCGGGGAAACAATGGGTATGAAAATCGATGATCATTAAATAATCCCTACCTTAGTCTTTTTCGGGTGATCGTCACCTTAGTTTCGAGGGATCTGCCCCTAATTCCTCTTCACCGCTGGAATCCATCGCTCCTTACCCATGCTCCTTAAGAACGTTGAAAGAACTTGCGCCTAGCCTAGGGCTTATGTATAATAGGTTTGATGAGATTGTGGCTTATGGTGCAATAAGGGAACCATTGGGCAGACTAATCTGTCTAACAGGTAAAAGGTCCTCAGTTTTGTCCGATTCCCTGATTATTTCTTATTTTGATCTGGGGGGAAACAATTTGCAAAAACGTAGTCCAATGCGCAAAAATGTCTTTATCCTATTATCATTGGTAGTCCTTGGTTTAGGTGCCTTGAGCTTTGCCAATCTGCCACAGGGGTCTGCAGGCTTGTATCAGGATGGTACCTATCAAGGCCAAGCCCAAGGTCACAATGGACCTTTGGTCTTAGAGGTAACCATTAGTTCCGACAAAATTACCGCTATCGAGATCGTGGAACATGTGGAAACGCCGTTCTTGTCCGATCTAGCCTTCGATCAAGTTCCCCCAGCGATTATTGAGCAGGGAACGACGGAGGTTGAACTTGTGACCGGCGCGAGCGTCACTTCCAAGGCCATCGTGGAAGCCGTCGAAGATGCCCTCCGTAAAGCCAAAGTGTATCGTGATGGCACTTATCAAGGCCAAGCCCAAGGTCACAATGGACCTTTGGTCGTAGAAGTAACCATTAGTGCCAACCAAATCACCGCCATCGAGATCGTAGAACATTCGGAAACACCCTTCTTATCCGATTTGGCCTTCGATCAAGTTCCCCCCGCCATCATCGAACAAGGAACGACCCAGGTCGATCATGTGACAGGGGCGAGCGTTACTTCCAAGGCGATCATGGAAGCGGTGGATAATGCCCTTCTCCAAGCTCAATAATAGCATGAGGATCCAACGGGGCCGGCTAAGCCGGCCCTTTTTATGTTCTGATGAGCCGTTGCCTGGAAATTTCCAGCGACGGCCTTGTTTTTCCCCTGCTGCTCAAGGGCCTAAGCTAGCGGCCCAGGGCGAGACCTTCGCTGCGGGGGTCTGAAGCTCCTAACAACAGGTTATCGAGCCTTTGGATCAACTGCACGGCACCGCCCCCGGGAGGGCGCCAAGCGATGTTATGGCCCCTTCGTTTTAGGTCTTCTCCCGTTTCGGTGGGGATGGTATTTTCTAAGTAAAGGGTGGCGGGAGCTGTCCAATTATGGGGATCGGTTCCGGGGAACTGTTGCCAACGGGGCGCGGCGACAGCTTGTTGCGGATTAAAGGAGAAATCGATGAGATTGCAGATCACCTGGAGGTTCCATTGGGGTTGGCTGTCACCACCCGGTGTATTGCCTACGGCCCACAGGGCATCATCTTTCGTAATTAAATAGGTATTGAGGGTATGCATAGTCCTTTTGCCCGGAGCGATGCAATTGGGATGGTCCGACAGGAGATTAAAACCGCGACCGGCCCGATTGTTGAGCAAGATCCCCCAATTGGGGATGATGACCCCGCTGCCGAAGGGATGGGACAAGCTGTGGATACACGATAGGCTATGCCCATGGCCATCGACGACCACAAAGGAGGTCGTATCACCGCCCATGGGTTCGATGTAGCTTGTTTGGGCTTGGTCTAGTTGAATCCTGTTCCGCTGGGCTTCCAGGTAGTCGGGGTCTAAGAACTGTTCGTAATCGAAATCAACACAGCGGGGATCTCCAGCCCAGCGAATCCGATCGGCAAAGGCTAGCTTAAGGCTTTCCACCATCAAATGAATCGATTCCCCTTGGTTAAAACCGTATTCCCCCAGGGGGAACCCTTCTAGAATTCCTAATGCTTCGAGCATGATGATCCCTTGGGAGGGGGGCTTCGTTTGATAGATATCGAATCCCCGGTAGCTTAAATGGAGGGGAGGGGTAAATTCACTGGTATGACGGGGCATCTCTTCCCCTGTAAACAGACCGCCCATGGCTTGGGAGGCGGCCAGGAAATCAGCGGCGATCTCCCCTTGGTAAAAGGCCGCCAGCCCATCGGAGGCTATTACTTCAAGGGCCCGGGCTAAATCCTCCTGGATGATAAGCTCTCCAATGTGGCGGGGCCGCTTGTGGGGATAAAATAGGGCCCGAGCTAAATCATATTTAGCCAATTTTTCCCGTTGGGCCAAGATGGAATGGTATAGACGAGGTGTTACGGGAAAACCGGTCCGGGCATGTTCAATAGCATCCCTAAACAAGAAGGTCAGGGGCAGCGAACCGAAGCGTTGGTGGGCGGTCAACAACCCATGCAAAGCCCCCGGTACGGCTACCGACAAAATTCCATCCAACGGCATCTGGTTATAGCCTTGATTGAGGAAATAGTCTACTTCGGCTCCTTGGGGAGCAACACCACTGCCGTTGATAGACCAGATGGAGCCATCCTTTTGCCGCCCGATCATAAATATGTCGCCGCCTAAACCGCACATGTCGGGCATGACCACCCAACTAATGGCTGCTATAGCTACCGCGGCGTCGATGGCATTGCCACCGGCTTCCAAAACAGCAAGGCCCCCTTGCACTGCCAAGGGGTGTTCTGCCGCCACCATATACTCTTTCCCAAGGCGGGGATAAGCCGTTGACCAGTTTTGCATGAGATCGCCTCCTCACAGCCCCTTCCTTTGGGGGAACCAATGATCCCCAGGAAAGCAAATTATTCCATTAATATTCAGTTCGTGATCTCGGGATACTTTCCTTGGCGGGCCAAATAGAAGAGAGGGTGGTTGCTGAAGGGAGAGGGAAATAAAAGAAGGCCAGGCAGGACCTGGCCTAAAGTTCTAGCATTTGTCCGGGCATTTTTCTTCACGACGTTCTTCCCGTTGTTGCCGTTTACCGATGGTACCTATTTCGAGCCGTTGGTTCTTGCGGCGCTCTTGCCTTGGTAATTTGTTGCCACCGCGTTTGCCTTTGGCCACCTACAACCACCTCCGGTAAATAGAATGTCCAGCAGTTTGCATTTCAATCTGCTAAATGCTTTCAATTAGTACCGGATAAGGTGTTGCTGTGGTTTTTGCTACCTGTACCGGCCGTAGGTTAATCCCGTATCGAAGAGAGCGACGATATTTTCCGGCGGGACATCGGCTTGGATGTTATGGACAGGATTGAGAACATAACCACCGCCGGCGGCCATCTGGTCGATGCGCAGTTTGACTTCTGCCTCTACTTCGGCGACGGTACCCCTTGGTAAAACTCGCTGGGTATCGATGCCTCCCCAGAAGGAAAGCTTATCACCAAAGTCCTTTTTCAGAGCGGCGGGGTCCATTCCCCGGGCACTGACTTGGATGGGATTGAGGACTTCCACGCCGATTTCGATCAAATCTTCGATCACCGAGACGATGGAACCGCAGGAATGGTAATGGATTTTGGCTGGCGATAACTTCCGAATGGCGGCGAAAAGCTTTGCCTGGCGAGGCTTTAAGTATTCTCGGTACATTTTCGGGGAGACCATCAAATCACTTTGCGTAGCTAGGTCATCGCCATAAACAACCACGTCAACCTTATCCCCCGCCTCGGCCAACATGCCTTGAATCAAATCCAGCTGGAACTGAAGGGTGATATCCATCAAGTCACAGATCGCTTCCGGGTTCAAAGCTAGATCGAGGAACCAGCCTTCAAAACCCCGCAGAAATTGGCTTTGACCGATGAACCCTCCTCGGATGTTGACGACGACTCCATAACCTTCATCATGATACTTGGTGATCTCCTCGGCGACGCCGACGAAACGACTAGGATGGCTCCCATCGGGCCAGGGGTATTTATCCAACTGGCCAGGGGTGATGCCTTCGGCGAAGGGGCTCTTGACCACATCATAGTACAACCCACCCGGTGGGCGGCGGCGTACTAAGCCCCACTCATCTTCATAGGAATCACCGGGACCAACTTTATCTTCCCATAGGGCATGGGGACGGGGAAAGACACCCCGGGTATCCACACCCAACCGTTCCAACAGTTCATCATCTTGAGACAAATCTGCCAATTGAAAGGGCTTATCCAGTAGACGAGTTGGGCTTTCGATGCCTAAGTGTTTTTTTAGTCTTTCATAAGCGAAGATGGTAATACCCGAATTAGGGGAGCTGCCCAAGTCGATGGGCACCCGGTCGGGTTCTTTGTGCTCAAGGGCCATCCGCAATCTTTGGCCGTGGGTCATCTCAACACCTCCAAAATCTGTGCCGATGGATGGTTTCTATCCGCTTTTAGTCTTCTTTGGCTGTGGAGGATAGTCCTTCTCCGCCCTCAAGGGTTTTCCATAAACTAGCTTCATCACGCTCAAAAAACCTAGATATTACCGATTCTTGGATATAGGGAATTTTTTCACAATCCCTCTTCTTTGGAGGAGGTAAACGGTCACCCAATACAGAAAGGATCAATAATTTTGGCATCTTGGGGAAAGGAGGCCACAGGATGGAGCGATTTTTGCGGGTAAATATGACGGAGTTGAAGGTGCAGGTGGAAGAGGCGTCGGAAAAATACCGATTTTATGGTGGTCGTTCTCTGATCGCCAGACTCCTCACCGATGAAGTAGATCCCCGATGTGAGCCTTTAGGACCCTATAACAAAATTATTTTTGCTCCAGGATTGTTGGGGGGGACGACGGCTCCTTGTTCCTACCGCCTATCCGTTGGGGCCAAAAGTCCCTTAACCGGCGGCATCAAAGAATCCAATGGCGGGGGTATCGCCGGAGGAACCATCGCTCGCCTTGGATATAAAGGAATCATCGTGGAAGGTCTTGCCGAGAAGAATGGCCCCTATATCTTGGAGGTAGACGAAACGGGGGGGAGATTAATCCCGGCACCGGAGTATGGGGGGTTGGGGGTCTATGAGGCTACAGAAAAACTAATAGACCGTTTTGGCCACCGGGCAATCATCCTCATCGGTCCTGCGGGAGAAATGCGGTTGAGGGCCAGTGGGGTGGCTAGCACCGACAAAGATGGTATCCCCAGCAGGTATGCCGGTCGAGGTGGACTTGGTGCCGTCATGGGTGCCAAGGGATTAAAGGCCATCGTGTTAGCTCCGGGAGAGATGAGGAAGCTCTACGATAAAGCAGGTTTTCAAAGGGCCGTCCGGGAGCTGGTCGAGTTGTTGCGCAAGACCCCCCAAACTAGTGAGATCTATACTAAGTATGGTACCGCCGCGGCTTTGCGGGTCACCAACGAAGTCGGAGGCTTGCCCACCCGCAATTTCCGGGCTGGTAGCTTTGAGGGAGCCGATGAATTAGACGGGTATGCATTATACGATGTGATTCGCGCCCGGGGCGGAGTCGGTACCCCGACCCATGCTTGTATGCCTGGCTGTCCCATCCGATGTTCCAATATTTTCCCCGATGAGACAGGAGAACGGGTTATCGTTTCCCCTTTGGAGTATGAGACCATCTGTCTGCTCGGGACCAATTTGGATATCGGTTCCTTCGACGAAATCGCGGAACTGAATTATCTTTGTAATGACTATGGTTTAGATACCTTAGATGTTGGCGGTGCTTTGGCCATCTGTATGGACGAAGGGTTGATCCCTTGGGGCGATTTCCAGCGGGTTAAGGAAGTTTTAGCCGAGATCCCCAAAGGGACTATGTTCGGTCGGGTCATTGGCTCCGGGACCGAAATCACCGGTCGTGTCCTCGGTTCCCGACGGATACCGGCCGTTTTAGGTCAGGGCATGCCAGCCTATGAACCCCGGGGTTTTAAAGGTCTTGGTGTCACCTATGCTACCTCGCCCATGGGAGCCGATCATACCGCTGGGAATACCTTGCGTGTCCAAATCGATCATCACCGGCCTGAAGGCCAAGCCGATGCTTCTAAAGCCGCCCAATTGGGCAGTGTGATTTGGGATTTTCTGGGGTGTTGTATGTTCGTCGGACCTGCCGTTGGCGCCAAACGGGAGTATGTGGTCAATTTGGTCAATACTGCCTTGGGCTGGCAGTGGACCGAAGAGGATATCCTTAATCTTTGTCGGGAAACCTTACGTTTAGAAAGGTCCTTCAATAGGGGGGCGGGGATCGATCCCCAAAGCCAGCGCATACCCGAGTTCATGTATTACGAGCGCCAGGAAACGACGGGAGAGATTTTCGATGTTAGTGATAAAGAACTATCCTGGGTCCGCGACGTATAATATAATTCGGTTGGAGGTTTTCCCCCCAGATTTGCTGCAGGCAGGGGAGGTCCAAGATCCCCTCATTGAGCTGCGCCCTGACAAGACTGGATGGCAGGTCTTCTATCAAGGGGAGCTTACCTTGGCCCAACTGTTGGCTAATCTGCAGCTAGAGCTTCCCCCTGGCCATCAGGTCCTGCGGGATCGGCGCATGATCCAAGGTGAAGAAATCCTAAGAAACGGGGATCGAATCGTTATCTTACCGGTCCCCTTGGCAGGTGGATAAATATCGCAAATTGGCAGGAGGAATTACAGCTTTTGTGTGGAATCGTAGTAGTTGGCCTGATATTGATTTGTTACGGGCCGTTTAGGCCCGTAATTAATAATGTCTTGACGGGAACCCGTATTCAAGACACATAAGCGGGGGCTCACAGATCAAGGCTTATTTTCCGTGCCTAAGAAGCGCAGGCATCAATATCGGCCAGGAGGAAACTAATATTATTGGGAGGTTGGAGCATGCAACCGGGCTATGTAGGACTAGTAATTGGTATTGTAGGTTTGTTCTATGCACTCTCGGTTTACCGGCGGGTCCTCAGCCAACCGGCCGGAAGCCCAGCGATGCAGGATATCGCTGAAGCGATCCACGAGGGAGCGATGTCTTTCCTAAGAAGGGAATATCGCAGCTTAGTCGTTTTCGTGGTCGTTCTAGGCGTTGTCATCGCTATTTTCATTCACCCCCTCACAGCTCTGGCGTTCCTGCTCGGTTCCATCTTTTCGATGTTGGCCGGATACGTCGGTATGCAAGCTGCTACCCATGGTAATGTGCGAACTGCACAGGCAGCGACCAAAGGGATTGTTCAGGCTTTAGGAGTCGCCTTTGACAGTGGTTCTGTCATGGGTATGGCCGTGGCCAGCTTAGGTGTTTTAGGTTTAAGTGTCGTTTATATGTTGGTTCCTGATCCTGGTCTAAAGGCCAACGTCATCAACGGGTTCGCCATGGGCGCCAGTTCCATCGCACTCTTCGCCCGTGTTGGCGGTGGTATCTATACCAAGGCTGCCGACGTCGGCGCCGACCTGGTCGGTAAAGTAGAAGCAGGGATCCCCGAAGACGACCCCCGTAACCCCGCCGTTATCGCCGACAACGTCGGTGACTGTGTTGGTGATACCGCAGGGATGGGTGCCGACTTGTTCGAATCCTATGTGGGTTCGGTAACGGCCGCTATCGCCATTGGAGCGACCATGGCCAACGCTATGGGTTTCATGTCCTTGCCGCTGTTGCTGGTCGCCATTGGTACCATTGCTTCCTTAATTGGGACCATGTCCTTGAAAATCTTTAGGAATATGGAACCTTCCAAAGCTTTGTCTACGGGCACTAACGTCAGTGTCGGCATGTTAATCCTCGGTTCCTTCTTCCTCGTCAAGGGAGTCATCGGTGATTTAGCCTATTTCTGGGCCATCGTCGCCGGTGCCTTGGCGGGAATTGGTATTGCTACCGTCACCGAGTACTATACAGCCGATAAACCCGTTGTTGATGTGGCTCAATCCTGTCAAACCGGCCCTGCCACCGCGATTATTAGTGGTTTGGCCGTCGGTATGATTAGTACTGCCTTGCCGATGATTCTCATCGCCATCGCCGTCTGGATTTCCTACTATTTCGGCGGTGTTTACGGTATCGCCCTGGCAGCTGTCGGTATGTTAGCCACCGTTGGAATGACTATGTCTGTCGACGCCTATGGACCGGTAGCCGACAATGCCGGAGGTATTGCGGAAATGGCTGGGTTAGGTGAAGACGTGCGGACCATTACCGACCAATTGGATGCTGTTGGTAATACTACAGCTGCTATCGGTAAAGGTTTTGCCGTCGGTTCGGCAGCCTTGACCGCCCTCGCTTTATTTAGCGCCTATACCCAGACGGTAGGTTTAACAACTATCGACATCACCCAAGCCAATGTGGTAATCGGTCTGCTCCTAGGTGGAACCCTGCCCTTTGTTTTTGGGGCTTTGACTATGGATGCCGTCGGTCGCGCTGCCTTCCAAATGGTGGAAGAAGTACGCCGCCAGTTCCGGGAAATCCCCGGCTTAATGGAAGGTAAGGCTAAGCCCGATTCCGCTCGCTGTGTCGATATTAGCGCCGCAGCAGCCTTGAAGGAAATGATCGTTCCTGGTCTTCTGGCCGTCATCGTTCCCATCGTCGTCGGTTTCCTCTTAGGGAAGGAAGCCCTCGGTGGATTGCTGGCCGGTTCCTTGGTTACCGGTGTGCTTCTAGCCATCATGATGACCAACAGCGGTGCTGCTTGGGATAACGCCAAGAAGCATATCGAAGCTGGAAATCTCGGTGGTAAGGGAACACCGACCCACGCCGCGGCCGTCGTCGGCGACACCGTTGGTGACCCCTTCAAGGATACCTCCGGTCCTTCGATGAACATCTTGATTAAGCTGATGTCCATCGTCGCCCTGGTATTCGGGCCCCTGTTCTAAATGGAAAAAGCTGCCTGCGGGCAGCTTTTTTTATTCCTCTTTTTTGACTGCTTTCAGATGGACCCTTTCTATAGGGTGTTTCTCAGTGATCCCCCGTCCTTGGCTTCCAAGGGGAGGAAAATATTAAAGGTAGTATAATTGATATCGCTGTCGACCCAGATACGGCCGTTATGGATCTCTTCGATGATTTGGCGGGTGATAGTGAGCCCTAAGCCAGTGCCCTGGTTTTCTTTCGTGGTGAAAAAGGGTTTGAAAATATTTTCCTTGATTTCCGGCGGTAGGGGACTAGCGGTATTACTAATACCGATCACTAAGCCGGTTCTTTCTTTTTCCCAATTTAGATCGACCCTAATTCGGCCTCCTTTGGGCATGGCTTCGATGGCGTTTCTGATGATATTGAGAAGTGCTTGTTTAAGGAGTTGGGGGTGTACCGAAACCTGGGGTAGATCCCTTTGGTAATCAAAAACCAGATGGATATTGGCTAAGAATAATTCTGGTTCGACCATCGAAATGACCTGGTGCAAAACAGGACCTAAGGGTTCCCGGTGGAGTTGGTGTTCCGTCTCCCGGGATAACGCCAGGGGAGTCTTGACTAGATAGTCCATATAATCAACTTGCTTAGTAATTTTGGCAAATAATTCTTGTCCTTTCGGAGATGTCTCCGGTAGGGATTGACCCACCTGGGCGATGGCCCGCATGGTGGCCAGGGGATTCTTTAGCTCATGGGCAAATTGACTCGACAGCTCTCCAAAGGCCTTCAACCGTTCTAGATGACGCAGTTCCCTTTGGCTAGCCTCCAATTGTTTGAGGGCTTGATCCAGTTGGGTGTAGGGTCCATGGATGGCGCTGGCGACCAACGCTTGGTAATAGAACATGTAGCTTAGAATTTTGAAGAAATGGGCCAAAAGGTTAAAGGAATCATACACATAACTGAAGCTGAAGATCAAATTGGAGAGGATAGCGACGATTAGCCCACAGACCAACATGGGCAGGGAAGCCTCACGGATTGTTCTATATTGTTGCCAATACAGATAAGCCAAGAAAGCAACAGGTAGGCTTAATCCCAATTCGATCACGATGTTGAGATAACCGTTAGTCATCTCGGGGATATATAATAAATAGGGATTCACCGAAAGCCGGGGAAGGAAATAAATCAGGCCGATAGCTAACAGAAGGCTAGAGAAAAGCCCACCGTTTCGCTCCCGGGGGGAGGCAATGGAGCCTACGGGAATGGCTAGAGCTAGGGCCAGGGTAAGGAACAGGGTCAATCGGCCCACATACCAAAAGAGCATACAGGCTCCCTCGGCCACCACCTCGCTTAAGGGCATCCCTGGATAGGTGAGGATGTGGAAAAGTTCCATTATTCCGATAATAAGAAATCCGAGACCCATAAAGAGATTGCGTCTTTGTTGTTCCCGAGGTACCAAATACCAGGCTATAGCAAAAATTGACCATGTGATAGCCACACCTAGTAATTCCAAGCTGGAATGGTAAACGGTGAACAGGTAAGGCTGGTAGAGGGTGTAAAAGTCGTCGTGGAAAACCTGGAGGTAAATAAGCACCGCTAGACAGCAGCCGATGAGAAGACGCAAATTAGGCTGTTTCTTATAGTGGAAGACGCGCAAGAACGTGGCGGGGGTGATGGCGAACAAAAGAAAGCGATGACTAGATTGGAAATTCATAGCCGGCTCCTTGTGAGAGTGTTGCCCAATATGGAACAATGTTCCTTTCCTTGATTAATTATAACATACCATAATTAGGAATGCACAGAATTTTCCCACCCCGGCCCATTGGCGAAGGGAGGGTTTTTTGTTTTGGGCCGGTTTTCTTCACCGGCGAACTTGAAGTACACGGTCAACAGCGGGAACCATCCTTCTTGGGTTGGGTCAAGGGGTCAGAAAGATTTCGTGGAGGTACTGATTCGGCGAAGGATAAGGTTTCCTTCATCAATACAAAGCTGGGAATAGGACTAATTCCCCTTTTTTTCAATCATTGACCAGGTTGGTCATCAATGATATAATCTAAGATGACCAGCCTGGTCAAGTTTCCGAGAATCAATTGAGAATGGTTGTGATGGCCATTTATCCGAAATTCTACAGCCTCGAACGGGAGAAACAAGAACGCATTATTAACGCAGCCTTAAAAGAGTTTGCCAAGAATGGTTACGAGAAGGCATCGACCAATGAGATAGTCAAGGAGGCAGGAATCTCCAAGGGCTCCTTATTCAACTATTTCCATAGCAAGAAGGAATTATATTTGTTCTTGCTTGGTTATGCCGCCCAGATGGTGGAAAAGATCTACGCTGAAGTCGATTGGGATGAACGGGATTGTTTTCAAAGATTAAGGCAAATAGGGTTAGTCAAACTGAAGGTTTTCCAGCGGTTCCCCCAAGCCTTCAACTTCTTACTGGCCTTACAACAGGAAGATGCCCCCGAAGTCAAAGCCCATGTCCAGAGCTTCAGTAAGAATCTCATCAGCAGCGGTTTCGAAAAGGGATATCGCAATATCGACTGGACAAAATTTCGGGATGATGTCGATCGGGAGAAAATGCTCAACATCATTAACTGGACATTGCTAGGCATAGCCGAAGTCTATAGAGATAAAGTTGATTCCGTTGAAGATCTAGGTCCAGAAGTGCTTCGGGAAGCGGAAGAGTACTTCGAGATCTTGCGCCGATGCTTTTATAAAATGGAATAGATTGGTTCGGGAGGAAGGCGAGGATTAAAAAGTGCAAAACCTGCCGAGGTCTTATTCCATGGGCAGCCAGACCCCACCCGATGGGAATGGAGCGGCAGATAAGGGAGGTGGAGGGCCCCAGTGGCCCTAGTGATGGAAAGAGCTGTGCTAGTTCTGAAAGGTGTGACTAAGGAGTACCGACAAGGTAAACTCAGTGTATCGGCCCTGCGGGGTATTGACTTTACCGTATCCAAGGGAGACTTCCTATCGATTGCCGGTCCATCGGGTTCCGGCAAGACGACCCTTCTCAATCTTATGGGCTGTCTCGATGTCCCCACCCAAGGGAGTATCATGTTGGAAGGTCAAGAATTGGCCAAACAGACAAAACAACAGCTGGCGGAAATCCGTCGCCACCGCCTAGGATTCATTTTCCAGTCCTACAATCTCATCCCGGTCCTGACCGCCTTTGAAAATGTGGCCTTTCCCCTGGAATTACTGGGGGAGCTGAGCCGGGAAGAGATCAACTCTCGGGTAGAAGAAATGTTGGCGGAAGTCGGTTTGTCCCAATATGGGCATCATCGGCCCAACGAACTATCGGGGGGACAACAGCAGCGGGTAGCCATTGCCCGGGCCCTTGTCAAAGATCCAGCCTTGGTTCTAGCCGACGAACCGACGGCCAATTTAGATTCGGAAAACGGCCGGGCCATTTTGGAGATCATGTGGAAGCTCAACCAAGAAAAGGGGACTACCTTCGTCTTCAGTACCCATGATCCCATGGTGATGGAATATGCCACCCGCTTGGTGACCTTGAGGGATGGGCAGATCGTCGAAGATCGCAGAAGGGAGTGAAGGCCCCGTAAGGCGGCCGTTGATCATGTCGAACGTTCTTCTGATACTGGCTGGCAGGAACCTATGGCGACAAAAGCGACGCACTTTATTGACCTGTCTGGCCATCGCCTTTGGTATTTTCATGCTCATCTTCCTCGATTCTCTCTTGGGCGGCTTCGATGAATCTGGGACCAAAAATTTAATCGATCTGCAAACGGGCCATCTGCAAATCATGTCCCAGGAGCAGTTTGATGCTAAGAACCTTACCTTAGACCATCTCTTTGTCCCCGAACCCCATTGGGAGACCTTTAATAATTTGCCCGGTGTGGAAGGAGCGGCCGGGCGGATCTTCTTTCCGGTCCGCCTCAATACCGGTTGGGAAGAATATAGTGTTGTCGGAGTCGGAATCGATCCCGAACAAGATCCCCGGGTCTTCGATTTGCCGACCTATCTTCACGGACAGTGGCTCGCCCCTGGGGAAGGGGGTATGCTTTTAGGAAGGCGGACCGCGGAACTGTTGGATTTAGAAATCGGTGATTATCTGACAGCAGTCACTAGGACCGCCGATGGGGCCTTTCAAGCCCTGGATTTTCAACTGGTCGGGATCTTAGCTACCCCCCACCCGCAACTAGATCAAGGGATGGCCTTTTTCCCTATGGATGTCATCGATGAAGGCTTGGCTTTAAGGGGGCAGATTTCCGAGATCTCCCTGCGGGTAGAGCCTGGACGCCTAGGGGATGTGCAAAGGGCTGTGGGTTCCTTGAT
>JBMNRY010000043.1:0-16104 GCA_050944915.1 Limnochordia bacterium
CCCCCATCCATGAGGACCACCCGATCGGCAGCTCGACGGGCAAAGGCCACTTCGTGGGTGACGATGACCATGGTAGTTTTGGTGGTAGCCACCAACCCTTCCATGACCTCCAGGACTTCGCCAACGAGGATGGGGTCTAAGGAGGCAGTCGGCTCATCCCATAACATCAGCTGGGGATCGAGGGCTAAAGCCCGAGCGATGCCTATTCGCTGCTGTTGACCACCGCTTAATTCCGAGGGTCTTTTGTCCTTAATGTCTGCCAAACCGACCTTGGTCAAAGCCTCCATAGCCCGCTCATAGGCTTCCTGACGGGCCATACCGCCCATGACCAGGCCGAACATGGTATTCTCCACCGCGGTGAGGCGGCCGATGAGGTTGAAATGCTGGAAAACGAAGCCGATCTTTTTCCGCATGGCCAACAGTTCCCGGTGACCCATCCCCAGCACATCTTGACCTTGGAAAAGAATCTGGCCGGCATCGGGTTCCGTCAACCGGTTGATACAGCGGATGGCCGTCGATTTGCCGCAACCGCTGGGGCCCATGATGACCACCCGTTCCCCCGGGGCCACATCTAGATCTAGGCCGTCTAGAGCGACGGTTTTATGATATCGTTTTGTTACACCCCTTAACTTCAGCATATCCAATCCTCCAGCTTAGCTGAATTTCCGTTGTAGACGGCTGAGCACATTGAGCAGTCCCGGCCGTCCCGCGGGAAGAACGATCTCCCGCATGATATCGGCGTAGGTTAATCCTAAGGCTTCCCCGGCTATGATCTCATTGCTGTCGACGGGGCTTAGTTTTTCCGCCAGGGCAACGGTGATCAATCCAAGACCAGCCCCGATTAAAGCCACAAAACCGCTGTTAAACCAAGGTATATCGGCCCCGCTGAAGCGGTAAATGGGGATGAACAGGATAGCACCTAACAGGGCCCCTAAAGGCAGCACCGGATGGAGGAGCTTGCCTAAACCCCTTCGTTTACCGGCCAACAGATATTTGGCGGCGCTGAAGATGGTGGCATGGTCTAAGATGAGGGTTAAGAGGGTAAAAACAAGGGCAATTAACCCAGCGATAATCCCCCTCACCTCTACCAAGACCCGGAAAAGCTCCGCCCGGGGATTGGGGCTGACGGTCCCTGCCGGGACATGGACCACCGAGAGATATTCGTTAGCCGTCCCCTCCCGGATCAGCTGTTCCGCCCGCCGACCGCTGATGGCGCCGTCGACTAGCAGTTCGATCCGCTCCCCGGGGATCACCTGACCATCCATATAACTATTGATCAAACGCACCGATTGGCCGATCTCCGCCTCTTCCAATTCGGGCAAGATTTCTTGGAGCTGTTCCATCTGGCCGATGACGGCATCTAAATCTACAGCCCTGACGGCATCTAACCGTAAGGCCATGTTATCTAGATTATCCCGCATGAGGGCCACATCTAAATCACCGATGGTCCCCACGTCGTTGCCTTCCCCCAGCATATCCTTAAACAGACTGTTTAGCAGTAGAGACAAGAAGACTTGGGAACTATCGTTACTGCCCTCCAAAGCCGGTTGTAGGTTTTGGGTCAGGGCCTGCATCTGCAGCTGGAGCTCTTCCAGTTTGTATAAAGCTTGGTGGAAGGTATTCAAGGTGCGCTCCGCGCCTTCCACAGCGTTGCTGGCTTCCGCGGCCAACTGGTCCAATTCTCCCAAGAGTTTTAGGCTTTCATCGATGGTATGGGCCAGGAGATAGCGTTCATTATGGATGGTCACTTGTCCCACCTTTGGTCCCACTTGGGAGCCGTTTAAGAACCGGTACCCCATGCCTTCCATGCCGATTTCATCTTCTAGTTGACCGGCGACGATGACCCCTTGGGCTTGGCGGCCGTTGACTTCCATCACTTCTACCACCAGGGGATCGGTAAGCTCTTGACCTAACTGGGGAGTCTCCCCTTCCGGAAGCAAGACGAGGGTATCCCCTACCCAGAGGGCTTCCTCCCCGGTGAGTTCGATCTGCACCTTAGCCGCGTAGCTCAAAAGGAAGCGGCGCATTTCCCCTAAAGCCTTCAAAAAGGCCTGGGTATCTTCCCCTTGACCCGCCCGGCTCACATCCCGTAGGAGTTTAGGCTTCAATTCCCGCTGCAGGATGTCTGTGACCTGCCCGGAGAGGGATTCCATATCGGTCCCTTCATAACCTAAGGGCAGCCGTACATCGAGGATCTGGTATTTGCTCAAAACCTCCTCGATGGCGCTATTGACTTGGTTGAAATCATCGATGGATTTTAGAAGAACCATTAAATTCCGGTTATGTCGGAAAACAAAGTCCACGCCGGGGATCTGTTCGACCTCTTGCCAGACCTGATTCTGTACCCCTTTATGGACATTATTGATGGTGATGGTCGGTTCAATGAGGAAGGTAAATCCGTTATAACCCGGCAGGCCGCCAAAAAAGGCCCCCAGGTTTTCTAAGATCCCCCGCTGCCGCAGTTCCGGCGCCAGGGCTAAAAAGTAGTTGGCCTGACCGGCGATGACTAAACCTTTCTTGAATGAACTCCCCGGCAGCCCCTCTTCGATGAGCATCTCCAATTCCCGGTCTGCCGCGTCTTGGGCTTCTTCCCGGATATGGATGATCACATCGTACTCACCGAATTCACCGATGAGTTCGTTAACCGTTTCTCCGAAATAATTATCGACGGCAGCAGCCACCCCGTAGGAACCGGCTGCTCCCAGGGTGATACTGACGATGATCAAAAGGATTAGATCACGGATAAAGCCATCCCGCAATAGTGTCAACATGCGGCTTTCCCCCTCCTAACCTGTCTCCAATTATATCACAGGCCCAGGGGGGAACCCCCATGTAAATCCTGCATAACCTACCGGGCTATTCCACCTTCAGATGGGCCTTACCGGGACCATATCCCGCCAGTTTCTCTCCCTCCCGCCAGAGGGTGAAATGCTGACCATGGATGGAGCCTTCTTCGAAGCTGATGGTCACATCCCCGGTAGCTTCCAGCTTTTCTTCTTCCTGCCAATACTCGACCCGCTGGGCTTGGAGCTGGTAATCCTCCGTCCGCAGGCTCACAGCCCCGGTGAAGATGAAGCGATCTTCCCGTAGGTAGGCCGTAAGCTCCCCGCTTTTGACCTCTAGATCTCCCTGCTGTAAGGTAACATCCCCCTCGATGAGGGCCTGGGCATCCCCTTCCCGGTACTCCACCCGTTGGCCGCCGATGGTGAAATCACGGTATTCGATGACGACCCGGCCTACCTCAGGATCGATGATATAAACCTTTCCCGCTAGATCGAAATGGCCCCAGGGGGTATCCTCCCCCACCCCCTCCACCTGGATATGTAACTCCCCCGCTGCGGCAGCCAGGGGCGACAGACATAGAATTAAGATCACAGCCAGGATCTTATTCATCATCCCGTCCTCCTTCAACGGTCAGTTGAACCCTACCGGGTCCCCTTAAAGTCACCTGCTCCTCCTCCAGATTATAAACCAAAGACCGGGCCCAAGCCCTGTAGGCAGCACCCTCTAAGACAACATTTCCCTCTATCTCCACCCGGTCCTCCCCCAGGAGGGCTTGGAAAAAATCCCCTTGGAGGATCAGCTCTCCCCACCGAATCCAGATCCCTTGGGGGGCTACCAGCACCTCCCCTGGGCCATCCCAGGCCAACTCGTCGGTTTGCATGATCTCCTGGCCTTCTAGATCAAAGGCCTTGACGCTGCCCTGGAGGATGAAATCATTCCTCTCCATATTCCACCTTCCCCCGGCGGCTCGGAAGTCCAGGTAAGGAGCGTTATCGTGGTAGATAGTCCCCCCTTGGATCCCTTGAAAGTAGGTGATGGGCTCCTCCACCTCCATCTGGGCGGCGGTCAGCTCCCACTGCCGTCGGCCCTGATGGCGGCCCACCACCCGGGCTGTGGTAAGGCCGACGGTAGGATCGGTTTCTGTGGGGACCGATGGTTCTACCAAGTCATCATCGGGTGGAGCGAGAAGGGCCCAAAGGCCTAAGCCTACCAGCATCACCACCACTAAGCCCCCAGCTAGATAGTATAGATATTTCACCGTCGTCGCCTCCTATGGTAGCTCCATTAGTTCCTGCCAACCTTGGGAGTCGAACATCATCCCCTCGGGTCCGCCGCCGAGACTCAAACTCCCTTGGGGGAAGGCCTGCAAGGCGTATTCCACCCACACTTCGCCGGCCTCTTGATCCCAACGCCAACGTATTTCCCGACAATGGAGCCGCCAGGTTAGGGCCAGCTGACCGTGATTGAGCTCCTCGGTCTGTACATCATAACTACCTAAATACTGCAGATGCCAATTGGCGGTCAGGGGAATCTCTAAAGCTCCCTCCAAACGTTCGAGGGTCTGGTTCTCCAGGTGATAGCGGGCACCCAACTGGATCTTCACATCCTCCCGGGGTTGTCCCTCCACCAAGGCCGTGAGGGTTTCCCACTGGTTTGTCTCCAACCGGTAGCTACTTTGCAGACCTAACCGCCAACTGCCCCCGGACCAACTTAAGGATGTCCTGACGGGCTGCCAGCGTTCCCACCAGAAATCGTACCCAGCGGCCAGGTTAAACCGCCACGGTCCGGTGCCTAGCTGCAACCTGCCCGTTAAATCCTGTTGGGCCTGGGGCCGATCGAACCAAAAGGGGGAATTCCCCCACAGGGAACGCCCGCGGTAGTCCAGCTGGAAAGAACCTAGAGACCAAGGCCGCCACTGAAGGCCCAGGTGGGGCTCCAGCACATACTGCTCCTCCCCGGTGCTGTACAGGGAGGCCCGGGTTTGACCGCCGGCCCAAAGGGTTAGGCTTTTGGCCAAGGGGAAATGACGGTTAAAGAGGCGACCTTCCCAATTCAGGCGGTAGGCTGCGGTCCCCGCGGGGGCTTCCACGTAATGGCCCCAGCTGAGCTGGCTTAAGGCTCCCGACAGACGCCACTGCCAACCGAGCTCCGGCCTGCGGCGGACGCTGTACCAGTAGATGACCTCTT
Organism: Limnochordia bacterium; assembly: GCA_050944915.1. Taxonomy (GTDB): domain Bacteria; phylum Bacillota; class Limnochordia; order JAAZLZ01; family JAAZLZ01; genus JBMNRY01. Next base: position 4,972 of record JBMNRY010000043.1, read on the forward strand.
CATCATCGAGGTTTAACCGCTCCTCGGCGGCGATGAAGATGGTATGGGCACCGAAGGCCCGCTCTAGATGGGCTAAATACTCCAAATCCCCCGTCTCATCGAGGGAGCCGTGGCCCCGCAACCGCCAGCCCCCGGGCCAACGGGCATCGTGGCGCAAATGGATATCATATTCCCTCTCCACCCCAAATCGGTAATCGACGAAACCGTAGGTTTGGGAGGTATTGGTGCGAGCCTCGATCCAGGTGAGGAGATTATGTTCCAGCTGACCCCAGAGATCCTGCTCCAACTGATAATCTAGACCCAAGGTAGTTGCCTGGCCGTAGAATTCCTGCTGCCAGGCAAACTGGCGGCCCCCTTGGGCGAGATAATTTAACAACTGGTAAACATAAAGCCGGCCCCAACGGCGGTCATCATCGACGTAGGTATGGCCTAGGCCTAATCCGATCCCTTGGTGTTGAAAATAGTCTACTTCCACCGTCCCGTAGCTGCCCCCAGGCCGGTGGTAATCGAAGGCCGTTTTGATGAACCAACCGGTATCTTCCCCCCTTCCGATCTGGGGGAAGCGAAAGCGGTAGTCCTCCCTCAGGGGGATGACCAGATAGGGCCAGTAAAACAAGGGTCGGTTCCCTTCCCGATAGGTCACCCCTTTGACCACCAATCGGTCATCGGGATAGATGAGGATTTCCTTCGCTTCTAGGCGGTAGTGGGGTGAGGAGAGATCACAGGTGGTCACCGAGCCGGAGGCGATAAAGACTAAATTCTCATCGAGCTCCATCCGATGCCCCCGCAGATATACATCTTCGGTAAAGCCCCGGGGCCGAAAGGCCGCCCCAGCCTCGTCGATGATCATGTGTCCAGTGTTGAGATTATAGCGGACCTGCCCGCCCCGGAGACTGGAGTCTTCCCATTGGAGATAGACCTGGCCGGAGAGATATAATATACCTTCCTCAAGGTCATAGATAAGTTCATCGGCCTGCATCAGGCCATCTTCATATTGTAACTCCACATGACCAGCAGCCCGAAAAAGGCCTTGCTGGGCTAAATACTCCCCATATTCCTCATAGGTAATAGCCAGTGGGCTGGCTGTAGCCGACCCGGCTAGTAATAGACAGAAAAAGAGGACAAAAAAAGGCATCTTAGGCATACCATCACCTGATGCCCCTATTTCGTCCACTAAGGGTCGATCCCTCTTGTTAGTTCAAACCAGGACCATCCTCGTCCCTACCGTATTTCAAGTAAAACCAAGTAGCCAAGGACAACCAGGGTAAATAGATCAGGAAGGGCACTAAGAGCCGGCCCCGGTAGAAGCGGAGGATATCAAGATTAACCAATACATTGGCAAAGAGGACGCAATAGGCCGCGGAGACGATGATGTAGATGTAAATCCAAGGGGTCCGCCGGGGAAGGAAGTAGAAAAAGACGGTCCAGGCGATGAGGGGAAAGAAGGGTAATGGGCCGTAGCCAAAGGGCCCATAGTTGATGTACTCTACCACCTGCAAGGAGCCCATGAGGAGAATCAAGGTAGCATCGACGACACCACCGCAAAGGACGCCGAAGATGGCTAATGATCTGATGGCCCTCCGGGGGACGACGGCTAGGAGCAGCAAAGCCAAAAGTCCGGTGTAGACGCAATAGACATAATGTTGGGCCATGGGATCCCTCCTCCTGTGGATAGGGGTATTATCCCCACCGGGGAGGGACTATAATCCTTCTACCCGTCGGAAAAGGATGATGGTGAAGAAAAGGCCCAAGATGTTGGGCAACCACGCAGCCAGTAGGGGAGGTAGTGCGCCGTTGATCCCTAGGGAACGGCAAACCGATGTACAGATATAGTACAAAAAGGCGATGGCTAGGCTGGCGGCGATGCCGAAAAATTTCCCTCCCCGGGGAGAAAAGAGGCTCAAAGGGGTGGCCAAGAGGACGAAGATGAAGCTGGATAAGGGCAAGGCCAATTTCACATGGTAGTCGACCAGGAAGGGGCGGACATTAATGCCGCTTTGACTGAAAAGCCGGATATGGCGGGCCAACTCCCGCCGGTTCATCTCCTCGGTAGTTTTCTGTTTGCCGAAATAGGTCTCCACCCGCTGGGGGATCTGGATCACCAGCCGCTGGAAACCCGTTTCGGTGCTGATAAAACCTTGCTCATCGAATTCCCGCTGGACACCGTCCATGAGGATCCATTGATCTCCCTCATAGGTACCTTCCCGGGCGGTGATCATGCGGGGTAGGCGGTCTTCCCTGCTTTCTAAGATCAAAATCCCCAATAAGGAGCGGGTCGTCGGATCCACTTCCTCGATGTAAAAAAACCGCCCATCGGGACCCCGAAAGAAGAGGTCTTCCCGGACCACCGGCATCACTTCTTGAAAGACGAGGCGGCGGACTAGGGTCTCGTAGGCATGGTTAGTATGGGGGACCACCTGTTCATTAACCCAGAGGGTAAAAAGGCTGACTAACAGCCCCCCGATGATTAAGGGCGCACCGATGCGGAAATAACTGCGGCCGCAACCCCGGATCACCGTCAGTTCCCCATCTTTAGCCAACCGGCCTAAAGCCGTTAAGGTACCAAATAGGACGGCGATGGGTAACGTCATGACGATGAGACTAGGCAGTCTGTACAAAAGCATCCGCAGGACCAGGGAGACGGCTGCCCTTTTGACCAAGATCAGATCGGTGAGCTCAAAGAGGAGCCCCGAGAGGAGCATGATGGTAAATCCGCAGGCATATAGAACAAAGGGACCGGCAAACTCCTTGAGGATATAACGATCCACCAGGCCCAGTCCCCATTTTCCTTTTCTCAACGGCGACCAACTCCATCTTAAAACCGATAGGCAAAACCGAGATGATGGATGGAAGAAGCCCCTTCGACCCAAGCATAATTAAACTCCCAGCCATCGCGACCGTAGCCGAACCCAGCGGTCCAACGGTTCTCTCCTCTGAATTGGTGCTCGAGACCAGCCCGCAGGGCCAGATGGCCTAGGGTCCATTCTCCCCCACAGCGCAAGCTGCTCTCTTCGGTGAAGATCCCCCCGAGATTATAGATATCGACGGCTAACTGCAGTCCTGGGTAGGGCCGGTAGGCCAAACCAGGGCGAAAGTTCATCTCCAAGGGAACTTCTTCGGCATCGCCCGTCAATTTAATTGGTGTGGCCAGGAAATCTTGGAGCAAAAAGCCCAGCTGCAAATGGGGTGTCAGTTCATATAGGGCGGCCAAATCTACGGAATAGTTGCTCCCCCGACGCTGGCCTTCCTTATGGCGTTCATAACGGAAGTTTACTCCCCCGGTTAACCGGGGGGCTAAAGTACGGGCGTAGGAATAGACAAAGGCATCGCTGGTCGTTTCCCCTTCCTGGCGCTGAACCCAACTGATCCCTCCGGCGCCAAGGCCCGAATCGGGTTCCACATAGGCGGCAAACCGGGGATGGTCATATTTACTCTCCGGTATCCCCACGGAGATGACCAGCTCCCGCTGCTGCAAGGACATTAAGCCTGCGGGATTGTAATAAACGGCGGCGGCATCATCGGCAACGGCAATATAGGCACCACCCATCCCCCAAGGTCGGGCCCCCACTGCGCCGTGGGCAACTCCGCCGACCAAAAGGAGGATCAGGATGGCCAGGATGGTTCTTTGCTGCAAGGCCAGCCCTCCTTTGCTGACTTTGGACTCCTAGAAACGGGAGGTGAAGCCGACGCCCAGGTTCAGTTCTTCGAAATCCTTCGCGCTAACATTGACTACCAATTCGGGGGTGAAGGCGAAGTTCAGACCGATATTAGGCCGCTGGCCGTCGTATTCGGCCTGCAGGGTCGTCACCGGCAGGGACCAAGAGCTAGAATCAGTGGAGATGCGCACCGGATTTAGCACTAAGCTGGCCCCGAAGAAGACGCCGTCGAAACGTCCGGAACCAAGGCCGATATGACCCCGGAGCCCTCCGCTGATATGTTTGCTGGCGGCCACATAGTAATTATCTCCCTCCAGGCCTACGGCCACGGCGGGGAAATCCCGTTCTTCGTCGTTCAACTGCAATTTGACATGACCCAAGAGTTCATTGGAGCCTTTGTTGGGATTGATGGTGGCGGCCCCGACTTCCAAGTTGGGCAAGAAACCATAATTCAGGCTGGCGATGCCCAGCTTGCCGAATTGATTGTAGCCAATAGACAAAGCGTTTTGACCGATGACATCGGCGGTAGGGATGTTAATTAAACCGGTACTGCCCCGATTGGAAGCCAAGGCAGTGCCCATGGAGATAGTGACTAAAAGTAAGAAAATGACAAGGGTTTTACGCACGCTAAATTCCTCCTTAGACGCTCCATTAATCCCCCCTAATTTCTACAATCTCCTTCCATTTCCCTTTTCCCCCCAGGTCGGTAACTTTTACCATCCCTGAAGCCTAGCCAAGACTCCTTCGGTGATATCGATGCCCCCGGTGTAGACTAGATCACCGGAAATCACCAGGGCTAACCGCCGGCGCCGGCGCTCTTTTTCGATGGCTTCATCGATGGCGGCCTCCAACTGGGCTTCCAGGGCTTCCCTTCGTTCGCGATAAGCCTGAAAGACCTCTATCTCTTTGGCGATCCGTTCTTCTTCTGATGAAGGACCCTTTTCCGCCCGCAGCTCTTCCATCATCTCCCGGTAGAGGCTGGTCAGCTCTTCTTCCACCTGGAGGGCCGCGCCGCTTTCCCGGCGCAGACGGGTCACATCGACGATGCCCACCCGGGCCGTCAAAGATCCTTGCTGCCAACCGAGGAACAGGCCGATGAGTAACAAAAGACCGCCGAGGGCCATTAATTTTTTCGACGACATCCTTCCACCTCCTCCCCTAGCTGTCTTTAGTATGTCCCGGAGGAGGCCAAAAGAAAAGGATGGCAGCCCTCTAGCGGACTACCATCCCCATCGGTTTCCAAAGTTAGCGATTCAAATGATCCAAGACCCGCTGGGTCAGATCCTGACCGCCGAAGAGAACCACCTGGTTGTCTAAGATGACATCGACACCTTCGGCTAAGGCCACTTCTTCGATGGCCTTTTGGACCAGTTGTAAGGCTTCTTCCACCAGCTGTTCCCGACGGGCATCGAGTTGGGATTGATACTCTTCAAAGATCCGCTGTTTTTCCTCGATTTCCATCTCCGAGGTTTTTTCGTCGAATTCACTTTGGAGCATTTCTAGTTCTTGGGTCAAAATGGGCTCTACCTTGGGAATCACATACCGACTCAAAAGGGCTTGGGAATCGACATAGGCGATTTCCGCCGACCCTTGGCTTTGACTAAAAGTAGTGGCCCCCAAGGTTAAGACTAACGCGCCCAAAACGATGAGCCCGACGACCTTCTTATCCACGCGCATCAAATCAATCCTTTCTGAGATATTCAAACCACGCCATTATATCAAGCTAGGCTGCCTCGGGCAAGGTACCTAGAACGACTGGCCGAAGCTAAAGTAGGTCTGTCCTCCATCTTCACCGATACCGTAATCAATGCGGATGATGCCCAAAGGCGTGTCGAGACGCACACCGATACCATAACCCATATTCAAATCGGTGAAATCCATAGACTCTTCTTTCCAAGCATTACCAAAGTCGACGAAGAGTACCCCTTGGACAGCATCGACCAACCGGACCCGGTATTCGCTGTTGATGACCAATTTTTTCTCGCCCTTGGCATCGCCGTAGGAATAACCCCGGACGGTGTCGGCACCGCCGACCCAGTAGTATTCGTACTCGGGCAGATCACCGGTACTCGTCCCGGTGCTCACCCGGAAGGCTAGACTGTGGCGGTCGGCCAAACCGATGTATTTACTGAAATCCCCTTCGTACTTGACGAAATCAGCATCACCACCGAGGGCTTTACCGGCTACTTCCGCCGAGAGTCGACTGCGGAATCCCTTGGTGGGATAGAAGGGATGGTCGGTAGTATTGGTGGCTAAGGCGAAGGTGACACTACGGGTCGAACCCGATTTATCCTCCAGATCCTCGGGAGTTCCACTGCCAAAGTCCCAGTCCACATTCTCCAGCTTGAAGCGGACCGTTCCCCTGGTGTAATCCCCTAAGGGTCGGCCGATGCTTATGCTGCCCCCGGTACGTTTATCGGTGTAATCAACTTCTTTCCGGGTCCGCTGATAAGTCCGGTTGTAAACACTAGCCCCCAGGGATGTCCCCTTGGAATCGAGATGGGGTTCATGGAAACTTAGATCATAGGTATTTTTGTTCTTACCGAATTCCCACCGGACGTTGATTTCTTGACCCCGGCCCAAGAAGTTCTGGTCGGAGACTTCCACATAACCGATGAATTTATCGACGGAACTATAGCCGGCACCGAAGTTGGCGGTACCAGTCTTTCTTTCCTTCACTTCAATGGTGAGTACCGTTTCATCGGGATGCCCCGCATCGGTAAACAAGGGGCGGACTTCCTCGAAGAAACCTAACATTAAGACCCGCCGCAGACTTTCATAGACCCGATCCATCTGCAAGACATCACCGGATTGGACCCGCAGTTCCCGCAGGATCACATGGTCCTTAGTCTTTTCATTTCCGGCCACTTTGATATCGGCTAGGCGGGTTTCCACAACCTCCAGGGTCACCACACCGCCTTCGATAGACAGATCAGCAGGTCGTAGGGCAACACCATATTCGGAAAAGATGGTATCCGATAAGTTCTGAACGCTTTCCGTTAAGGAACGGGCGTTGATGATATCGCCAGGTACAACGCTTAGATACTTGGCGATCTCCCCTTCACTGAGAACAGTGCTGCCTTTAACGATGACCTCTTCCACCACCGGGTTTTCTTCCACCCAAAAGATGACGTTGGCACCACCTTCCGCCTCTCCCAGGCGGGCGCCCACATCCCAGAAATATCCTAAATCAGCGATGGCCTGGAGGTCGGCCATAATCCCTTCCTCGCTGATGGTTTCCCCGACTTGGGTTTGGGAGATCATTTCTTTGATGACATCATCATCGACAAATTCATTACCTTCAATTATGATACCTTGTACCAGGGGTTCCTGGGCTCCTACAACAGCCGACCAGGTGATGAGCAGCATGATGACTGCCAATAATAGCGCTAATTTCCCCCTAATCGCCCTTACACATATCAATCCTCTTCCCTCCTCGGTCTGCAAGACCACCGGCACTGCTAGTTTGTGTCGGTTTTGGCAAAATTATTCAATCACAACCCGGCGCTCCTTCAACATTTCGATTTTCCCCTAGGGAATCCTGCCCCCGCCCGGGGGTAAGTTCTGTATGGCCGCCAAAATATTTCCTCCTCCGCCCAACATTAGAAGGTCAACCGACTCTCCAACCCTAAGCGGTAACCCTTTCCTCGACCCAGATAAAGGGCCCAGGTCCCCTGGCCTAGATCGAGCTGCCATCTCCCCTCCTCCCCGCCCAGGAGGGGATGGCGATAGCTGATGAAGAGATCTTTACCCAAGGATTTAGCTCCTTCAAACCAGACTTGGCCTTGGGCCAACTGGGAGCGTAAAAACAGCCGAAAACCTCCCGCCCCCGTGAGCCTTTGAAAATGGCGGGCCGATGTCCGCCAGAGATAACCGTCGATGGCCGCCCAGATCTCCCGGCGGGCCAATTCGTTCAGCCCACCGCCGTCGGTTAGCAACTGGGGCCAATGGAGTAAATCGGCCCTTCCCTCCTGTAAGCCCCGGGTCAGCTGGGCCTGGGGCCGCGATAAAGGTCCCCCTAGATAGAGATTCAAGGGCCCATCGGGTCCCGGAGAGCGGCTCCACAGGGATAACTGGGGCTCCTGGCCCCGAGGAAAGTCTAATTGGGCCCCTTTCAGATCGAAGGGGGTACCCAGATAACGGACTACCCCCTGCTGGGACCACAACCGGCCCTCGATACGGGGTTCAGCTACAGTACCCTTGAGGAGCAAATCCCCGTCCACTACAGCCTCGATGGCCAAACCAGGCCAATCCCGGCTGTAGAATCCTCCTTGTAAAGCCATCCGAAGATCGAGGCTGCCGTCTCCCCCGATGGTCCCTCCCCCCTGGAGTTGGCCATCATTGACCTTACCCCGAAGGTGGCTTAAAAAGATCTGCCCATCGGCCAGGAGGAGCTGGCCTGTGAGTTCTTCGATGGTCAAGGGAAGGGAAGGATAACTGAGCCGACCATCCCCCAACTGCAAGGAAGCCTCTAGTATCCCTTGGTCTAAGGTTCCCCCCACGGTGATGGGGCCTTGGAGCCGCCCACCTTGGAGGGGTAGTTGGGGTAGGAAATAACGAAGGAAAGATAGATCCCCATCTAAATGACCAGCTAAATCGATGTTTCCCTGCTCCCCGATACTGCCCCCTAGGGTCAAACGGGAGTCTTGTCCCTCTAGCTGGGCCTCGTTGATCTGCAGGGCACCATCGGCTAGGCGAAGCTGACCCTGCAGGCGAAAACCGTCCCTCCATTGGGCCTCTAGGATTATCTCTTCATCCTGGAGGACTAATTGCCCCATCAGGGGACCGAAGGGAGAAAAGGAGGGTTCTCCTTGAAAGGAAGCCTCGAAGAGGACCCCGTGGGGGTCTGTCTCCCCCTGGAAAGCGTAGACTAGGCCCTGCCCCCAGGCTTCCCCTTCGGTGAGGATCCAGCGGCCCGCCTGGTAGTCCAGTTGGGCCTGGAATCCTTCCCACAGGGCCATCCCCCCGGGGTGGAGATCCCCGCTGATCCATCCTTCGATGGCCAACTGCCCCCGGTAGGTTAAGGTACCAAAGTAGCTAAGCTCTCCTGGCCAGGAGGTCGTGGGATGAAAGGTAAAATCTAAGGCTAAACCTTGGGGCTCCAAGGTCCCCCGGCCCTGTAGTTGGCCGTAGGAGCCATGATAGACGAGATCTTCGATGAGCAGGCCCTCCCCTTGGCCCTGGAGCTGTCCTTCCGCGGTACCTATCTGGCCTTGGGCCAGGAGGATGTAACCGGCCTCTCCTTCTTTGATGACTATCCTTTCCGGCAGCTCAGCAGGCCCGCCGGTCAGTTCTAGGTCCAGAAGGTTTTCTTCCCCTCCCCAAAGGCCCGCTAGATGGGTCCTCTCCCCTTGGGGTGAGAGAAGATCCCCTTCCAAGAGATAGCCGCCCTGGGGACCTGGTCGACCTTCAAGGGTGGAAAACTCCAGGTTGCCCCACTGGGTGGTGATGGTACCCCCTTCCAGAAGCACCGGAGGAAGACTGACCTTCTCGGCCAGCAGCATTGTTAAGTAATCCCCGGGTAAGGAGATCCGCTGGGCTTGGAGGGTAAACCAGGGGGATGTGACCGTAACCTGGGCCAGGTTCCAACGGCCTTTCTGGGCAGAAGAAGAGCCGCCCACTTCTAGGGTCCAAGGACCGCCGAAGCCGGCGCTTAAGTAGGATGCTATTTCCTCTAAGGGTAAATCGACGAGGGCCTGGGTGCGGATGAAAAAGAAGCATCCGAGCAGAAGGGAAAGGACGATCCCAGCCCAAAGCAGGGTCCGGGGAGAAATAAACATGGGGACCACACTCCTCTTGGTCCCCATGGATTTCTGCATCAGCAAGGGCTGAACCTCTACTTAAGTTTTGGTACCCCAGGACTATTTAACCAAACAATGTTCATCCCGAGGGGTTAACTTCAATTCTACCGCCTCTTCGGTGGGAGCTTCCACCGTCAGTTCGAAGTTGAAGGAGCCTTCCACCACATAATCGGTCTTCGATCGGACCTTCACCGGCTCGGTATCGGTGAAGAAATCCCCCTCACCACCGTCACCTTCCATCCGGGGAAGGGCCTGGAAGACCTCTTCCTCCTCACTCAAAGGTCCCATGGCCACCTTGGCCTCCCCTTCCGTTTCTTCCTCGACCTCAAAGTCGTTGAATTGATCGTAGAAGGGCATGAACTCCAAGATCACTTCGTTATTCTTCTCCCGGTCGACAAAATCGTCGATGAGCTTCTCTAAGCTTTCCAAATTGGTCGCTACCCCTCCCTCTTCCCCGGGGGTGAGGGATTCCAGGGAGTCGAAGGTGAAATAGTAATAACTGCCCCCCGCCCGAACCGTCACCGGTAAGGGACCCGGTTGGATATCTTCGGGGATGGTCAGTTCCATACAGATGGTTTGCGGTTCCTGACGGAAGGGACGTAAAGTCACTTCCACCCCGATGGTTTCTCCTGGACGGACTTCCTGGCGTTCCGGTTGGGCCGCGACGATGCGGGCCGTCTGACGGCTTTCCTGGATCCTGGTTCTCACCGTCACCTTTTCTAAGTTGACGGTTTCAAAAATATTGTTGGTCAGCATATATACAGCATCGGCCGCCTCCAGCAGGGCCTGGGCGGCGATATCCATACTGCTATAAAACAGGTTTTCCCGGACCAAATCCCGGGGCATCCCTTGGCCGACGATTTCCAGCTCCACCCAGGCGGTACCTGGTCCTACCCGATCAAGGCCTTTATCTAAGGCGGCTAAGGCCGCCGAGCCTAACAGGGAGGGACTTAAGAGGGGATCGTCTACGATTTCCACCCGGGAAAGGGATGTCCGTCCCCGGTCTGTATCTTCCACTTCCACCAGCAACTCGATTAGAGGGGGCTCTTCACCCAGGACCCCGGCCACACCGGCCCCCCGGTCGGCCTTGATACTGCCCAAAGATTCCGTAGGCGAGCCCAATTTAAAGGGAACGGAAATACTGGGGATACTGCGGTGGACGGTAGCACCGGTTAAGAGGAAGTTGACCTTCCCCCTGTTAAGAAAGGGGTGGCCAAAACCCAGCATATAGCCGTCTTTAATATAAGTCACCGTCCCGATGGCCGAGGCGTTGACATCGCCCCGCATCAACTGTACGGCGAAGGCGCTGCCCGGCTCTAGGGGAGCTTGACCAGCGCTGAGCCCTCCCCCTGGCTGAGCGGAAACCGATAAGCCTAAACGCTGAAATTCCCCCAGGAGATGTTTTTGGGCCCGGGGACTAAAACCGCCCAACAAAAGGGGTGTTTGGGCGGGGACGAAGACTAAGGAAGCAGGATTCTCCCTTTGTAGAATCTGGCCGGTCCCTTCATCGGGTGCCCATAAAATTTCTTTTGAAACCTCTTGGTCCTGAGAATCGGACTGGGAGACTTCGTCTAATAAAGGGAGCATATCGACGATGGGCGTCATCAGAGCTATACGGTGATCCGTTAAGGCGAAGCCGTAGCCGATGGCCCCTGCCAACTTATTTTGGAAATAGA
>JBMNRY010000044.1:0-15826 GCA_050944915.1 Limnochordia bacterium
GGGACTTCATAAATTCCTTGACAGGCCCGATGTGATGGAAATTGGTCGACCTGATCGTGGGTAGTGGAAAGGAGTTGTCCGAATCGGTGGAAGGGGGGATGATGGGGGACCCTGTTGTTCCTTGTCGGCAGTTTGATTGGTTAATTAGATTCTAGAGGAAGGCGTGATTAAATGATGCGTTTAGTTAAAGGGATGGGCGTCATATTGACCATTGTCCTGTTGTTCAGTGTTGTCGCCCTGGGGGCCGCTAATTGGCCTAGCAAGCCGATTACGATGCAAGTTGCCTGGTCTGCCGGCGGCGGTAGCGATATCACCGCTCGTTTGCTGATGCCCTATGTGGAAGAAATCATCGGTGGATCGATTATTGTCGTCAACCGTCCCGGCGCAGGGGGAGAAATAGGATTCACCGAATTGGCCAAGGCGGCTCCCGATGGTTATTATTTCGGCTGGACCAACACCCCCAACTCCGTGGCCTTCCCCATCGCCAGGGAGACGAATTACCAAATCGAAGATTTTGCTCCCGTGGCAAACGTGATCTATGATCCTGGCGTTCTCGTCGTTCGTACAGACAGTCCTTATCAAACCTTAGAGGACTTCATTGCTGACGCTAGGCAAAAGCCCAATACTCTAACCGTTGGCAACTCGGGAACCGGTGGAGACGACTATATCGCTGTGGCCACTTTAGAAAACATGACGGGCATTTCCGTGAACCAGGTTCCTTTTGAAGGAGCAGCTCCCAACATCACTGCCGTATTAGGGGGCCACGTTTCCGCTGGGGCCATCAATGCCAGCGAGGTCAAACCTTATGTCGAATCTGGACAAATGCGAGTTCTGGGCTTGATGGATACCGAACGTTGCCATCTTATTCCCGATGTTCCCACCTTCCGGGAGTTGGGCTATGATGTGGTTTCTGGTTCCGCCCGCGGCTTTTCGGCTCCGGCAGGGACTCCCCGGGAAATCGTCGAGAAAATGGCTGCCGCTGTGGAACAGGCCATGCAAAACCCCGATTTCTTGAAAAAGGCCGAAGAAGCATTCTTGTTACTCAAATTCATGGGACCCGATGAGTATCAGGCCTACCTTTTTGAAGTTCGAGACACCATCCAAGCCCTCTATGACCAGAACCCCTGGTAAACAGTAGCAGTGCCGGGGTAGAACCTTACCCCGGCACTTCAACTTCCACAGGAGGTGAATGAAGGTGCAAAGGGCGGACCGTATAGTTGCTTGTCTGATTATTATTGGCTGTCTGTTAGGTTATCGACAGAGTAATTCCTTTGTCCAGGGGGCTGACTTTTTCCCCAAGGCGGTCTTTGCCATCTCCATGTTGTTAGCCGTGTTGTTGTTTGTGGGGAGTTACTTTGAAAAAAGGACCGAGAGTATTTTTGCCGGAGTTAGGTGGAGCCGGATGATCGTTACCATCCTCTTCAGTGTTGCGTATATCGGATTGATACCTAGACTTGGTTATCCTTTAAGCACAACACTATTCCTATTTGGTTTGTTATTGTTCCTAGAAGAAAGGAGACCTCTAGTATTAACCATTATCCCTGTGGGAATGACCGGTGTTTTGTACGTTGTCTTTCAACTTTTGTTACGGGTTCCCATCCCTTCGGGCAGTATCTGGTAATCCCTTAACAAAGTGGAGATGGGAGGTTGTATGTAGTGTGGAGTAATATCGTTGCCGCCTTGCCGTTGCTTTTTTCCTTGAAAGGGATCATTGCGATGGTCGTTGGAGTGATCCTCGGGATTTCCATCGGTGCCTTGCCGGGATTGTCAGCGACCATGGGTGTGGCCCTGGTGCTACCTTTTACCTTTACTATGCCGCCGGAAATCGGTTTATTGTTGATCGCGGGGATTTATAACGGAGCTATATACGGCGGGTCTATTACTGCAATTCTGATTCGAGTGCCAGGGACTCCCGCCGCTTGTGCCACAATTTTTGATGGCTACCCGATGACCCAACAGGGACGAGCTAACGAAGCTTTGGAAGCTGCTATCAGCTCCTCAACTTTTGGTGGGGTACTCAGCGCTTTAGCCCTACTTTTTATCGCTCCCCCCTTGGCCGCCTTTTCTTTGGCTTTCGGACCCGCGGAGTATTTTTGGTTGGCCGTTTTTGGGTTGACCATCATTATTTCCTTGTCTTCCGAGTCGCTGGTCAAAGGCCTGTTGTCCGCTTGCCTAGGTTTATTCATTGCCCTGATTGGGCAGGACCCCGTCACAGCTCGGGTAAGATTCACCTTTGGAATCACTGATTTAATCGGTGGTGTGGAGCTGGTAAGCTTCTTGATCGGTTTGTTTTCCATTCCCCAAGCTCTGACCTTGGTCGAGAAACACGGTCAAGGAATTGTACTCAAAGGCCAGAATCAAGAGACTCTAGGAAAAGTCCGTCTATTTCAGCATTTCCCCCGCTTATGGAGAACCTACATCAGGTCATCGATTATCGGCACGGTTATTGGCATCATTCCTGGTGCGGGAGCCAATATAGCGTCTTTTATTAGTTATAACGAGGCGAGGAGAAATTCGAAAGACCGGGATAAGTTTGGTACCGGTCTGGTGGAAGGTGTAGTGGGTTCCGAAGCCGCGAATAATGCCGTTACCGGAGGATCCCTGATCCCCTTATTAACCTTAGGGATCCCTGGTAATGCCGTTTCGGCCATTGTTTTGGGCGGATTGATGATCCATGGATTGACTGTCGGCCCTCAGTTGTTTAACAATAACCCTGACATCGTCTATACTTTTATGATGGGCATGTTGGTGACTAACGTGATTATGCTCGTTTGCGGGTATTATGGGGCCCGGGCCTTTGTTAACGTGGTTCGAGTGCCTAATCACATTTTAGCACCCATTGTTATTGTACTTAGCGTAATCGGTTCCTTTGCCATTCGCAACAGTATGTTTGATGTGGCTATGATGCTGTTTTTTGGAGTGATCGGCTACTTGATGCAAAAGGGCGAGTATCCCCTGGCACCTGCAGTATTAGCCCTTATTCTCGGCCCCATGGCCGAATCAAATTTGCGACGAGCCATGCTTATGGGTGGTGGCAGTCTACGCTTTTTGTTTAGAAGTACCGTTTCCTGGATTCTAATTATTATCACCCTTATCTCTGTGGCTCTGCCTTTGATCCGTAATTATCAAGAACGGAATAGAAAAGAGTCCTCTGTAGAAGGTTAAGAAGAGATAGAGGGGGCGGTTTCGCCCCTCTATTTAACCTTGCCGTCGCTGGCAATAAATTTCCATGGCCTTTTGCATAAAAGCGGCTAAACCAGGTCGGTATTTATCGATGTTCTCCGTAAACCGTGGGTCTTCTACGTACAAGTTACCCAAACCCCGGAAGATTTCAAGGCTGCAATCGTAGTACCAGCGACAAATATGCTGGTGCCATTTTTCGATGGCCGTCTGGACTTGGTCAGCGGCGGGATCCCGATCGATCAATTGGGCCAGTTCCTTGTAAATCCCGTCGGCTTCCGAGGCGGCTTGGGCCCACTGTTCTTTCGTATAGCGGGCGGCTCTTTTTTCACTTTCTTGGTAGGCTTGGGTATGCCCATATTTTTCCCTCGCCTCTTGGGCATACTTTTCCCTATGTTTCGCTACCTCTTCTTCGCTAAAGGGACCAAACATATCTTGAGGTTTCATTTCTGCTCCCTCCTCCAATTCTTTGATGGTTTCGTCAACTAAATGGATAATGCGGGTTAGTCGCCGCAGTTGGGCTTGGAGCACCTCCTTTTGGGCCCGGAGACTATCCTTCCGTTGCCCGTGGGAACAAATCAACAAGTCTTTGATCTCCGCCAGGGAAAATCCCATTTCTTTAAACAACAGGATCTGCTGTAACCGCTGGAGATCGGCTGAAGAATATAGACGATAACCGGTCTCGGTGATGGTCGTTGGTTTTAATAAACCGATGCGGTCGTAATATTGTAGGGTACGAATGCTAACCCCGGCTAGCTGGGCTGCTTCACCGATACGCATCATTCCACCTCCAAGGTCATTGTAAACTATGACCTAAGGTCAGGGTCAAGGGTTGCACCAAGGGAATTCTTGGATTATGATTGTGCATTTTAGAGCATTGGAGGAGATCGGGGGATACTTTACGAAAGATTCAAGAAATTCAGGGGTAGGTGTTTAATCATGGAAGGTTGTTGCCGGAAACAGTTGGAGCCCCTGGTGGCTAAACACCGGGGGAAACCGGGCCAACTGATTCCCGTACTCCATGAAATTCAGAATAAAATCGGATATCTTCCAGTGGAGGTTCAAGAATATGTGGCTAGGGAGTTAGGAGTGCCCTTCAGCCGGGTATATGGAGTGGTCACCTTCTACTCCCTGTTTACAACCAAACCCCAGGGAAAGCATAGCATCGGAATTTGCATGGGAACTGCTTGTTATGTCCAAGGGGCCGAAGAGATCGGAGAAGAGCTGAAGGCCCAACTAGGGATCGAGATGGGGGAGACGACCGCCGACGGACTGTTCACTTTGACCATCACCAGGTGTGTCGGCTGTTGTAGCATGGCTCCCGTGGTCACCATCGACGGGCAAGTCTACGGTAAGCTAACCCCAGGACAGTTGGCAGGGATCCTGGCCGATTACAGGGGGAGGGGCAATGATGGATAGGGAGATTCTCATCTGTTATGGCACCGGATGCTTATCGGCGGGTGCCCAAAGAATCGCCCAAGTCTTACGGACGGTTCTTATGGAGCGGGAGCTTTCCGTCCCTTTGAAGAAAATTGTGAAAGAAACCGGTTGCTTCGGTCCCTGCAGTCTTGGACCTATGCTCACCATCATGCCCGAGGGGACCTTTTACGGCAAGGTTAGGGAGTCCGATGTGGAAAGAATCGTCGATGAGCATCTTATCGGCGGACGACCGGTGACTTCCCTGTTGGTTGCAGACCACAGCCATGAAGATTATCGTCAAATGGATTTCTTTCAAGGTCAGGTCAAGGTGGCCTTGCGAAATACGGGATTCATTGATCCCTTACAAATCGAAGATTATCTCGCCCGGGAAGGTTATCAGGCCCTAAAGAAGGTATTGGGGGAGATGACTCCCGCCGATGTCATCGAGGAGATTAAAGCTTCCGGCTTGCGGGGGCGAGGTGGAGCCGGTTTTCCCACAGGAGTTAAATGGGAAGCGACCCGGGTGGCCCCGGGGGATGAGAAGTATGTGATCTGTAACGCCGATGAGGGTGATCCGGGAGCCTTTATGGATCGGAGCATCTTAGAAGGAGATCCCCACAGCATCATCGAGGCCATGGCCATCGCCGGCTACGCCGTTGGAGCGAGCCAGAGTTTTGTCTATGTTCGAGCCGAATATCCCCTGGCCATCGCTAACCTGTCTCAGGCCCTAGAGACGGCCAGGAAGGCGGGCTATATCGGTGAAAAGATATTCGGCAGCGATTTTTCCTTCGATATCGATATCCGAGTGGGGGCCGGGGCCTTCGTTTGCGGGGAAGAGACGGCCTTGATGGCCAGTATCGAAGGTTACCGGGGCCAACCCCGGCCTAAACCGCCCTTTCCCAGCGAAGCTGGCCTTTGGGGTCGACCGACGGTCATCAATAATGTGGAGACCCTGGCGAATATCCCCCCGATTATCCTAAAGGGCAGTCGATGGTTCACCCAGCTGGGGACGGAAGAGAGCCGGGGAACCAAAGTCTTTGCCGTCGCCGGCGATGTACGCTACACCGGTTTGGTAGAGGTGCCCATGGGAACTACCCTCCGGCAGCTGATTTTTCAAATTGGGGGCGGCATTCCCCGGGGGAAGGAATTCAAAGCTGTGCAAATCGGGGGCCCCTCGGGGGCGACACTGCCAGGGGAATATTTAGATTTATCTATTGATTATGATTCTCTAAAGAGTGTGGGGGCTATCATCGGCTCTGGGGGTCTGATCGTGATGGATGAGGACAATTGCATGGTCGATGTAGCCCGCTATTTCCTCGATTTCACCCAGGATGAATCCTGTGGCAAATGTATTCCCTGCCGGATTGGTACAAGAAGGATGCTGGAAATCTTGGAAGGGATAACCGAGGGCGAGGGGACCAGGGAGGATCTAGAGCGTTTGGCCGCGGTGGCATCCATGGTGGGCACCACCTCCCTCTGTGGGCTAGGCCAAACGGCGCCAAATCCCGTCTTGAGCACCCTGCGCTATTTCCGGGAGGAATACGAAATCCATATCGAGGAGAGATACTGTCCTGCCGGCAGTTGTCAGGCCTTAAGGGGTAACTACCGGATCCAGGAGGAATTATGCACCGGCTGCGGACTTTGTCGATGCCATTGCCCCGTTGGGGCCATCGCCGGGGAGCGACGGCAAATCCATCACATAGAAGGAACGAAATGCACCAGTTGTGGAGCCTGTGCCAAGGTTTGCCCCGTCGGTGCCGTCCTTCGGGAAGGGGGTTGAAAAGGTGTATATCATCATCGATGGGGGGCGCTATGGGGCCCAAAGGCACCAGACGGTCCTCGATGTGGCCCGGGAAAATGGAATCCCCATTCCCACCTTATGTCACGATCCCCGTCTGAGCACCTTTGGTGCCTGCCGATTATGTTTAGTGGAACAGGTGGAGAATGGACGTTTGATCACCGCCTGCACCACTCCCGTGCGGGATGGTTTACAGGTCCGCACCCAAGGTGAGAACATCTGGCAGACCCGCCGAGCCATCCTCGATTTATTATTATCGGATCATCCCCTCGATTGTCTCACCTGTGAGCAAGGTGGTAATTGTCGCCTTCAGGATTTAGCTTACGAGTATGGCCTAGCTAGCTCTAGTTTTGGCAGTAAGACGACTCCACGCTTTTCCTTGAGGGAGGATAACCCCTTTATCGTCATGGACCCCGATAAATGTATTTTATGTGGCAAATGTGTGCGGGTCGATCACGAGATCCAGTGTTCCTACGCCATCGATTTCATCGGCCGGGGTTTTGCTACCCGGGTGGCCACCCCCTTCGACGGAGGTTTGGGAAGCCCCCATTCCAGCTGTTCCTTTTGTGGCCAATGTGTGGAGATCTGTCCCACCGGGGCCCTTTCCTTCCGTCCCTCCCGAGGATTGGGAAGGGAGTACCAGTTGCGCCGGGTTCAGACAACCTGTCCCTACTGTGCCGTTGGTTGTCAGCTGATCTTAAAAGTTAAGGACAACCGGGTGGTCCAAGTAGGATCGGCTCCTTTAGAGGGAACCCCCAACCCGGGGGGAGAAACTTGTGTCAAGGGTCGTTTTGGTTATGGCTTTGTCAATCATCCCGAGCGGTTGACCAAACCTCTAGTTAGACGGGAAGGTCGGCTGGTGCCCGTCCCTTGGGAGGAGGCCATCGCCCGGGTAGCCGAGGGTTTCCAAGGGATTAAAGAAGTCTACGGTGGCCAGGCTTTAGCGGGCTTGAGTTCGGCCAAGGTGACCAACGAGGAGAACTACCTGTTTCAAAAGCTGATCAGGACCGTTTTCGGAACCAATTCCGTCGATCATTGTGCTCGGCTTTGCCATGCTTCCACCGTCGTCGCTTTGAACCAGGCCTTCGGTTCGGGAGCCATGACCAACTCCATCGAGGAAACGGAATTAACCGATGTCTTTTTCATCATCGGCGCTAATCCGACGGAAAACCATCCTGTCATCGGCAGCCGCATCCGCCGAGCCGCGGCCAGGGGGGCCCAGCTCATCGTCGCCGATCCCCGTCGGATCGATTTGGCCCAGGATGCAACTTACCATCTACGTCACCGGCCGGGAACCGATGTGGCTTTGATAAACGGTATCATCCACGAAATCATCGCTTCTGGGTTGGAAAACCGGGAGTTTATTGCGAGCCGGACGGAGAATTACCAGGCTCTACAAGAGTCGGTAGCTTGGTATACACCAGAGGTGGTTGAGGAGATCACCGGAGTAACTAAAACCCTCATCACCGAGGCAGCAAGGCTATACGCCCAGGTAGCCCGGGGAGCCATCTATTTCGCCATGGGCATCACCCAGCATGCAACGGGGGTCGATAATGTCTTGGCCCTAGCCAATTTAGCCTTGGTCACCGGCCATATTGGCCGACCGGGGACCGGTGTCAATCCCTTGCGGGGACAGAATAATGTCCAAGGGGCCTGTGATATGGGGGCTTTGCCCGAATTCTACCCGGGCTACCAACGGGTGGCGGAGAATCGGGATCGATTTGCCCAGGCTTGGGGAGCACTCCTGCCCGAGGAGGAGGGCTTGACCGTCACCGAAATCATCGATGCCGCCGGTGGGAAAATTAAGGGATTGTACATCATGGGCGAGAATCCCCTCCTATCGGATCCCGACCAGAACCATGTCCGTCGGCAACTGGCTAGACTGGATTTCCTCGTGGTCCAAGATATTTTTCTAACCGAAACGGCCCAACTGGCCGATGTGGTCTTACCGGCGGCCAGTTTCGCGGAAAAATTCGGGACCTTTACCAATACGGAACGACGGGTCCAATTGGTCCGTCGGGCCGTTGATCCACCGGGCGAGGCTCGAGGGGATTGGCAGATCATCTGTGCTGTGGCCCAAGCCATGGGTCATCCCTGGGATTACCGTGATGAAGGGGAGATCATGGCGGAAATCGCGGCCTTAACCCCCATCTATGGAGGGATTGACCATCAACGTTTGGAAGGAGGGGGCCTTCAGTGGCCTTGTCCCACCCCCGAACACCCGGGCACCCCGTACCTTCATAAGGAGAGTTTTACCCGGGGGAAGGGCCGTTTTCACCCCGTTGGTTATAGACCTCCTGTGGAGCTGCCCGATGGGGATTATCCCTATCAATTGCTTACTGGAAGGATGTTGTATCATTTCCATACAGGCAGTATGACCAGGCGTTCGGAGCCCATCGCCCAACAAGCACCCACTTCCTACATCGAGATCAACTCCGAAGATGCCCAGCATTTGGCAATCGAAGATGGCGACCCTGTACGGGTCATTTCCCGGCGGGGTAGCATCATCACCACGGCTCGGGTAGGTTCCCGGGTCCAGCCAGGCCAGGTTTTCATGCCCTTCCATTACGCTGAGAGTCCCGCCAACCGACTGACCATCGGCGTCGTCGATCCGGTAGCGAAAATACCGGAATTGAAGATGGCCGCGGTGCGGATCGAAAAATTGTGAGCTGTGGGGCGGGCAGGACCAGTTCTCATCCTTGTCGAATTTAAACAGAATTCTTATCATTCAGGAGTGGATCCGATGAAACCATTGATTGTTTGTCTAATCCTACTATTGGTCAGCTTGCCTGTAGGTGCTGGGGAAGGGCGGGCCCTATGGCTTAATGTGGGCGATTACCCACCCGATGCCCAAGGGATGGAGGAGTTATTCGCTACCCTGGCGGAAGCCAACTTCAACATGGTTTTCCCCCAGGTTTTCTACCATGGCCAGACGGTTTATCCTTCTTCTTGGGCGGCATCCTACGGTATTCGAACCCAGAATCCCCGGTTTGCCCATTGGGATCCCCTCGGGGTGCTGGTCGAGCTGGGGGCCAAGTATGGGATCGAAATCCATCCCTGGCTAGATGTCCTTTATGTCGGTTACCGGGAACCGGGGGCTATTCTAGATGTTTATCCCCACTGGGCCATGGAAGGTTTCGACGGTCAGCGGGGCCATGGCCCCGCCAACAGCAGCCGCTTCTGGTTAAGCCCCGTCGAGCCCCAGGCCAGGGGTTATCTAATCGGTTTGATCGAGGAACTGGTGACCCGCTATCCGGTGGATGGGATCCATTTGGATTATATTCGCTATCCCGACCCCCAAGTGATGGACTTCGGTTATGAAGAAAGGGCCCTCGAGGCCTTTGGAGATCTGACGGGGGTGAGGGAAAGGCCCCATCCCGACCATGTGGAGCATTACAGTCTTTGGAATCGTTGGCGGGGAGAGCAAATCACCAGCCTGGTCGAGGAAATCGCTGGCGTTTTGCCTGAGAATGTCGCCTTATCGGCCGCGGTAAGTCCCGGAGGCATACCCTACCGGGCCTATCCCGGTTTGCTCCAACCCTGGGCCGATTGGGTCGATTATTTGGACTTCCTAGTGCCCATGGCCTATAGTTCCCGCTTAAAGGAAGTAGCGGGAATGATTCGGTATACCCGGTATAAAGCGGGGGAATTAGCTATAATGGCTGGTCTACAATTATGGAAACTACCACAACCTAATTATCCTGTGGAGCAAGTGGAAATCGCTCGGGCTGCCGGGGCCCAAGGGGTAGCCCTTTTTGCCCTGCCTTATTTAAATTCCCAAATTTTGAGGGATTTGGCCGAGGGCCCCTTTGCTACCCCGATGAAACCCCTTTATGGCCAAGGGGGGGAGGCGGTAGATATCTCGGAAGCACCCCAGTTAGTTCTACCTGTCGGTCAACCTATTTATTTAGAGGAATTCACCTCCATCACCGGTGAAGAATGGTCAGAGCCGGTGACTATGGTCCTGGTCCAGGATGGAGAGTTTTTATCCATAGAGTTTAGGATCGATGTGCCGGTGACCAACGCGACCATCACCCACCGGGATGGTCCCGTGTTCTACGATGATGTGGTAGAGGTCTTCTTTGATCCTAGTGGAGATACAGGTCTCTATTATCACTTAGCCCTTAACCCCTTGGGTACCCAATATGATGCCCATAGCTTCATGGGTCCCCGTTGGGATGGTCCCTGGCAGGCCGAGGCGGAGCTGACCGATTCCGGTTGGCGGGGAGTGATTAGAATTCCCTTGGATTTGGTGGGGGAAGGTTCCGAAAGCTGGTCCTTTAACATCGGTGTGGGTATTGGAGATCGTTTTGCCAGTTGGTCGCCTATGCCGGGCATTTTCCACGCGCCGGAAAATTTTGGTCGCTTAATATTCTCCCGGTAAGGGGATTTATGGTTAAGATGGGGAAAGAAATGAAAGGGTTCGTTCTTTGTCAAGTCCATCCAGTTATGATATAATTTGCTTCATATATTGTAAGCTGCACCTTATCCAAGCCGGGAAAGGAGAGATATAGGGTGTTAAAATTTGAAAGGCGAACCAATACCTTGGAGCAAACGGAATATTCCTATGAGCTCCAAGATGTGAAGGAACCTAATTTATATCGGAATCTGTATCCCTACGATGAAGCACCGCGGATTCCCTTTAACCATCGGGTGGTGCCTATGCGGGTTCCTAATGAAATTTGGATTACCGATACTACCTTCCGGGATGGACAGCAGGCCCGGGAACCTTATACCGTCAAGCAGATCGTCGATCTTTATAAATTCCTCCACCAGTTAGGGGGCCCCAAGGGTATTATCCGCCAAACGGAATTCTTTTTGTACAGCAAAAAGGATCGGGAAGCGGTGGAAAAATGTCTGGAACTAGGCTATAAATTCCCCGAGATCACCTCTTGGATCAGGGCCCATAAAGAAGATTTTAAACTGGTGAAGGCCATGGGCCTTAAGGAAACAGGAATTTTAGCCAGTTGTTCTGACTATCATATCTTCCGCAAGCTGGGGATGACAAGGAAACAGGCGCTGGAGCAGTTCCTATCCATCGTCCGTTCCGCCTTGGAAATCGGGGTTATCCCCCGGGTACACTTGGAGGATATCACCAGGGCCGACTTCTACGGATTTGTGGTCCCCTTTGCCCACCAATTGATGCAGCTGTCGGAAGAAAGCGGTATCCCCATTAAGATCCGGGCTTGTGATACTATGGGCTTTGGCGTCGCCTTCCCCGGTGTTGCCTTGCCCCGTAGCGTCCCCGGGATCATCTACGGGTTGTGGCACCATGCCCGGGTGCCCCAAGAATGGTTAGAATGGCATGGTCACAATGATTTCTACAAGGCGGTGACCAACGCGACGGCCGCTTGGCTCTACGGTGCTTCCGGTGTGAGCTGTACCTTACTGGGCATCGGCGAGCGGACCGGTAATTGTCCTGTGGAAGCTATGGTCTTTGAGTATATCGGTTTGCGGGGAACTGCCGATGGTATGGATACGACGGTGATCACCGAGATCGCCCGTTACTACGAAAAGGAAATCGGTTATGAAATTCCGCCGATGACTCCCTTAGTCGGGGACAACTTTAACCTAACCCGCTCGGGGGTCCATGCCGATGGTCTGCTCAAGGATGAAGAGATTTACAACATCTTCAATACGGAAAAGATCCTTAACCGGAAGGTCCGGGTAGCTATCAACCAGCATTCGGGTATTGCAGGTGTGGCCCATTGGGTCAACAGCTACTTTGAGCTAGATGAGGAAAATCGCTTAGCCAAGCGGGATCCCATGTTAGTGAAACTAAAGGAATGGGTCGATGCCCAATACGAAGATGACGCCAGGCAGACCCTAATCGGTGAGCGAGAATTAGTTAGAGCTATCCAGGAGGAAATCCCCGACCTTTGGGAGTATGTAAAGGAAAAGGGGAGAATCTAAAGCAATCCCCGGCGTATGCCGGGGTATTTCTTTGAGGGAGGCAATTAATGGTGGATTACGGAGAACAAGCTGTAAAGTATTTCGACGAAGGCTATAATTGTGCTGAGTCAACCTTCTTAGCCCTGTGCGATGCCATGGGCAAGGATGGTAAGAGCATTCTCACCTTGGTGACCGGTTTTGGCGGCGGCATGGGCCGTTCTGATTCTGTCTGTGGTGTCGTCAGTGGAGCCATCGCTGCCATTGGGTTGAAGGTTAACCGGAAAGCTCCTCAAGACGGCCCGGGCAAGGAACGGGTCTATGAGTTGGTCAACCGATTCGTCAAAGAGTTTCGGCAGGAGTTAGGTGCCATCGATTGTACCAGTATCAATGGTTTTAACTTCGCCACTGAGGAAGGTTATGCCCAGTTTCGGGCCCAGGATCGCCATACGACCCATTGCGCCCCCGCGGTGAAAAAGGCCGTGGAACTAGCGATGGCCATTTGGTAAAGCGAATTGGCGGACGATTTGACCATCGGCGGTGAGGGCCGTGACGGACTGGGGACCGTAATAGATGCGGGCGTAGACCCTATTGCCTTGTCCATCGACGGTAATCCAATGTTCCTCCCAGTGTCCGTGGGGGCCCTCCCGACTTTCCACTTCCTTTATCCTCTGGGCAAGGGGAAAACTGGCTCTCAGTTTAGCTCCTTCGTTTCGGGTTAGCCCATCGATTTCTGCTTCCGTTAAGTCTTGAAATTCCCTGCTCGTCACATAGCGGGGTTGGTAATTCCCCTTCATATCCCCACCTCCCGTACGAATTATGCCCAAGGCAAGCAGGATTACTATCAAAATGCGTCGAAAAAGAAGGGGATCTTATGCCAAAATGCACAAAGTTTGGGGTTGATTTAAGGTGATCTGGAATCGGAAGTACGAAACGATGTCCCGGGACGAACTGCAGGCCTTGCAGGGGACGCGACTGAATGCCATGGTCCGGCGGGTTTATCATCGGGTGCCCTTTTACAAATCCCTCTTCGATGAAGCGGGGCTTCATCCCGACGATATTCAAAGCCTAGAGGACTTAAAGCACATTCCTTTCACAACTAAGGATGATTTACGACATAATTATCCCTACGGCATGTTTGCTGTCGGGGTGGAACGGATGATCCGCCTCCACGCTTCTTCGGGGACCACCGGTCAACCGACGGCCGTCGGTTATACCCGGGGGGACCTGGAAACCTGGACGGAATTAGTGGCTCGGATCGTGGTCCAAGCGGGGGTCCGGTGCCAAGATATCGCCCAGATTAGTTTCGGTTACGGGTTGTTTACCGGCGGTTTCGGCCTTCATTACGGTTTGGAGAAGGTGGGAGCAACGGTTCTGCCTGTTTCCAGCGGCAATACCCGGCGGCAAATCCGGTTGATGCGGGACTTCGGTTCGACGGTCCTGGTATCGACTCCTTCCTATGCCCTCCATATGGCGGAAGTGGCTAAAGAAGAGGGCATCGAACCGTTGGATCTGCCCTTGCGCCTCGGTTTGTTCGGGGGCGAACCCTGGTCCGAGGGTATGCGGGAAGAATTGGAACGGGTGTGGGGAATTAAGGCTACCGATAATTACGGATTAAGTGAAATCATCGGTCCCGGTGTGGCCGGCGAATGTCTCTACGCCCAGGGCATGCATCTCGCCGAAGATCATTTCATCGCCGAGATTATCGATCCTAATACAGGTGAAGTCCTGCCCGAAGGGGAACAGGGCGAGTTGGTGATCACCACCTTAACAAAAGAAGGTTTTCCCCTTCTACGTTATCGAACCCGGGATATTACCAGCATCAGCACCGCTCCCTGCCCCTGTGGAAGGACCACCGCCCGGATGATGAAAACAACAGGGCGGACCGACGACATGCTGATCATTAAAGGGGTTAATGTTTTCCCTTCCCAAATCGAAGAGGTTCTGATGGGGACCAATGGTGTTGCTCCCCATTACCAGATCATCGTCGATCGGAATGGCTATACCGATACCTTGGAAATCCTGGTAGAATTACCCCGGGAAGGGTTTACCGATAACTATAAAGAATTGGAGGATATCCGACAGGATATCATCGATCGCCTCCTACCGGTCATTGGGCTGTTGCCGACGGTTAAACTGG
This sequence comes from Limnochordia bacterium, assembly GCA_050944915.1. Taxonomy (GTDB): domain Bacteria; phylum Bacillota; class Limnochordia; order JAAZLZ01; family JAAZLZ01; genus JBMNRY01. Next base: position 14,427 of record JBMNRY010000044.1, read on the forward strand.
TGGAATATCGGTCCCTGGAGCGCAGTGCCGGCAAGGCCAAGCGGGTGATCGATAAGCGGCAGCTGGGGGGATAAGGATGATTTGGAATGAAATTGAAGGAGCTAGTCGACAACGATTAGAAGAATTACAACTGATCAGATTGCAGCAAACGGTCCGTTGGGTGTGGGAGCGGGTTCCCTACTACCGGGAGAAAATGACCCGGGCTGGCATCGGACCCGATGATATACAAAGTCTGGGGGATCTGCGCTACCTCCCTATGACCACCAAGGATGATTTGCGTGAGACTTATCCCTTCGGGTTGTTCGCCGAAGATCCCCAAGAGATAGTCCGTATCCATGCCTCTTCAGGGACGACGGGCAAGCCGACGGTGGTCGGTTATACCAAGGAAGATATCGATACCTGGTCGGAGGTTATGGCCAGAACCTTGGTTTGTGCCGGAGTGACCCGCCGGGATGTCATTCAAATCGCCTATGGCTATGGTTTGTTCACCGGCGGTTTAGGGGCCCACTATGGGGCGGAACGTTTAGGAGCTACGGTGATCCCCATCAGTGCCGGGAATACCAAAAGGCAAATTATGCTCATGAGGGATTTAGGGACGACGGTCCTGGCCTGTACCCCCTCCTACGCCCTTTATTTAGCCGAAGCTTTAGAAGAAGCGGGGATTAAACGGGAGGAATTATCCCTACGCTTAGGTATCTTCGGGGCTGAACCCTGGTCGGAAGGGATGCGCAAAGAGATCGAAAACGCCTTAGGGATCGATGCCATCGATATTTATGGTTTAAGTGAGATTATCGGTCCCGGGGTGGCCAGCGAATGCCAGGCCAAGGCAGGGTTGCACGTTTTCGAAGATCATTTCATCCCCGAAGTAGTCGATCCCCTCACCGGTGAGCCGGTGGAAGAGGGACAGCAAGGGGAATTGGTGTTCACCACCATTACCAAAAGGGGATTACCTATTATCCGTTACCGCACCAAGGATATCACTTGCTTAAACCGGGAACCATGTCTTTGTGGTCGCAGCCATGCCCGCATTAGGAAGGTCTTTGGGCGGACCGACGATATGCTGATCATTAGGGGTGTCAATGTATTCCCCTCCCAAATCGAGACGGTCCTCTTAGAGCTGGGTCAAACGGAACCCCACTATCTCATCATTGTCGATCGGAAGCGGGGTTTAGACGAAGTAGAGGTTTGGGTGGAAGTTTCCAAGGATATGTTTATCGACGAGGTGCGACGGTTGGAAGCCTTGGAGCGCATGATCAAAAAGGCTATCGAGGGCACCCTGGGGATTGCAGTATCTGTGAAGTTGGTGGAACCAAAGACCATCGAGCGCAGTGAAGGAAAGGCGAAACGGGTTATCGATCGTCGAGAATTATAGGTGAGGGGAGGATGGAGGATGCGGGTTA
>JBMNRY010000045.1:0-15697 GCA_050944915.1 Limnochordia bacterium
TCCACCATTCGAAATACCTGTTAGAGACTACAATCGTGGTCTCTATTTTTTTGGGAAAGTGGTAATCAAGAAGTCACGTGGGGATAAATTGGGGATCGAGGCAACATTCTTGGTGGGTGGTTCTCTGAATAGGAACTACGCTCCACAGGAAAAATATTACCAACGATAGAATTGAGGTACTCTTCTAAATGTCGTCGAACTTGAGCCGTTACCCCAGCAGGTTGACCAAGGCTGCTGACCAGCGCTTGGAGATTGACCTAGTAACCAACACCCTGGACAGGTTGGGCAATATCGTGGTCGACGTGGTAACGTCCATTGAACAGACTACAGCTAACGAACTGAGAGCATTGGTCAAGGCAGGAAAGGCTAACAAGGAGCAACTTACGAAACTTGGCCCACTGGCAGTGGAGCAGGTGAAAGAGGAGCTTGGACGGTCTGCTGTTGATCTTCTTCAGGATACAATTGGTGACGTGACCCAGTTGATCCAAGACCAAGTGGAGGCAATGGTATACCAGCTGAAGACGGCTGAAAACTAAATATGGGAACATGAAAGAACCAAGAAGACAGATATGCTCTGAGCCTCTTGGTTCTTTCTCCTTTTCCCGGTCTACTCTGCTCTTATCGTGGAGAAAAACGAAAATCCTTGTTCCAATATAGAAATGGGCAGTCGGACTTATCTAGAAAGTTTACTGAGTAAATATAAGGGTAACGGCCTATTCTGGCTAGATCTTCATGGTAAGTTCGGTTACTTCGTACTCGACTCTCCTCTTCTGGATCGTCAAACTCTAAGAGAGACAATACTCTGGTATTATCGTTAATTCCATAGTACGCTTGTTGGTAATCCTTCCAATATGAGGGGGCCATTAGTATAACGTCACTGCCCGAAACCAGCCTTCTATGCCAAGGATCGGAAACAAACACAGTATAAATCACGTCCTGGCTCTCGAAATAGAATAAGTCACTGGGCGTTCCGTAAACTCTATCGTCCCAGTGCTTGACAAAGTACACCTTAGGAGGACCGTGTTTTTCTGCCAATACATTAATAATACGCTCGGAACCTCCTGAAAAGGTGCGAAACGCAATTGCCACCAGTTTATTGTTCTGGTAGCCATAACTTAACGGTTGAATGTATGTGTCAACGTAAACCCCCTCATACATGTCGTCGTCGTCTTGTATGACGTACCATTCAGTGTTATCTACGGTTTCAACGTACTGAACCCTTGGAGAGGTCATGATTGGGTCTCCCCACCTCATATCCCGAAAAACTGGTTGAGATTGTTTTGGTTCAGTTGTCGCCTCTTTGGATTGCTGAGGTACAATGCTTAGTGGAATGATCGGTGAGGGTAGAAAGCTCCCCACGACAACACCAACCGCCCCTGCTAATATGATCAACGCTACCACCAATACGTTTTTTCCGGACATTTCTTCCTCCTTGAAGCGTAATATGAGACATGGAGTTTCCACGAAGGAACAAGAGGTATCGCCTTCCCTTCATGCAAGAGACCGAGAGGTGCAGAGCAAGCCTGTCTTCCTGGTCTTTCTCTTTGTCCCTAGTCCTTATACTCCCTGAAGCCAGCCACCAAATCTTCGAAAGACGTGGGGCGTTAGCGTTCATAACTCTCTTGATCGACGTACACGAAGTCGAACTTCTTGTAACCGTGCGCTACTTGAATGTCTTTACACCATTGCTTTAGGCGCTCCATTTTAAGGGGGACGTCCATATCTTCCAGACCTTTGGTTTCCACAATATAGATTACTCCGCTGGCTGTCTTGACGAAGAAGTCAGGGTAGTAGTTGGAGATATTCCCGTCAGCGTTAATGTAATCAAGGTTAAAGTGGACCGCTTGGTAGTCCTTGGCAAAAGAGACAACGTCGTCACAGTTTTTATTTTCGGCAATGATACCATGACTATACTTGAGGTGGAGATAGGGGGTAAGAGATAATGGCTCTTCACAAGGACTTTCCAACTTCCCCTCATGAGGTTCTAGACCCTGCAGTACGCTGGTTTCCAGCAGACGAATCTTTGAGAGATATAGGAAAATGGCTGCTACTTCGCCGTCCCCGAAAGGCTTCACGCTCTTTGGGTGCGTCAAAAAGGCATATTCAGCCATTGAGGGATCGGTAATGCCTACTACCAGACGAATATATTCACCCGATGAAAACAGACCATCAAGTTGTTTGACTATCCAGGCATACTTCTTAGATGCCAGAAGGCGCCCAACTTCAAGAACTACCGGTTCAGGAACGTAGATAGCCTGTTGCAGAATCCGTGGCACGAGCTCCCCCTGTTTTGCCCATAGAAACGATGACAGGCAATCTGTATCAATAACTACAGGCGAGGAAAGCCTAAACTGTCTCCGTTGGTTCGACCTCCTCACCATAAAGAAGATCTATCAACCCAGCCTCACGTAAGAGTTGTCTATATCGTCCTTCGGATATGCGACCCCACTCAAGGGCAAGCTTAGCTTTTTCGGCATATGATGAGAATACCGCTTCCTCTGCTGTGGGCTCGTATAAATCTGTTGCGTACCCTAATATCTTCGCCGATCGTATTACTGGCAACCCTTTCATTTCGCAGAATTGTGGTTCTGTAAGATAACCTAATTGTCTCAAGCGAACGAGCATGGCCATTCTGCTGACACCGAACTTTTGCTCTAGGCTAACTACGTCATCGATTGTTAAGTCTCTTCTTCCCTGGGTCCGTCTAAACAAACTAATTTCTAAACCATCTCTAGGCATGAGTAGATTAGCGGCGAAAAGATCGGCTTCTAGCTCACGGGTTACCTTCTGCTCCGTTGTTCCCGCAAGACAGATGCCCCCTGTCATTTCTGTATCAAAACACAGATGATAATATTCGTGGGCTGCTGTGAACCGTTGATGCCCCAAGGTCCTAGTGGTATTTAGGACTATTACTTTGGCGTTGCCTAAACGCAAGAACATTCCCGATATCCCAGATTCGAATGGTTTAAGAACAAAACTAACATCTTCGTTCTCCCGCAGAGTCTTTATGATATCCATCGCTTCGAAGGCACTCAAACCCAGTCTCTTTCGAACCTCATTGGCCCTGAAACTAGCAATAGACTCGATTTCATTCATTGCCGTTTCTCCTCGCTCACAAGACTGTCTAGTTCGCTCAGGTTGCGAGTGAATCGCTTTATCCAAGCAATGGTGTCTAAATCGGACTCGCTGAGTGCATCGGCTCTAAAAGCGATAGAAAGCTCGACATCTTCTTCCTCGCTTATCGGCGAACCTTCTAGAAAGTGGTGAACCGAGTATCCATAAAGATCGGCGAGTTTAATCAAGCTGGTTATGTCAATCTCCCGGCGGCCGTTTTCATAATAGGATATTTGACCTCTAGCCACATCTAAAACGGCAGCAGCTTGCTCTTGTGTCAACCCTGCTCTTTTGCGCGCAGCCTTAAGACGGGCACCAATGGCCTTTAGGTTTGCCATTTTCCGACTCCTCCCGGTTACATTATACCGCCATTTATGTGGTTAATGTAACTCTATTGTTACACATTATGCCCGGAATTCCTTCTTACGGGAAGAAATTCTTTCTTCCGAGCACTTGCGCAATCGGTGAAATGGCAAAAACCCTATTCCACTAGGGGAATATACTCCCCATACCCGGCTTCCTCCATCTCCTCAAGAGGGATAAACCTTAAAGCAGCGCTGTTGATGCAATAACGTTTGCCACCCCGATCTCGGGGACCATCGTCAAAAACATGGCCGAGGTGGGAATCGCCGACACGACTGCGGACCTCGGTGCGGATCATGTTGTAGCTTGTATCGTCTTTGTACTTGACCACCTCGGGGACGATGGAGCGGGTAAAGCTAGGCCAACCGCAACCAGCGTCGTACTTGTCCTTCGAGGTAAACAAAGGCTCCCCGGTGACAACATCGACATAGATTCCCGGCCTTTCCTCATTCCAATAGGGATTGGCGAAGGGAGGCTCCGTGGCGTCTTGTTGAGTCACCGCATATTGCTCGGGAGTCAGTTTGCTAAGAAGGGTTTCTTCGTGGGGTTTTTCATACTTTTCCGGTTCGATGATGATCTGGTCATAAAGGGGCGAAAAGTCGACGTGGCAATACCCGCCGGGATTCTTCTCTAGATACTCTTGGTGATACTGCTCCGCTGGATAGAAATGGTCCAAGGGGAGGACCTCGGTAACTATAGGTCGATCGTATTTCTTCTGTTCCTCACCCACCACTTGCCAAATGATGAGGGCATCTGCCCGATCCTGGTAGTAGATCCCCGTGCGGTATTGGGTTCCCACATCATTGCCTTGGCGGTTTTCCACGGTAGGGTCAATTATCTTAAAGAAATGTTCTAACAGGGTGCGTAGGGAAACCCTGAGGGGATCATAACGGACGTGTACCGTCTCCACATGACCGGTATCTTTGATCTCTTCATAGGTAGGGTTGACGGTACGGCCATTGGCATAACCGCTGGTTGTGCTGGCTACCCCATAGACCCGGGAAAAATAGGCCTCAACACCCCAAAAACAACCACCGGCCAGCCAAATGTCCTTTAGATCCCGCTGGGAATAATCGACGCCCAAGTTGGGATTGGCTGGTAACGATGAGCGGGGCGGTGGGGTAAAGAAGGCTTGGGCCTCGGCTTTAGAGCTGAGGGTGAGCAAAAGGCCTACAGACAACAGAATCCAACGCGGATTGATTCCCATATTTCATCCCCCATTTCCATTCAAAGTCTTCCCTAGAAGAAAAGGAAATAATCTTCCCTAGAGAGGCCAAAGGGCGCCCCGGGGGCGCCCTTACCTTTAGTCTTCGTAGACGGCTCCTTTACTGCCCGAGGTAACCATTCTGGCATAGCGGGCCAAGTAGCCGGTTTTGATTTTCGGTTCTGGTTTCTGCCATGCTTGACGGCGGCGTTCCAATTCGTCTTCATCGACTAAGAGATCCAGCCGTTTGTTGGGAATGTCGATTTGGATGAGATCGCCTTCTTCCACGAGGGCGATGGTGCCGCCTTCCATAGCCTCAGGCGAGACATGGCCGATGGAAGCACCCCGGGAAGCACCGGAGAAGCGTCCGTCGGTAAGGAGAGCCACATCTTTGTCAAGACCCATGCCGGCCAGGGCCGAGGTGGGAGTAAGCATTTCCCGCATCCCTGGGCCGCCCTTGGGACCTTCATAACGAATGACGACCACATCACCGGGCTTGATCTCATGGCCCATAATGGCTTTGACAGCTGCTTCTTCCGAGTCAAAGACCCGGGCTGGTCCCTTATGGGTGAGCATTTCCTCGGCGACAGCCGACTGCTTAACGACGGCGCCGTCGGGAGCCAAGTTACCGAAGAGGACAGCCAATCCACCATTTTGATGATAGGGATTGTCCAAGGGACGAATCACCCTATCATCTTTGACGGTGACCTTGGCTAAGTTTTCCCCAACGGTTAAACCGGTTGCCGTCATTAAATCGGTATGGATGAGACCCCGCTCGCTAAGACGTTTCATCACTGCCTGGACACCACCGGCCCTGTTCAGATCTTCAAGATGGTGATCTCCTCCAGGGCGCAGATAACACAGATGAGGTATCCGGTCGCTGATTTCGTTGAACTTCTGTAGTTCCAAAGTAAAGCCCATTTCGTGGGCGATAGCTGGTAAGTGCAATGCCGTATTGGTGGAACAACCCAAGGCCATATCGACGGTCAAGGCGTTCTCAAAGGCCTTTTCCGACATCAACTGGCGGGCGGTAATGCCCCGACGATGCATTTCCATGACCTGCATCCCCGCTAGCTTGGCCAACCGTTTCCGAGCGGCATGGACCGCAGGAATGGTTCCATTGCCGGGCAGAGCTAACCCTAAGACTTCCGTCATACAGTTCATGGAGTTAGCTGTAAACATCCCGGAACAAGAACCACAACCGGGGCAAGCTTCCCCTTCTAAATCATCTAGTTCTTCCATAGACATCTTCCCGGCGCTAACGGCACCGACGGCCTCAAAGATGGTAGACAGATCCACCTTTTCCCCTTGGTAATCGCCGGCTAACATGGGACCACCGCTGACGAAGACGGCAGGCAGATCGAGCCGGGCTGCAGCCATCAACATCCCCGGTACGATTTTGTCACAGTTAGGCATAAAAACGATGGCATCAAAGGCATGGGCCTGGGCCATGATCTCAACCGAGTCGGCAATTAGTTCCCGACTGGCCAAGGAATAGTGCATGCCGATATGGCCCATGGCAATACCATCACAAACACCGATGGTATTGAATTCTACCGGGGTTCCCCCGGCCATGCGGATTCCATCTTTAACAGCTTGGACCAACTGGTTCAAGTGGGAATGGCCAGGTATAATCTCATTAAAGGAATTGGCGATCCCGACTAAGGGTCGCTCTAACTCTGTGTCGGTAAACCCATTGGCTTTGAATAAAGACCGATGGGGAGCTCTTTCCAAACCAACCTTCGCCCGCTCACTTATCATAAAATTTTCTCTCCTTCCACCACGAAAAGCATTAAGATTAACTCTTCTCCTTCCAACGGATTTATTCCTGCTAACCCTTCTGGGAAGAAGGGGAAGCAAAGACCGGGATAAAAGGGATCGGCCCGCCTTTGGTCGAACCAGGAGCATTGATGATAGCCCGCAGACCTAAGGGCCTCATGAGAATATTTTGTAAAGGAGAAGCGCCGTGACCATCAACAAAGAATTAATTCTAGAAGGGGCCAACAAAGGCCTCATCACCACCTGGGAATTGGCCAAAGTCCTCATACCGACCACCATCATCATCTCCCTTTTGCAAGCCAGCGGTTATTTAGACGCCCTCGCCCGCTTTACAGGTCCTTTTATGGGCTACATGGGTCTGCCTGGGGAAGCAGCGGTAGTTCTGTTCACCGGTTTCTTCCTCGGAATGTATGCAGCCGTCGGAGCCATGGTCGTTCTTCCTCTGACTTTGACGGAAATGACCATCCTCGCCGTCATGCTCAGCCTTTGCCATTCCCTCATCGTCGAATTGGCTATCAACAAAAAGGCGGGAACCGCCATCTCCCTCATCCTCCCCATCCGCTTAGGCACCTGTCTCTTAGCCGGTTTTATCTTAGGAGGGATCTTATGAGCATCGTCTGGGAAGGATTAATTACTGGTTTACGCAGCACCGTGACCATCGCCTTTGTCGTCATCCCCCTGATGATTATCCTCGAGATCGCCCGGGCCAACAACTGGCTGGAGCAGATCATCGGTTATATTTACCCTCCCTTTCGAGCCCTAGGCTTGTCTAAGGAAGGGACCTTCCCCGTTTTAGTAGCCTTCATCTTCGGCCTCATCTACGGTTCTGGAGTGATCATCAACAACGTTCGAGAAGGAAAACTTAACCCCGTGGAAATCCAAATCATCGGTGTTTTCAGTGCCCTTTGCCATTCGGTCTTCGAAGACAGCTTTATCTTCATGGCCATCGGGGTTCCCGGTTGGATCCTGATCGTGCCCCGCTTAGTAATAGCCATCCTTTCCAGCCTAGCCATTTACCACTACCACCGATGGCGGTGGGGGACGACCTTAGTCGAAGAATCCCTTTCCTAAGCAAAAAGGGCGTTGGCGGGCCAAGAGTTGACCCCGACCAACGCCTTCTTTATGGAGGGTCCACTGTCTATTTAATCCCCTTGCGAATATCTTCGATCATGACCCGAGTGCTTTGCAGACCGCCGGCCGCCACATACCATTCTGGGGAGCTTAAGTAAAGGATTCGATCATTTTGGTAGGCATCGCTGAGACGAACTAAAGGATTGTTCAATGTCTGTTGGGCGGTGACGCTGCCCCCCACGGTAGCCCCTCGATCGATGACGATCAAAAAGTCAGGATTGATCTCCGGGATAAATTCAAAGGAAATGGTCTGCCCATGGGTGCTGGCTACGATCCTCGACGCCGCGGGGATAAAGCCGAACTCATCATAGACAAGGTTAAAACGGGACCCGGGTCCGTAAGCACTTAAGGCGCCGTCGTTAGCCATGATCACCAGGGCGTTCCAGCCTTCCTGGGCCACTTGGTCTCCGATGGCGGCAAAGTCGGCTTCGATGGCGGCTAATTCTTCTTCCACCAAAGCTTCCCGATCAAAGAGCTCCCCGAGGAGCCGAGCATGGGCCTGCAAGCTGCCTAAGTAGTCGTTGTTATCAACGGCTAAGAAAACGGTAGGAGCGATCCGGGACAATTCGGGATAGACTTCCTGTTGCCTGGTGGAAATGAAGATCACATCGGGCCGCAGCTCGTAGATTCGTTCGAAATTAGGTTCGAAAAGGGTGCCCACATCGGCGAAGGATTCAGCACGGAAATGGGACAGATAGGCTGGGAGGTTAGACTTAGGCAGCCCCATGGGTTCTATGCCTAATTCCTGAAGCATATCAAGGATCCCGTAGTCAAAAACGATGACCCGGCTCGGATTCTTGACTACTTCCGCGCGGCCTAAGTCGTGCTCAATGGTGATCCGTTCTTGGGCCACTGCCCAGCTACCGGCGCCGAAGATGAGGGTTAGAACAAGGATTGCTAGGGAAATGGAACGGATATGGGACATGTTAATGCCACCTTTCTTGAGGGTTTCGAGTCCTAGTAATAGACACAGATTCGGTTATCCCGTACATTTTGGATTTCGAAGTTGAGTTTATATAAATCACTGAGGACCGACTCTTGAATCACCACTTCCCCCGGCCCTTCTTTGACGACCAACCCTCCCTCCATGGCCACGATATGATCGGAATAGCAGGAGGCGAAGTTGATATCGTGGAGGACGATGACTACCGCTTTGCCCGACTCATCGACGAGACGGCGCAAGAGCTTCATCATCTCCACCGAGTGTTTCATATCCAAGTTGTTTAGCGGTTCATCGAGGAAGATGTAATCGGTATCTTGGGCGATGACCATGGCGATGTAGGCCCGCTGGCGCTGCCCGCCGCTGAGCTGATCCAAATATTTGTCTTGGAACTCCTCTAATTGTACATAGCCAATGGCCCGCTTTACCGCGTCCAGATCCTCCTCGGTGAGGATCCCGTGGCTGTGGGGGAAGCGGCCGAAGCTCACCAATTCCTTGACCGTTAACCGGAGATTTAGGTTGTTGGACTGTCTGAGGATGGCGATTTTTTGGGCCAATTTGGTGCTGTCCCATTCTAGGATATCGACCCCATCGACAAGGATGGCCCCCGTACTACGGGGGATCAGACGGCTCATCATCCCCAAAAGGGTGCTCTTCCCAGCGCCGTTAGGCCCGATTAACGAAGTGATTTTCCCCGGTGCGATATCCAAGGAAACATCCTTGACCACAGGGACATCCCCATAGTATTTAGAAACATTACGCAGTCTCATCAGTCAACACTCTCCCTTAACAATAATCTGATCAAGTAGCTTCCCCCGACCAAATTGATCAGGATACTCAAAGGTGTGGCAAAGTTGAAGATATGCTCCACCAACAGCTGTCCTCCCGAGAGGAACAGAATGCTGTATAAACTAGCCCCTAATAGAAGCTTTGAGTGTTGATAGCCCCCCAGGGATTCACGGGCTAGGTTCGCGGTGAGCAGTCCTAGGAAGGCTAGGGGTCCCACTAAGGCCGTGGCCACCGAGACTAAAATCACGATGACCATGAGCATACGGTAGACGATGGCTTCATAATCGACACCCAAGTTAATGGCCTGTTCCCGGCCCAGGCTCAAGACATCGAGCCGGGACCAAAAGCTGCGGGTATAAAGGATGGCACCGCCCAAAAGGATAAGGGCCAGGGGCAACAAGCGGGTATCTAGATTATTAAAACTAGCCAACATCCGGTTCTGGAGGGTGAGAAACTCGTTGGGATCCATGACCATCTGCATAAAGGACGTAAAGCTGCTGAACAAGGTCCCCAAGATTAAGCCCACCAGAAGGAGGAAAAACAAATCCCGACCTTCCCCTTGGAATAGCAGGCGGAAGAAAACCATCGCAAAGAGGATCATTAGCCCTACAGCCACCAGGAAGTTCCAACCTTTGGCGTACACCAGTTGATGCTGGGAGCCGAGGAGGAAGACGAGGCCCGTTTGCACCAAGAGATAGAGGGAGTCTAAACCCATCACGCCGGGGGTGAGGATCCGATTATGGGTGATAGTTTGGAAGATCACCGTCGAAACCCCGATGCCCGCCCCGGTGGCTATCATGGCCAAAGTCCGGGGTAGCCTCCTGATCAAGGCATAATCCCAGTTGCGGCTGTTTAAGCCCCACACCAAATAGCCGGTGATGAACAATAAAGATAGGATAGCTAATAGGGTTAGTTTTCGCTTATCGTCCATGGCGCTGGCTCCTAAACAAGAGATAGAGGAATAGAATGCTGCCTACCACACCGACGGTAAGGCCGATGGGGATCTCGTAGGGAGCGATGATGACCCGACCGAAAAGATCACAAGCCAGAAGAAAGACGGCACCTAACAGAGCTGTTGGTCCTAGGTTGTTGCGCAGGTTATCCCCCCGGTAAAGGGCGACCATGTTGGGGACCACTAAGCCCAAAAAGGGGATCCGGCCGACGGTGATCAAGACAACGGCCGAAATCATAGACACGATGGCCATGCCTAGAGTCATCACCAGCTGATAATTCAAACCCAAGTTTTTGGCCATATCTTCGCCCATCCCGGCGATGGTAAATTGATGGGCGTAGCTGTAAGCCAGGAACAACAAAGGGATGCTTAAATACAAGAGTTCATAGCGCCCGGCGATGACCATAGAGAAATTGCCCATGAGCCAAGCGGAGATGTTTTGCACTAAGTCGAAGCGAAAGGCCACAAAGGTGGTCACGGCGTCGATAACACCACCTAACATAAGACCGACTAAAGGGATGTAAGTCGCGTTTTTGTGCTTCATCCGCCGTAATAGGCCCATGAACAACAGGGAGCCCCCTAAGGCGAAGGAAAAGGAAATCAGCATCTTCACGGAAGAGCTGGCTCCCGGCAAGAACAAAAGGGCGAACATCACACCGAATTTGGCGGCATCGACGGTGGCCGCCGTCGTCGGGGAAACAAATCGATTGCGGCTAAGCTGCTGCATAATCAAACCCGCGATCCCCATAGACATCCCGGCAAAGAGGATGCTCAACAGGCGGGGGCCCCGACTGATGAGAAGGATCTGAAGATGCCTGGTATTGCCCGCCAGCAGCTCCCCTAAGCGCAAAGAGGATACACCGGTAAACAGGGAGATATAGGAGAGGAGGATAAGACTAGGGATAAGGTAGCGTTTTTGCATCAGCATCGATTATTGACACCTCCCCTGGAAAGCAGGTATAATTACGCCAACGGATTGAGAATGATTTTCAATCCCAGTCAAGCATAACATCTTCCGGGGAGGACTGTCTTACATAATTTTTGGGTTTCTATCAAGTTCTTTAGGTCTTTTCGTTAAAGGGGGGGATCCCTAATGGAATGGGAAGAGAAAAGCATGGCCTGGTTAGTGGAGGATTTCTACGGTTGCACCCAGCTGCCCGTGGGGGCTTTTAACGCTCAAGGACAGCTGCTGCAGGCTCTAGGGTTAACCAGGCTTTTAACCCCAGAGCAGTTAAGGATGGTTACGGAGCAGATCCAAGAGGGGAAGATAGAGAGGCTGTCCTGCTGTCTAGCCCAGTTGGAGGTCCCGGAAGTAGGCCTCTTGGCGGTCCAGGCTCTAGCGGGCGACAGTATGGAAGAAGGCTATTTGCTCTTTGGACCCTTCGACGAGGAGGGACGGCCTTCCCGTTTGCTGCCCCATCTAGCCCGGCTAGTTCGCCAGATCCAAGAGGGTCTGCTCTTCGGCGGAAAAATTTGCCCCCATGGGCGGCGACGGCAGATAGGCAGCTTCCATGTACGGCGGGCCTTGGCTTATGTAGATCGACATTACAGCCAGGAGATCACCCTGGAGGCTCTGGCCCAGCAGTTAGGGATTAATAAATCTTATTTGAGCACCCTTTTTAAAGAAGAGACGGGGATGGCCTTTTCCCAATGGGTGAATCGGGTGCGGATCGAACGGAGCAAGGAACTGTTGAAAGAGACCTCCCGCTCCATCACTGAGATCGCCTTCGATGTGGGCTATGCCAGCCATCCCTATTTCACCTCTACCTTTCGGAAATACACAGGGATGACTCCCCAACAGTACCGTCTAGGGTGGCGGGAATATGAAAATACGTCGGTAGTATAAAAAAGAGGTCCCTTTGAGGGACCTTAATCTCTTTGCCGGTAGGCATCGATGAAGTCGGCGATTTCCCCGACTTGATCGGGGCTGAAATGGGGTAGCTCCCGGTATTCCTCTGGAATAGGCCCACCGATAAAGGCAACCACATCCTCTAAGATCGGTGGCTCTTCTTCCAGCTCGGGGCGGTGGATGATCAACTTGGGAAGCTTAGTCCCCCGGTGGCCTTCGACCAGGATCAGATCGACCTCCGGCATTAGAGCACCGATCTGCTCCAGATCCCATGGTTCGTAATGGAAAAGGCTAAAACCTGCAGGGGTGGCAAAGACCACCCTTTGGGCTCCCGCTTGGGCGTGCTTCCAGGTGTCTTTCCCTTCCTGGTCTAAGGGATATGCCCTGCTGGAATGTTTGATCACGGCGACCTTAAGGCCCCGCCTTTGCAATTCTGGGATCAGCTGTTCCATCAGTCGGGTCTTGCCGCTGTTGGAGCGGCCGACCAGGGAAATCATGGACAAAAGAGTACCCCTCCCCTTTCGAGATCTGCCGGCGTGTTGATGTTGAAAAATATCTGTTCCGGCCGTTGGGTCAACCGGTCCGCGGGAACCATCCTTTCTTTCACCAGGGAAGCCATATCCCTAATCCGCCGCTTCCCCTGGTTTAGACATTCTTCCATGGCCGGCAGGCACCTTCTGCTGTACACCGCGTGGAGATACTCGGGTAAACCGCCATGGGAGGGCACCACCAGATCCCAGCCCCAGCGATAGTTGGTTAAGGCCTTGAGGACCCTGGGATCGATGAAGGGCATATCGGCCCCGACCACCAGGCAGTGGGGATTGTCTTGGGCAGCCAGCCCGGCATGGATTCCGCCCAGGGGCCCGCAATCCCGGTAGATATCGGCGACCATCGGCAGGCCCAAAAACTGGAAAGACTCCGGGTTGTTGGTGACCAAAAGCACCCTTTGGCAAGTTTGCACCAGGGCCTTGGCCGCCCAGTAGATCAGGGGCTGGCCGTGGAAATCCAAGAGGAGCTTGTTCCCACCTAGTCGACTGCCCCGGCCTCCGGCCAGGAGCAAACCTGTTACATCGGGCAAGGGTAAGCTCATTTTCCCCACCTAAGCCTTGTCTTATTTAGCTAACCGGCACAACTAATCCGTTCCATATGTCCATCGAGGACCTTACCTAAGCGTTTAATCCCCTCTTCAATTTGGGCCGGCGAGGCCTGGGAGTAAGCCAAGCGAATGGTATTTTGCCCCCGGCCATCGACGTGGAAGCCTTCTCCTGGGACATAGCCCACACCGGCTTCGACGGCATAGGGAAGAAGTTCTTTGGCATTCATGCTCTCCGGCAGGGTCACCCAGACGAAGAAGCCGCCTTGGGGCTGGGTCCAGGAGACACCGGCTGGGAAATACTTTTCCATGGCCTGGAGCATGGCATCCCGGCGCACCTGATACATTTCCCGCAGCATCTGTACATGATCGGAAGCTTTTCCGCTCTGCAACCATTGGCTGATCAACTTTTGGCCGAAGGAGCCGGAACAAAGGTCGGCTGATTGTTTAGCCACGGCCAACTTGTTGATGAAGGTTTCGTCGGCGCAAATCCAAGCGAGACGCATCCCCGGCATGAGGACCTTGGAGAAGGAGCCTAAATAGATGACATGGTCCCCTCCAGGCATGCTTTTCATATGGGGCAACGACTCACCGCTGAAGCGCAGTTCACCATAAGGGTTATCTTCCATGATGATAAACCCGTATTCTTCCGCTAAAGCCAGGAGTTTTTCCCTCCGCTCAAGGCTTAAGGTCACCCCCGAAGGATTTTGGAAATTAGGTACGATATAAGCCAACTTGGGCAGAACACCTTGACGCTTCCAGCGGATGAGGTTTTCTTCCAGGATATCTACCCGCAAGCCTTCGTCATCTAAGGGGATCCCCAGGGTTTTCCCTTGATAGCCGTAAATGACCCCCAGACCGCCTACATAGCCCGGCAGTTCCACGATGATGCCATCGCCGGGATTCAACAGGAGCTTACAAATCAGATCGAGGCCCTGTTGGGAGCCGCTGGTGATCAAAATGTTTTCCCGCCGGGCTGGGATACCCTCTTGGGTCATTTGGGCCGCGATCAGTTCCCTTAAATCGGTATAACCTTCCGTCGGACCATATTGGAAGGAGAGATCGCCTAATTCAAAAACCAGTTCCTGACACAACTCCCAGATTTCTTGACGGGGAAAGGTGTCGGGGCTGGGAAGGCCTCCGGCAAAGG
Source organism: Limnochordia bacterium (assembly GCA_050944915.1). GTDB lineage: Bacteria > Bacillota > Limnochordia > JAAZLZ01 > JAAZLZ01 > JBMNRY01. The sequence goes on from JBMNRY010000045.1 coordinate 14,365, forward strand.
AAATGACATTTTCCCTTTCCGTTAGCTTAAAGGCATCCCGAATATCGGATGCGACCAGGCTTTTTGCGCTGTCAGACCATAGATGTTCCCAATTTACTGCCATGGATTCCACCCCCATAAAAATAAAACTCCCGTCTCTATGACAAGAGACGGGAGATAATTCCCGCGGTACCACTCTTTTTACCGAAAGATTCGGTCCCTCACTCACCACTATCATGGTGTCTGCTTTAACGCAGCAGCTACGTCTTAGATTAGGCGAGCCTTTCTCTAAGCAGCTTCAGGGCGGCTATGACCAACTTCCTCGCAGGACCTTTCAGCCGAGGGTCCCTCTCTGGGGCGATTGCCGTTGGCTTTCTTCCCTATCATCGCCAGTTACAATATTGAATTTATTTTACCACAGCTTCCCCTATCAAGTCAAGGGGTATTTTTCATCAGCCATCTAATTCCGCTAAATAAGAGGAGGAAGAAATGGTATCACCCATTCCGACGGTGCTGACGGGATTGGGGATCACATGGGATGGTACCACCAACAGATAATGGTCATCCTGCTCTAAGATCCCGGTGGCCAGGAATTCTTCGGTGAGCCCAGGGATTTCCTCCCGCAAGTCGGTGTAGGCCGATCTCAGCTGGGCAAACCCGATATCCGACAAGGGCCAATCGATGGTCTCCCCTAGTTTTTCGGGCTGGGCATAACCACCATATTTGGCCTTCAAGGCGTTGACCGCAGAGGCATAGAGACAGGCTTGGCGGACCTTTTCCACCGATACGGGATAGGGTTTGGCCAAGACGACTACATAATAGCCCAGATTATGGACATGGAGTCGTTCTAAGCCCCAGTGGCGGAACAGCCTTACAGCCCCTTTATAAAGGGTGTAGGCCCGTTCATCGGCCTGAATGGCCTCATATTCCTCGGTAAAACCGTAGTTTTTCAAAACCCGTTTGATCTCGTTTTCATTGACCCCAAAACTTTGCACCTGACCGCAAATGCTGGTCAGCACCTGGGGTTCTAACTCTTCCACCTTCATAGGCACATATTCGTAATGGATGCGCAAATTAGGGTTTTGGCTTCGCAAGGCCGCCAAATCCCTTTGGGTGTCGGCTAAGTACTCTTCCCAAGTGCGACCATCGGCCTGGACTTCTTCGGTGTAGTGATAGCCAGCCATGAAGGCTAAATCGGCCTCACGGCCTAAGGATTCCAGATGGGGCACCATATCCTCCTGGAAACCCATAATGGCCTCTTTAGGCCGAGTGGCCAAGATCACCCGGTTCGCCCGGGGGGTAACGATTTCCCGGGAACCGACGGTGAAGACCTCATCCTTGGCATACTCTAAAA
>JBMNRY010000046.1:0-15491 GCA_050944915.1 Limnochordia bacterium
TCAGAGATACCGGGAAGGACTGTTGGAGGAGATCCCGGCTATCGATGCCGTTTTAGGTACCGGGGATATCCACCGGTTGCCCCAAGTGATTCAACAAACCTTAGCCGGAGAGAGACTGGCTTTGATCGGGGAACCAAAGAATTTGTATGAGGCCGGGACCCCTCGGATCCTCACGGGGCGGGGTCATAGTGCCTATGTGAAAATCGCCGAGGGCTGCGATCACCGCTGTAGCTTTTGTATCATTCCCCAACTGCGAGGACCTTTGCGGAGCCGGTCCATGGAGTCGATCTATGAGGAAGTAGAGACCTTGGTCGCCCAAGGTGTCCAGGAGATCATCATCATCGCCCAAGATACCACATCTTACGGCCTAGATAGATACAATAGGCCTATGCTAGCTTCCCTGTTACAAAAGCTAGTGGGGATCAGAGGTTTAGCTTGGCTGCGGGTTTTGTATACCTACCCGACCAATTTCACACCGGAGCTCATGGAGCTGTTGGCTGGGGAGAGAAAACTCTGCACCTATGTGGATTTGCCCTTACAGCATATTAACGATCAGATCCTCAAAAGGATGTATCGGCGGGGTCGTCGGCGGCAGATCGAAGCCCTAGTGGCCAGCCTTAAGGAAATTCCCGGTATGGTATTAAGGAGCAGTTTCATCGTCGGTTTCCCTGGTGAAAGGGAAGTCCACTTTCGGGAATTGCTCGCTTTCTTGCGGGATGTCCAATTCGATCATGTAGGTATTTTCGCCTTTTCACCCCAGGGGGAGAGCCCAGCGGGAAGGTGGGCAGATCAGATTCCCGAGGGAGTTAAAGAACTCCGTCGGCGCCGGGCCATGGAAACCCAGGCGGCTATTTCCCGGCGGCGCAATCGAGATCGCATCGGTACCATCCAAGAGGTGCTCATCGAGGAGGTTACCGAAGCCGGCTCCGTCGGCCGTACCAGGGGACAAGCCCCCGAGGTCGATGGGATCACCTATCTGCCTGGTCAGCAGTTGCAGCCTGGTCAAATCGTCAGAGCCAAGATCGTCGGTGGGGGAACCTACGACTTGTTTGCACAGATTGCCAGAACTGGTACCCTTTAAGCCCTGGGGTGCTAAGGTTGCCTATGTTATAATGAACCAAGCGAGGCCCCAGATGAAAGGGGAGAAAAGATGCAAATTAATGGTTTGCGCGTCGATATTATCCTCTTGGTCTGTCTGCTTGTTTTAGGTTTGCTTTTTGTTGGACAACATGTGTTGTATCAGCGACAGGTCCTTGAGACCTTGGAAGCTTCTTTCCAAGGGATCGTCGGGGTCCAAGGGGTTCAGTTACACCAGGGTCCAGATAGATTACAGGTGAAGATACAATTGGCCCCTGTCGATAATATAAAACAAACCTATGGGCAGCTGGTCCAAGTAGCCCGGGAATCCTTGACCAAAGAAAACTGGATGCTGGTCATCGAAGATGGCCGGAATCAATTCTTAGAGGATGTGTATTATGATATGCATTTTGTGGTGGCGGAAGGGATAGCTACGGGCCGATTTGCGACTATGGCCCAAAGGCTGGAAACCCTGGCCGAAACTTTAGATGGCCACAAATTTTTTGTCGACGGGGAAAATGTGTACATCCATCTCCAAAAGGATGACGCTTATTTGTATGAAATCGTTCCTCGTTTACCTGTTACTCTGGGGGGTGGTTCCACTGATTAAAGAAATTCTCATCGGCAGCGGTATTGCCCTTTTAATCTTTGGAGCCTATATGGGTTTTGACATTACGCCCTTCATTCTCCTGGGTGCCTTTGCCTTCATGCTCCGCTTCCTCACCGACGGACGTCAGACAGGTCGTCGTTTTGAGGTCTTAGGTGATTCATCGGAAAACGAAGTAGTCAGCCGGATCACTTTCAACGATGTTGGCGGGCAAGAGGTGGCGAAACGGGAGTTTAGGGAAGCCCTCGATTTCGTCAAAGAAAGGGATAAAGTCAAAGAATTAGGCATCCGGCCCTTGAAGGGCATTTTGTTAACGGGTCCTCCGGGGACCGGCAAGACCTTAATGGCTAAAGCGGCGGCCAGTTACACCGATTCCATTTTCTTAGCCGCCAGCGGTTCCCAATTTGTAGAGATGTACGCTGGGGTTGGGGCCCAGCGGATTCGGACCTTGTTTAGCCGGGCCCGGAATCTAGCCCAGAAGTATAACAAAAATAGTGCCATCATTTTCATTGATGAAATCGAAGTCTTGGGGGGTAAACGGGGCAAACATAGCTCCCATTTAGAATACGACCAGACCCTTAATCAGCTGTTGGTGGAGATGGATGGTTTGCAAAGCGATGACGAGCTATCGGTTTTAGTTGTCGGTGCCACCAACAGGGCTGACCTTTTGGATGATGCCCTCCTTAGACCGGGTCGCTTTGATCGGGTGGTCAAGGTGGATTTGCCCGATCGGGAAGGTCGACGCCATATCCTCCAAATCCATCTGAAGGGCAAGCCCATCGCGCCGACCATCGATTTGGATGAGCTGGCTAAGGAAACCTTCGGTTTTTCCGGTGCCCATTTGGAAAGCTTAGTTAACGAAGCCGCCATTTTGGCCATGCGTCGCCGCAAGGCTTTAATCGACCAAGAGGATTTTCGGGAAGGAATCGAAAAGGTGATGATGGGCGAAAAGCTCGATCGTCGGCCAACGGAGGAAGAATTGGCCCGCATTGCCTACCACGAGATGGGCCATGCCTTGATCAGTGAATATGTCCAGCCGAATTCGGTGGCCGCGGTGACGGTCACTTCCCGGGGACAAGCCCTTGGCTATACGAGACAAGCCCCTCCGGAGGAAAAATATCTATATACGGAAGGGGAAATCCTGGGGCAGATCGCTATTTGTCTAGGCGGTGCCGTCGCGGAAGAAATCATTTTTGGTAGCCGCAGTACAGGGGCCGCAGGCGATTTTGAACAGGCTGTCCATTTCGCCAAAAGGCTTATTTTCGCTGGGTTATCCCACCTGGGCATCGTCAGCCCCCAGGATCTGCCGGGGGAGGAACTCCATAAGGCGGTGGGGAAAATCCTGCAGGAAACGGAAAAGTCGGTCTATGATGCCCTCATCGGGCAGAAACCTCTGTTGCAGGAAGCGGCGGAATTGCTCATAAAAAAAGAACGCATCGATGGCCAGCAATTGCGGGATCTATTAGTGAACAATGAAATGAGTGCCTAAAACCTACCCCTGTTCCCCTGTGGAACAGGGGTTTTTGTTGTGGTGAACAAATGTTTTGCAGGTCTCCATTAGCCATGCTATAATTTTTAATAGATAGCCAGTCTTTGTGGGGAGGAAGAAGATGAAAGCAGAAATCATTTCCGTCGGAACAGAACTTCTATTGGGAGAAATCGTCGATACTAACGCCGCGTACATAAGTCAGCATTTGGCCGAATTGGGTATTAATGTCTACCACCGGCAGACGGTAGGGGATAATTTAACCCGGATGGTGGAAGCCCTACAAGGGGCCCTGGACCGGGTTGATTTGGTGTTGTTGTCGGGGGGTCTCGGTCCGACCATGGATGATATCACCCGGGACGCCATCGCCCAAGTTCTCGGTGAAGAGCTGGTCCTTGATGAGCAAGTAGCACAGGAGATCGAAGGCTATTTCGCCCGCATTGGTCGGCCTATGACGTCTAATAATAAAAGGCAGGCCTTAAGACCGGCTTCCGCTTCCTTCCTACCCAATAGTCGGGGAACGGCACCAGGGATTCTAGCCTATTATCAAGGGAAAATGATCGTGGCCATGCCTGGGGTGCCTAATGAATTAAAAACCATGTTCCAAGAACAGGTAGTACCCCGTCTCAATGGTGGTGGGGGAAAACAGCGGGTGATCAGGTCTTTGACCATCCATTGTACAGGTATCGGTGAGTCAGCACTGGAGGAGCAGGTAGCCGATTTGATTAAAGACCAGACCAATCCCACCGTTGCCACCTACGCTAGTTTAGGGGAGGTACGGTTACGGGTTACTGCTTCCGCGGAGAATGAACAGGAAGCGTTGGCCCTCATCGAACCCTTGGCCGCCCGGGTTAGGGAGCGGCTAGGTGATTTGATTTATGGGTACGATGGAGCGACCTTGGAAGGGGTAGTAGGTGAACGCTTGGCGGATCAAGGGTTGACTTTAGCCGTGGCCGAATCTTGTTCCGGTGGTTTAATCTCCCACCGCTTGACAAACATCCCCGGGAGTTCCCGCTATTTTCTCCAAGGGGCGGTAGTTTATAGTAATGATGCGAAAAGGGAATTACTAGGGGTGCCGGCCGAGTTGTTAGAACAATATGGAGCTGTAAGCCCACAGGTAGCCAAAGCCATGGCCCAAGGGGTGCGGGCTAGGGCTGGAGCTGACTTTGGTTTAGCGGTCACGGGGATCGCTGGTCCCGATGGGGGTAAGCCGGAAAAACCGGTGGGTCTGGTCTACATCGCCCTTGCTAAAGAAGGGGATTGTATCGTCGAGGAATGGAGATTCGCCGGTGCCCGTACCGATGTTAAATCCCGAACGGCCCAAGCAGCTTTGAATCTATTGCGCTTACAGATACCATAGACAGGGGTGACCTATGTCCTTTGATGGTCTTTTGCCCGACATAGCCATCCGACGGCATCGCCTGGCTCCTTGGTTTCTCGCGGTATTAATGGCCATCATCTTTGTGAATACCCTAGGTAGTATCCACTTTCAAATGGGAGCCCTGGGGCTGGAAATCAGGGCGGGCTTTTTTTCTGTATCCCAGGGAAGGACCAGGTTGCTTTTGCCTCCCGTGGGGGAGATCGAGGCGGCAACCCATAGAATCCCGGTGCTACTGGAGATTTCCCTCCGGAGTATTGATTTATCCCTCTTGGAGCATGTCGGGTTGCCTTTAGGTGAGACTACGGAGGCCGTCGTCAATAGGTTCGTGTCCCAAGCTCGAGGTATCATCGTTTTATTCCTGGTGAAGATAGCCCTCTTGGCCGCTTGCGGCGGATTGTTGGGGGTGTGGTTGTGGCGTCCCTTCCATAGTCGTTCCTTGTGGCAGGGAGCCCTGGTGGGCTTACTGGTGGCTCTGTTTTTTAGCGGGTTGGTGGGATTTGATTACGATCCCCGGGCCTTTAACAATCCGGAATACAAGGGGATGCTAGAAGCAGCCCCCTGGGTGACGGGGCTCATCCAAACCAGCATCGAGCATGTGGGAGAATTAGGGGAGCAGTTGCGTCTCATCACCTCCGGCTTGTATTCCCTTTATCAACGGGTCGAAGATTTGGAGCCCCTGGGGATTATGGAGGCCGATTTGAAGGTGCTCCATGTGTCGGATATTCACAACAACCCGGCGGCCTTCGATTTGATTCAACAGGTTGTGGTCAGTTTCGGCATCGATTTCATCGTCGATACCGGGGATTTAACCGACTGGGGTACCCCATTGGAAGTGGAGATCGTCCAGCGGATTCAGGGGATGGAACGACCCTACTTTTTCATCTCCGGGAACCATGAGACACCGGAGATCCTAGGCCGGTTAGGAGAGACAGGGAATGTAGTTTTGCTCGATGGACAGATGGTGGAACGGGGAGGATTGCGCATCTGGGGTATCGGTGATGAAGCCGCGGGGAGTCTATCTCCCCGGAGCGCTCCCTTGGAACGGCTCCAGGCTTTAGCCCGTCAAATCGATGGGCGCATCGATTCCTTAGGTACCAAGCCCCATATCGTTGCGGTACATAATCATCACATCGCTGAAGGTTTAACCGCCGATGTACCGGCGATTTTATATGGCCACAACCATCGCCTCCAGGTGGGCACCCGGGGGGGAACCATGTTGATTAATGCCGGTACCACCGGCGCCGAAGGGATTAGGGGTCTCCAGTCTAAGGAGCCGATTCCCTATTCCTTAGCCATTTTATATTTCTCCCACCAAGGGGGAGAAATAGAGTTGAAGGCGGTGGACACCCTTCGGGTTGATACTCTGCCCGGGGGGTTTACCCTGGAACGATTTAGTCCACCGGAACACAACGGATAAAGGAAAATGTCCTCCCTTGTCGAAATAGGCATCAGGTTCAGATGTTTTCCATGTCCAGGATCAGTGGAGGGTAAAGGTGGCAAGACTACGTTCCTTCGTTGCTGTGGAGATCAGTCCCCCTTTGTGGCCTTCCATCTCTATGGCCCAGACCCGGCTGCGGGAGAGGGGTTGGCAGGATGTAAAATGGGTTGCCCCAGAGAATCTCCATATCACCTTAAAGTTCCTAGGTGATGTGGATACCCATCGATTAACACGGCTAGGGGAACTGTTGCAGGCTTCCCTGGCTGATCTGCCCACATTCCATGTGGAATTGGGTACCATTGGGGCCTTTCCCAATCTTCGACAACCCCGGGTGTTGTGGGTGGGTGTGGATCAAGGTCAACGGCAGTTGAGGGAATTAGCCGCCGAGGTCCAAAAGGTTTGGTACAGGTTGGGTAATTCTTCCCCAGATAAACCTTTCCATCCCCATGTGACCATCGGGAGGGTTAGAAAACCAAGGGGATCAGCAGGTTTAGAAACCTTCTCTGTAGAGGGAAATTTTCAGGTCCGGCATGTGACTTTGTTTGCCAGTCAGCTAACGGGGGCAGGCCCCGTCTATACTAAATTAGGGGAATTTCCCTTGGCAGATAGACCCTTGGGAACTATGGAGAGGTGAGTACAGCCTTGGTAGATAAACAAAAGGCTTTGGAATTAGCCCTGTTGCAAATTGATAAGCAATTTGGTAAGGGCTCCATTATGAGAATGGGAGAAACACAGAGTTTTAATGTGGAGACCATATCGACTAGCTCCTTGGCTTTAGATATCGCATTAGGTATCGGTGGGGTGCCTCGAGGTCGAGTGATCGAGATCTTTGGGCCCGAATCTTCGGGGAAGACCACTTTGGCCATGCATATCATGGCTGAAGCCCAAAAGGAGGGCGGGATAGCGGCCTTTATCGATGCTGAACATGCCCAAGATCCCGTTTATGCCAAAAAGTTGGGACTTGATTTAGATCAATTATTGATTTCCCAACCTGATACCGCTGAACAAGCTTTAGAAATCACCGAGGCTTTAGTCCGCAGTGGTGCCGTCGACGTAGTCGTCGTCGATTCCGTGGCGGCTTTGGTGCCCCGGGCTGAAATTGAAGGGGAAATGGGCGACTCCCATGTGGGCCTCCAGGCCCGCTTGATGTCCCAGGCCCTGCGCAAATTGACCGGTGTGATCAGTAAATCCCGCACGACTGTTATCTTTATTAACCAGATCCGGGAAAAGGTTGGGGTTATGTTTGGTAACCCTGAGGTAACCCCCGGTGGTCGGGCTTTGAAGTTTTATTCTTCCGTGCGGATGGAGATCCGTCGTATAGAAAGCATCAAGCAAGGTACCGAGACTGTTGGGAATCGTACCCGGGTGCGGGTGGTCAAAAATAAAGTGGCACCGCCCTTTAAGGTGGCCGAATTCGACATCATGTATGGCGAAGGGATCTCCCGGGAGGGAGACATTCTCGATATGGCCGTCGAGTACGATATAGTATCTAAGAGTGGTGCTTGGTATTCCTACGGTGATTTGCGCCTTGGTCAGGGTCGAGAGAATGCAAAGGTTTTTTTGAAGGAGAACCAAGAGGTGACCGAGGAAATCCAGGCTAAAGTGTTGGAAAAGGCCGGTTTAGCCCAAGGTGAAACGGCAGCGACGACGGAAGAATAATTATGGCGCAAAAAGCAATGCAACAAGCTTTGCGGTACCTCAGCTACCGGGACCGGACCTGCCGGGAGATCATCGAGTACCTGCGAAGAAAAGGTTATTCTGATCCCGTCGTGGAAGAGACTCTGAATCGGTTAATCAGACTGGGTTATGTGGATGATCGACGTTTTGTCCGGCAATGGTTAAATTGGCGTGAAAATAAACCAGTAGGCATCTTTAGGTTACGGCAAGAGCTAATGGCCAAAGGTATAGAGGGAACCATCATCGATGAGGAATTGGCCGCTTGGGACCTGGATGATGAGTACACTAGGGCCTTGAAAGCAGCCCAGAAAAAATTGCCATCCTATGGTACAGATACCCCGACGGTTGCCCGTAAGCTAGCTGGTTTTCTACAAAGGCGCGGTTTTAACCATGAAGTGATTCGCCAAGTCATAAGTCACCTTTGTCCTAACGACCCCTTTGCTTGACATGGAGGGACGGAAAAAGGTACAATTATGGCGATATGACAGGTGCCGGGCTCATAAGCACCGCCGGTTAACGGTGGGTCGATTGCCACAAGCCGAGTCTCATTACTCGGCTTGTTTTTACGATTATTAGTTAGGAGGTGAGGATGATCGGAACAATGAGTACCCTTTTTGTAGCTGTGATTGCCGGTGTAGCAGGCTACGCCGTTAGAAAATATTTGTTGGAAGCCAGAATTGCCTCGACGGAAGAGGAAATCAAGAAAATGCTCGCCGAGGCGGAGAAGGAAGCGGAGGCTCGCAAAAGGGAACTGCTTTTGGAAGCTAAGGAAGCCGCCCACAACACCCGTATGGATCTGGAACGGGAAATCAGGGAAAGGCGTAGCGAGCTTCAGCAACTGGAAAAACGACTCCTCCAAAGGGAAGAATTGGTGGATCGACGGACCCAAAGCCTTGAGGACCGAGAGGCCAATTTAAGTCGTAAATTGGCCGAAGTGGAAAAAACCCGCCAGAAGCTGGATGCAGCCTTGGAGGAACAGACCCAGCTTTTGGAGCGCTTATCGGGTATGACTACCGATGAAGCCCGGGATCTACTCCTCAACCGGGTGGAAGAAGATGTCCGTTATGATGCGGCCCTGATGATTAAAGAGGTCGAATCAAAGGCGAAAGAAGAAGCGGAAAAGCGGGCCCGGGAAATTATCGGCTTGGCTATCCAAAGGTACGCCGCTGAACATGTGGCGGAAACTACCGTTTCGGTAGTCAGTTTGCCCAATGACGAAATGAAGGGGCGGATTATCGGTCGGGAAGGCCGCAATATCCGGACCTTGGAAACTCTGACCGGCATCGATTTAATTATCGATGATACACCGGAAGCCGTCATTCTGTCGGGTTTTGACCCTGTGCGGCGAGAAGTCGCCCGGGTTGCCTTGGAAAAATTGATCGCCGATGGTCGAATTCATCCTGCCCGCATCGAGGAGATGGTGGAGAAGGCCAGGAAAGAGGTGGAAACCATCATTCGGGAAGAGGGAGAACAGGCCACCTTCGAAGCCGATGTCCACGGTCTGCATCCTGAATTAATCCGGGTTTTGGGACGGTTGAAGTACCGGACCAGTTATGGACAGAATGTCCTGCGCCATTCCATTGAGGTGGCCCACCTGGCGGCGATGATGGCCGCCGAATTAGGGGCTGATATCAAACTGGCCCGCAGGGCTGGACTCCTCCACGATATCGGGAAGGCCATCGACCACGAGGTGGAAGGAACCCATGTGCAAATCGGGATGGATCTGTTGAAGAAATATAAAGAGGATCCAGAAGTCATCCATGCTATGGCCTGTCACCACGGGGATTTCGAACCCCAGACCATCGAGGCCGTCTTGGTTGCGGCAGCCGACGGTATTTCCGCGGCCCGTCCCGGGGCTCGACGGGAAACTTTGGAAGCCTATATCAAGCGTTTGGAAAAACTAGAGAGTATCGCTGATTCCTTCGATGGGGTAGACAAGGCATACGCCATCCAGGCCGGTCGAGAAGTCCGCATCATGGTCAAACCGGAGAAAGTCGACGATTTAGCTTCGATCAAGATCGCACGGGATATAGGGAAACGCATTGAACAAGAACTGGAATATCCGGGGCAAATTAAAGTAACAGTAATAAGGGAGACCCGGGCTGTAGAATATGCGAAATAGGGCGGGGCTAAGGCCTCGCCTGTTTATATCTTAAATTGCCAATATGGGGAGAGTGGGTAGTTTGCGTGTCTTGATGGTAGGGGATGTGGTCGGCCGACCGGGACGGACCACCCTCGGCCGTTATTTACCTCGATTAAAAAGGGAGCGTCAGATCGATTTTGTCATCGTCAACGGCGAGAACGCCGCGGGTGGCTTCGGTTTGACGGCTCCCATCGCCAAGGAACTCTTGGATATGGGCGCCGATGTGATCACCAGTGGCAACCATATCTGGGATAAAAAAGAAATATATAATTATCTCGATGAAGAACCGCGGATTTTGCGACCAGCCAATTTTCCTCCTGGGGTACCGGGACGGGGGATGGGATTCTATGACCACCCAGCGGGGAGAATCGCGGTGATCAACTTGGCCGGCCGGGTGTTTATGCCCCATGGTGTCGATTGCCCCTTTCGCTCGGCTTCCGAATTAATCAAGGAAGGACAAAGCAAACAAGCCACCATTTTCGTCGATTTCCACGCCGAGGCTACCGCGGAGAAAATCGCTTTAGGCTGGCATTTGAACGGCAAAGTCGCCGGTGTTTTCGGCACCCATACCCATATTCAAACGGCCGATGCCCGGGTATTGAGCCATGGCACCGCTTACATAACCGACTTGGGGATGGTAGGACCCTATGATTCCGTTTTAGGTATGGAAAAATCGACCATTATTGAGCGGTTCCATAATCAACTACCGGCCCGTTTTAACGTCGCCGGTGGTCCCGTTATTTTCGGCGGCGTAGTGGTCGATGTGGACCCCACAACGGGTAAAGCTTTGCATATTGAATCGATTTGGCAGATCGATGAAGAAAGTTATTAGGTTAATTGTGTATCTTATATAAATTTCCCTCGTCAAAAAAGGGATTTGGCACCCAAAAGTAAAATATATGTGTAGTAGCATATTTTTTCACTATTGGCACTAATAGAGGGGGTAACGTATTTGGAAATCCTAAAAGTATCTGCTAAGTCGAACCCCAACTCTGTTGCCGGAGCCCTGGCCAGTGTATTACGGGAAAAGGGAGAGGCAGAGATTCAAGCTATTGGGGCAGGGGCGATCAACCAGGCAGTGAAGGCTGTAGCTATTGCACGGGGTTTTGTTGCCCCCAGCGGGATGGATCTGGTCTGTATTCCGGCCTTTACGGACATTATCATCGATGGTGAAGAAAGAACGGCGATAAAACTTATTGTGGGACCACGTTGAGGTCAGAATTAGCTGGGGGCTCGTCTGGATTCCAGACGGGTCCTTCTGCATTTGAGGGGGTCTACCGATGCCAATTTTCGATGCCCATTGTGACACTCTACTCACCGCCCGTCAAGAGGGGCGGTTTATTCATTGCCGGGAGGAGAGGGGACATGTGGATTTCCCCCGCTTGCGGGAGGGGGGAATTGCTTGGCAAGTTTTAGCCATTTGTGCCGGCCAAGGACCGGTTAGCCCCTTGGCTCAAGTCCTCATCGCCCTGCGGGACTTAGAACAGGCACTAGAGGCCGATCGAGAAGCCCATCTGATTAAATCGGCGGCCGACTTCCAGCGGGAGGGTCTAGGTCTCCTATTGGCCTTAGAGGGCGGCCGACCCCTTGAGGGCAGCACGGAGATCTTGGAATTGCTTTATAGCCTTGGTTTGCGCTCCCTAGGTTTAACCTGGAATGAGGCTAATGATTTGGCTGTCGGGGTTGGTGCCGGTCCTGAAGGTGGTTTAACACCCCGGGGCCGGAAAATCGTGGGACGGGCTGCCCAGTTGGGAATGGTCTTGGATGTTTCCCACCTTAATGAAAGGAGTTTTTGGGATTTGTTAGATTGTCCGGGCCAGCCCATCGCTTCCCACAGTAACTGCCGCGCTTTATGTGATCATCCCCGAAATCTGACCGATCGGCAGATCAAAGCCTTGGCCAGCCGGAATGGAGTCATCGGCATCGCCTTTTATCCGCCCTTTCTAACGGCGGAAGGAAGGGCACAGGTCTCCCATATCGTCGATCATGTTGTCCATATCGCCTCTTTGGTCGGTGTGGACCATGTGGGATTGGGCTCCGATTTCGATGGTATGGAACAGCTGCCCCTTGGTATCGAGGATTGCCGCAGTTTCCCGAACATCATCGTTGGACTGAAAGAAGCCGGTTTTTCTTCCCCTGAGTTGGAGAAAATTCTGTGGAAAAATTGGCGCCGGGTGTATGAACGGGCCATGCATGGAAGGGAATAACCAGGCGCAGACTAAGGGCTAAAAGGGGCGATTGCCTTTGGAAGCCCAAGGACAAGATTGGGACGTCTTCATGCGCATGAGGGAACGGATAAGCGTGCCTAAGGGCGTCGATCTCACCATCGGTATGTTGGCGGAAATAGTGGCTCCGCCCCAGATGCAAAAACTCATCGAAGGGTTGCCCGTCCGCCATATCGGAGAGCGAACAGAGGATTTGTTAGTCATCTCCACCTTAGATGCCATTCGGGCCATCAAAAAGGCTGATCATCGCTTGCAGGTACGTCCCTTGGGCCAAGGGGCGGTCATTGTCATCGTGGAGGGAAAAAAGCCCTTCGGTGGAATCTGGTCCCACATCTATTTCATCCTCGTCTGGATCCTCTTATTCATCGGTTCCGGCATGGCTTTGATGAATTTCCATGCCGATGTGAGTATGGCCGATGTCCATCGGGTCATCTATCGGTTATTGACGGGGGAGGATGTTCCCTATCCCCTCATGCTCCAAGTGCCCTACTCCATCGGCGTCGGTTTAGGGATGGCCATCTTTTTTAACCAGCTGTCCAGGCGCAATTTGGCGGAACCGAGCCCTTTGGAAGTCGAAATCGATTCTTACCAAGAGAATGTTAATAAACATATTATCCATGCCGCGGAAGCCAGGGCCGGAAAGGAAGAGGGAAATTGACCGGTTCCTTGCTGGCCGCGGCCATCGGTTTTTCTGAAGGTTTGATCGTCGGTTCGGCCTTCGTCGCCCTCCTCATCGTCTTAGATGTGATCCCCCGCCTTGTTCATTTAACGGGTACCAAAAGGCGGATTTTCGCTTATCAATGGGCCGTCATCGGCGGCGGTTTTTTAGCATCTCTGGTGGAGGGATGGCCAGGGGGATCCCTTTTCCCCGTGGTTTTAGTGCCCTTTGTAGGCCTCTTCATGGGCATTTTCGTCGGTTTGTTGGCCGCCGCCTTAACGGAGGTTTTAAATGTCTTGCCCATCATGGGCCGCCGCCTTGGTTTGCAGACATCGGTGCGGGCCCTTCTCTTGGCCCTTATCCTGGGTAAAGTCGTCGGCTCCTTTATCTACTGGCTCCTGCCTAGTATTTGGGAGTAGTGGTGAAAGCACCTAGTTTTAGATTAGGGAATAATCGGGGATATTAGCAATGGAGCCTTTAGAGAAAAGGGGTGATATAGTGACTGTCATCAAAGTCATCGAATTGGTAGGTCAATCGTCGAGCAGTTGGGATGACGCGGTGAAAGAAGCTGTCCGGGAAGCCAGCAAGACCATTGACCATATCAGCGGTGTGGAAGTATTGAACTGGACCGGTGATGTGGACGAGCAAGGTAATATCGTCGATTACAAGGCTGATGTACAGATCGCCTTCCGTGTAGAGGGTACTGATTAGCCCTACTGGTGGGGAATACCCCACCATTATTTGTTGTATAAAAGATTGGTAGGCGGGTAGAATAGTGGATGCTTCAGGACTTTTCGGAGGTGAGGAAGGATGGATTGGTTAGGAGCGGTAATTCGGTTCATCGTCTCGGCGCTAGTGTTAATGTTCGTAGGTTTCTTGCTCCCCGGTTTTCGTGCCATGTCCTTTTGGAACGCCCTGCTGGCGGCCTTGGTCATCGCTGCCATCGGTTGGGTAATCGAGGCAACTTTGGGCAAAAAGGTCTCCCCCTATAGTCGGGGAATCGTCGGCTTCCTCGTTTCGGCCTTGGTCATCTGGGCAGCCCAATTTATTGTTCCCGGAATGGCTGTGTCGGTCCTTGGCGCTTTGCTGGCCGCGTTAATTATCGGTATCATCGACCTTTTTGTCCCCACCGTCGTGCGTTAAACATAAAGGAATCCAGAGGGAAGCGTCCTATTTTAGGGCGCTTTCTTGGCCTAGGGAGGGTGTTTATTGGCCAAAAGGACGTTGTATAAAGACTTAGCAGAAAATTTGGCTCTGCTTTCCGATGAGCTGGGTGTGGGCATCAGTTTCGATGTTATCGTCCGGGATATCAGATTCGCTGGCCGCAATGCGGCCTTAGTTTTCGTCGATGGATTCATCAAAGATAAGGTCACCGCCGATATCATGCGGGCTCTTTTCTCTTTGGAACGGGGAGATTTAGCCCCCAATTTGATCGACAAATTAGCGACGGAAAAGTTGCCCTATTTCGAAGTGGAACGGACCGATGATTTCGATAAGCTCATCACCGAGATCATTTCCGGTCCTATGGCCCTCTTGGTCGATGGTTATGAAGAGGCGCTGATCATCGATGTGCGGGAATACCCTGTCCGGAGTATGGAAGAGCCGGATTTAGAAAGGGTAACCAGGGGCTCCCGGGATGGCTTTGTGGAAACGGCTATTTTCAATACGATCTTGCTCCGCAGGCGCCTGCGGGATCCCGGTTTACGTTTTGAAGCCCTAAAAACAGGGGAACGTTCCAAAACCGATGTGATCATCGCTTATATCGATGATTTGGCGGAACCGGGGATCATCCAGACAATTAAAGAGGCTGTGGCTTCCGTTGACACCATCGGCTTGCCCATGGGTGTCAAGAGTTTAGAGGAGTATATCGTGGGTTCGACCATTAATCCCCTTCCTAAAGTGCGTTATTCCGAACGACCCGATGTGGTCGCGGCCCACCTACTAGAGGGCCATGTGGCCGTCATCGTTGATACAACACCGGCGGTGATGATCACCCCCGCGACGGCTTGGCATTTCACCCAACACGCCGAAGAATACTTTCAGCACCCGACGGTGGGCACCTATTTGCGTTGGATCAGGGCCATCGGCATTTTGTTATCCTTTATCCTGACCCCACTATGGCTGGGCCTTGTCATGCAGCAGGATCTGCTGCCCGAGTTTCTGTCCTTTATCGGGCCCAAGGAGCCGGGGACCCTATCTTTGTTTACCCAATTCTTGATCCTTGAGTTAGGGGTCGATTTGGTGCGAATGGCCTTTATCCATACCCCTAATGCTTTGGCAACTTCCTTAGGTATTGTGGGGGCCATCCTGTTAGGTGAGTTCGCTGTGCAAGTGGGGCTTTTTACCCAGGAGACCATATTGTATACGGCGGTGGCGGCTGTGGGCACCTTTGCCACCCCCAGTGTAGAATTTGGCTTAGCCGTCCGTCTTTTCCGCTTATTAACTTTGATCCTCACCGGCCTCTTCGCTTTGCCGGGCCTTGCCGGGGGAGTAGTGTTCACTTGCCTAGTCTTTGCCCTCACCCGCTCCTTCGATACCCCTTATCTGTGGCCCCTCATTCCCTTCCAAGGAGATGCCCTTTGGCGTCTTATTTTCCGTTCCCCCGTGCCGGAGCTGCGACAGCGACCACCCATTGCTAAGAAAAAGAATCAACCAAGGCAGAGCTAACGTCACCCTAAGGTGGCGTTTTTTCAGTTAGAGTAAAATTTTAGTAGGTGGTAGGAAAAAGGCAGATGGATAGCAAAAAAAGACCTCGCTACCCATAACCAGAGAAAGGAGCGAGGTCTTGTGAAGAACGAT
>JBMNRY010000047.1:0-15456 GCA_050944915.1 Limnochordia bacterium
GATGGCTAAGATCCTGGCCCGAAGGGGAATCTCCTCCCCCTTTAAGCCCTGGGGGTAACCGCCGCCGTTCCACCACTCATGATGGTGGAGGATATCCTTGGCGATATGGGCCAAATCGGGGGAAGCGGAAACGATCCGGTAACCAATCTCCGGGTGGCGCTTCATCTCCTCCCACTCGGCCGGCGACAATTCTTCCCTTTTTAGCAGGACTTCATCGGCGATACCTACTTTACCTACATCATGGAGGGCACATAACAAAGAAAGATCGTCTAATGCTTCAATTGAAAAGCCGAGGGCCCCCCCATCCCTAAGGCTAAGCTTTGCATCCTGATGGAGTGGAGTTCCGTTTCCCGATCTTTGCCGGCTAACAAACTGACCATGGCCGCCACATGTTGGTTGCGCAAGGTTTTGTCCTCGGCCCGTTTCCGAGCATACAATCGGTCTTCGGCCCTTTGGATGATCTGGTAAATCTCTTCTTGAACCTGGGTTTTGGTCGCCACCCCGAAGGAGAGGCTGGCCTTGAAGACCCCCGTCTCCGTCCCCTCCAACTGTTCAACGATCCGGCGAAGGATCCGGCTGGCCGTCGGCCCATCGGTGCGGGGCAACAGGAAGACGAACTCATCACCGCCCCAACGGGCGATGAGATCCCCCCGCCGACAACAACGGCGAAAAGTTTCCGCCAGCCTAAGCAGAACCTGATCACCGGCTCGGAAACCCAGGGTATCGTTGATCAATTTCAACCCGTTGACATCGCCGATGATCACGCTTAAGGGCAGATGATGGGGCCGATCCCAGCGCAGAAGCTCCCTTTCCCAGAAGGTCCGGTTATACAAGCCCGTGAGCTCATCGATGTAATCGACTCCTGGTCCCTCTTCGTCGCTGAGTTCCCAAGCCAGATGATAATAGCCGGTCCCACTGGGGGAACCGTGATGGCGAAACCACCGGTA
This sequence comes from Limnochordia bacterium, assembly GCA_050944915.1. Classification (GTDB taxonomy): domain Bacteria; phylum Bacillota; class Limnochordia; order JAAZLZ01; family JAAZLZ01; genus JBMNRY01. The sequence continues at coordinate 948 of JBMNRY010000047.1, forward strand.
GCTACCATCGTCGGTTAATAACCTGTACTCCATTTCCAATAATTCTTCCTTCTTCAAGGCCCGGGAAATTTCCCGGCGGCACCGGGGCCCATCATCGGGATGGAGACAATTTAGCCAGCCTTCCCCGAGATTCTCCTCCGGGGAAGTGCCCGTCAACTCCAACCAGCGATTATTGACATAGATACAAGCTCCCTGTTCATCGGTCTGAAGGAAAGGGGCCGGCAAATACCTGGGTTCGATGGAGTTTGGCTCTCCCCTGGCTCCAACCCTTCCCTGCTCCTGGTCCCAGGTCTGGGCCAGCGTTTTCTTAAGCTCCCTATTCCGACAGACTAAATGATGGGCCTCGCCCTCTCCAGGACAAAAGATGTCTCCCGTCGCCCCCGCATGGGACCATGGGACTTCTAACTGAGGGTTGTAGGAAACCAAGGGTTGGGAAAAGGCTCCGAGGCTCCGCCAGGTCCCCTGCCATCGGTAAAGGGCGTAGAGGAGAAGACCAAGGGCCAGCAGTCCGTCGCCGTAGTCCAGCGGGAAGGAGCCGGGTATTGCAATTATCGTCACAATTTTTGCCGTTAACCACAGCCAAAGGACGACCTGGAGCCGTCTAGATCTTTCTTTGTTCGTGTCCATATCGAACCCCCATCTTTTCCATCGAGGGTCCTTCCCCAGGGAAATACCCTTAATCTGTCTTTTGGAGATTATGAAACCAGGTTAGGCCAGGGCTTTAAGATTCCGGCGCCCTTTACCGCCGGCTTTGATCACCAGTCGATCCTGACGCTTGTCTTTGCTGATGGTCACCCCGGTCTCCCTATCCAAGAAGCGATAGAGCTTACCGTCGATCATCACCGTCACATTGGGGTGGACGATGCCCACCTGGACGATGCCGTCCTGGACGATCTCGACCCTGGTGTGGGTCTCGCTAGGGGTACCTAACTCCTTGACGATGACGGGGCCGTTAACGGTGGTGATGCGGCCGCCACGGAAGGAGGCCCTTTCCAGATAGACTCCGTCTACCGCGGTGAGCTGGGAGTTGTAAGCAGCCCGTCTGATAAGAATCTTCCCCGTGGCTTCCAGTTGGGAATTATGGACGTACCCAGCCCTGATATCGGCGGGATCAACCCGTTCCGCCAAGGAACGGATAATATAATCACTTTGATTAATCAAATCCCTGATCGCGATTCCACTCTGCCCATTGAGGAGTCCATCGACTTTCGTCACTAGGCTATGGAAGAACTTTAGAAGCTCGCTAGGTTCGGGTCCGAGGATGCCCTGATCCACGGCGATATCCACCAGGAGTTCTTTCAACTGATCCATGGTCCGTTCCAAAAGGGGCAACCGGTCTTTGATCACTAAAGCCAGGACCTTGGCCCTTTTCCTTCGGGTAACGTGGCGATGATCTAGGACCTCCACAAAGGACTGGAGCCGTCTCAAACATTGGTTGAGCTGCACCAAGTGGACGATGACCCCGATGGGCAGCTCCGGGGCATGGCCAGCCTGGACTAAGGAAGCCAAGATACTGCGGCGGCACTCGATTAACTCCCCCGCCGCGACCTGCGCCCGGCTGATCAATCCACCTACTTTGACCCAGCCTTGGGCTTCTACTTCAACGTTTTCCGTGACGTTGTTTTTCACCAACACATGGCCGGCAAAACGGATGTTACCGGTGCTCAAATCGGCATCTCGGGGCACGGTGAAGATGGGCAACACTTCTAGGACCCCTCCGCTGAGGATCGGTTGTCCATTGATGGAAGCCAGAGCAACCCGACCACCTTCGATTAAATAAACGCCTTTGCCGGCCCGGATCTTAGCCTCTTTGATCTTCCGGGGGGCGATGAGTTCCCCCGTCACACGCCGACCGGGAGTGCCTTCCCGACCGGGGATACGGATAGCCAATAGATCTCCCTCTTCTACCGAAGGAGTCTGATTGATTTCGTAATAATCCACCCGCTGGGCATTGGGATCGATGGAAATCCCCCTTTGCTGCAAACAAGGGGCATATTCGATCCGATCATCTTCCGGCGGCTCCGGCGCTAACCCCCGGGCCACCAAAACCCGTTCACTGCGGGTCAAGCCGCTTACATAGACTAAGGCCGCCATATCGATGCCGAAGACGACATGTTCCTCGGTAAGCAGAGATGCTAGCTCATCGACGGAATAGGGTTGAGGTGGGATGGACTTTTCCGTGGCCGTCAAAATGAGACTGTTGGTCGGCTCCTGGTCGTTAATTTCATACTGGTGACCATATTGGGCCTGGACGTTTAAATAGGCTTCCATCCCATCGGGGCTGATCTCCACCGCCACTTCCCAGCTCGGTTCCCGACGGGGAGTCTCGATGCGCACCCTTTCGGGACCATAGAGATAGGTGAAATCCTCGATAGGCTCTCCATCCACGAAGAGCTTCAAGGGACGGGTCACCGTAATCTTAGCCGGCATCCCCCGACCTTTGGGAGACGTTATTTCCACTTTACCTTCGACGATCCCGATGGTGCCCGGCCGATCCCGGTGGGCCGTCTCGGGCAGATTATCGGCCGGCCAGGCCTTGATGATGGCCGGTTGCCTTCCCCGACCCTGAATACCGGCGCAAGGTTCCTGGAGCAGCTCGAACTGCAATTGGCTGCGGGGCAGCCCAAACAAGGCTTCCGCCTTGGCATAAGCCCTGTCTAAAGTCTTTTCTTTGATTATGGCATGGGAATTGGCCCCTAAAATGGGAATCCCCTCCTTCTAACTGTCCATTGACAAACGCGCATAAAAATCCCCCTTTCATGTTGTGCCGAAGAGGGGGATTAGACTGCGTATTCCGGCAACCCGACTGCCATAGCTAAGTAGCCTTAGGCTCGTGGCTTTGCGTCCCTTCCTTTCGAAAGGTTTGCCCTTATCGACATTTTGTCTGTTTAAATATAACAAATAACCCGCGTAAAGGCAAATGGGAAAGGGGATAAAAACCGCGGATCTTCCACCAATGGGCTAAGCTGGGCAAACCATCCTAAAGACAATGGTATTAAAGGGGAGGTGCCCCTTTAACAAAGGGTTTTACCCCTTCCTTAAGCTGTCACCGGCACCTACTAACGTGCATAGTCTAGTAACAAAATCTTTCCGTTGGGAAAGATTCTTCGTCGAGTCTAAGATGAAAGTGGGGAATGGATCATGTTGGCCATGTCTTGCCTGCCCCTAGGCCGACAAGGGATCGTCCACTCGGTTGCCGGCGGGGGCTTGAGTCGAAGAAGGCTCCTTGATCTAGGTTTGGTCCCCGGCACCAGGGTGGAGGCCTTGCGCCGCAGCCCCTCGGGAGACCCTACCGCCTATGCCATCCGGGGTGCCGTCATCGCCCTGCGGACCGAGGAAGCTAACAATGTACAAATCTATTTACCATGAGGGGTGATTACCCGTGGGTCTAACCTATCAATCTTCCGGCGGCCTACTGCTGCGGGAGTTCATCGATACCCCCCTTTCCGCCGATTATGTGGTCGCCCTTGCCGGCAATCCCAATACAGGCAAAAGCACAGTCTTTAACGCTCTCACAGGATTAAGACAGCACACGGGAAACTGGCCGGGCAAGACCGTCGTCCAAGCCCGGGGAAATTTCACCTACAGCGGACGGGACTTTATCCTGGTGGATTTGCCGGGCACCTATTCCCTCCTGGCCAACTCCCCCGAAGAAGAAATCGCCCGGGACTTCATCTGCTTCGGCCAGCCCGATGCCGTCGTCGCCGTCGTCGATGCCACTTGTTTGGAACGAAACCTCAATTTGGTCTTGCAAATCATGGAGATCAGTCCGAAGACCATCCTTTGCCTTAACCTCATCGATGAAGCCCAGCGTAAGCAAATCACCATCGATCATCGGCAGTTGGCCGCCAAGCTAGGGATACCAGTAGTACCTACCGCTGCCCGGGAAGGAAAGGGGTTACAGGAACTAAAGGAGACCATCCTGCAGATAGCCACAGGAGAGCTGGTTCCCCAGCCCATGGTCTTGCGATATCCAGACTGGATCGAGGAAGGGATCACCCGTATCATCCCCCATTTGGAACATATCCCCCCGGGATTGAACAAGCGATGGCTGGCCTTACGGCTCATCGATGGGGATTTTTCCATTCTGGAAAGCATCGCGAAATACATGGAAAAAAGACCCCCTAGGGAGGCAGTGTAATGGATTCCACATCATCCCTCCATTCGGTCATCGAAGATTTGGAAGACCTACGCCAAAGGGAAGGAGAACAGATCCGGGAAGCCATCGTGTCCACCATCTATCAACAGGCGGAGACTATCGCCCAGAAGGTGGTCCAAAGGACCGAGAAGCCGGCCAAGGATTGGGATGGAATGATCGATGATGTGGTCACTTCCCGGGCCTTGGGCATACCCCTAATGCTCCTTCTTTTAGGGGGTGTCTTTTGGTTGACCATCGTCGGTTCCAACTATCCTTCCCAAATCCTCAATCACATCCTGTTTACCATCGAAGATTATCTCTCGACCCTGGTTTTGGCCCTTGGTGCTCCCCCTTGGTTCCACGGTCTAGCCATCCTGGGGGTTTACCGGGGTCTAGCTTGGGTCGTTTCGGTGATGCTACCGCCTATGGCCATTTTCTTCCCCTTGTTTACCCTCTTCGAAGATCTGGGTTATCTTCCCCGAATAGCCTTTAATCTCGATGGGACCTTTAAGCGAGTCGGAGCCCACGGAAAACAAGCCCTGACCATGGCCATGGGATTTGGCTGTAATGCTGCAGGGATTATCGCCGCCCGGATCATCGATTCCCCCCGGGAAAGGCTCATCGCTATCTTGACTAATAATTTTGTTCCTTGTAACGGCCGCTTCCCCATCCTCATCTCCATGGCGGCCATCATCGCCGGCCTCGGCACCACTAACGGTGGGGCCTTGACGGCCACCATTATGATCGTGGGGATCATCATGGCCGGTGTGGCCATGACCTTTTTCGTCTCTTGGGGTCTTTCCCGACCCTCCTTAAGGGTGAGCCCTCTTCCTTCACCTTGGAGCTGCCCCCCTATCGGAAACCCCAAATCCTACGGGTGATCATCAGATCCTTTTTCGATCGAACTATCTTCGTCCTCTCCCGGGCGATCATGGTGGCCGCTCCCGCCGGTGCTATCACCTGGGCCTTGGCCAACATCTATGTGGGCCATCTCTCCTTGATTGGCCATCTCGCCTCTTGGCTCAACCCCTTAGGTCAACTGATGGGCCTAGATGGTATGATCCTCCTGGCCTTTATCCTGGGCTTACCCGCCAACGAAATCGTCATCCCCATCTTGATGATGGGCTATCTCTCCGCGGGGGCCATGTTAGAGCTGGATGGCCTTCAAGCCATGCAGGCGCTGCTCCTAACCCACGGCTGGACTTGGCTGACAGCCCTCAATTTCATGCTTTTCGCCCTCATGCATTTCCCCTGTGGGACCACCCTATTGACCATAAAGAAGGAAACGGGCAGCCGCTCCTGGACTATCCTCGCCGCCCTCATCCCTACCGCAATGGGCATTACCACCTGCATTTTCACCGCCCAGCTGGCCCGTTTCCTCCATCTTGTCTGACCCCCAGGCCCAGGGTGAACAGCCCTGGGCCTTCTACCACCCTGTCCATCCCTGTGCCGACCTATCTGAAGTTCCAACTAAGTTTGTGATAAAAAACTTAATGATAACCGTTAGCAGGAACTACAAAGACCGATGCCGAACAAAAGCAGGCTAAGGACAGATGACAGGGAGGTCCCAAGATGTGGCGTAATCTCGGAGTACGGAGCAAGCTTTTTGTGGCAATTCTCCTCGGGTTTTTGCTCTTTTCCATCGCGGTGAGCAGTTACATGTTATCTAATCAAGGACGGCTCCTCCAGACTATGATCACCGATAGTCTAGAAGCCAACAAGACGGCGGTGGAAAACCAGCTGACCCAACGGGCGGAACAAGCCTTAGGGATCAGCCTCACCGTGGCTAGCATGCCCGATATTGTGGCGGCAACAAAAACCCAGGATCGCTCTTTAGCCCTCGAAATCCTGGTGCCTATCTACCAGGCGGTCCATGAACAATTCGGCGTCGATGTCCTCCATCTGCGCGCCCCTTATAACACCTCTTTAGCCCGGGGTCAAAATCCCGCGGTCTACGGCGATGTCCAAAACCGGCTAGGTTTTGTCGATGCGGCCCGGACGGGACAACCCCGCTCGGGATTCGATCGGGGTCCCTTCGGGATGGGCATGCGGGGTTGGGCTCCTGTGTTTTACAACGATGAAGTCGTCGGTACCGTCGAAACCAACATCGCCTTTACCGCCGAATTCTTAAACCAGATCCAAGCGGTCCTCGGTCCCCAGCTGGCCGTATTCGTTCCCGAAAATGAAGGGTATAATCTCCTCACGGCCACATCGGCCGCGGTGGGCAAAATCAAGCCCACCAGCCACCCCACAGGGGAATTCCACACCGCCGATAATTTGGCCTATACCTTCTTACCTGTAGTGAGCTATGAGGGAGAAGAGTTGGCGGTGATCGGGATCTATGAGGACGTAACCCCCTACCGCCAGCTGATCACCCGCCAAACGAGCCGCCTTTTGTTGCTGTTGATCTTCAGCGGTCTAGCCTTTATCCTCCTCTTGGGAGCCCTCCTTAAGGGAACCCTGGCACCTTTACAAGATTTGGCCACCGCAGCTCAAGTGATCTCTACGGGCGATCTCCAGGTGGCTCTGCCTGAGATCCAAACAAGGGATGAAATCGGCTCCCTAGTCGATGCCTTCGGACAGATGACCAAATCGTTAAGGGATATGATCGGTTCCATCTCTCGGATCATCGATGATACAACGGCCGCCAGCAAACAGCTGGCCGCTTCCACAGAACAGTCCAGCGCGTCCATCCGGGGGATCTCCGATACAGCCGATGATTTTGCGGCCACCATCGAAAGGATGACCGCCATCGCCGCGACGGCGGAGACCATCTCCCAGATGGCTACCGAGGGCAAAGGAGCTATCGACGAAGCCGTCAACGGCACCCAGGAACTGCGGGATAACGTGTTAACCTTAACGGGATTCGTCACCAATCTGGAACAGCGATCCCAGGAAATCGGCCGGATCATCGAAGTGATCAACGATATCGCCGACCAGACTAATCTTTTGGCCCTCAACGCTTCCATCGAAGCAGCCCGGGCTGGTGAACAAGGACGGGGCTTTGCCGTCGTCGCGGAAGAGATCCGCCAGCTGGCCGAACGTTCAGCCCAGGCGACCACCGAAATCGATGAGCTCATCGCCACTATCCAAGAGGAAACAAAACAGGCGGCCCTAAGCATGGGCCAAGGGGCGGACCAAGCGGAAGAAACCAGCACCATCGTCGGCACCAGCGGCCAAGTCTTAAACGATATCCTCCAAGCGGTGGAAGATATGGGTCGACAGGTAGCCGCCGCCGCCGGGAATATCGAAGAGATCAGCCGGGGCAGCCAAGAGATCACCGCCTATGCCGAAGAACAATCGACAGTCATCGAAGAAGTAGCCCACACCTCCCGGGAATTGCGGGCCATGGCCGAGGATCTGCAAGACCTGGTGGGCCGCTTCCGCATCGGATAATGGAAAGGGTGCCTATGCCTAGAAAGGCATGGGCACCCATCCTTCAACTTTCCGAAAGCTCCACACCAAGCTTGACCACGGGAAAGCAAGCTAACCTCCCTTCTCGAAGCTGCCCCTTGGGCTCCTCAGCGTAACCCCACCATCATGTCAACTTCCAAGACAGCTAGGACAGTTCCCCCATTTGTCTGCGACGGAGGGGAAGGAAGGCACCTTTAGCAGCTTAAAGGTCCCCTTCCCCGCGTATAAACATGCTTCCAGTTTTCCAATAGGACCGAGGGTCACCAGCCCTCCAATGGTCCCCCAGCTCAGCTTTGCTGTAAGGACCAATAGATTCAATCTTTCGTTCTCTTCCTTACCCCCGATTGCCATCCCCCTCCGGGCCCCGTCTGTTTCGGCTCCTGCAAAAGATCCTCCGCCAGTCCGAGACCTTGAGGGCATTGACCCTAAGAAGGAAGGGGGACATAGGACCAGAATATTTAAAGAGGGGCAACCCTCGGCCATGAGTGCCGATTTTACCATTAAGGAGAGATGGCTTTGACCCAGCAGAATCTGGCCCGCTTAACGGAAGGCAATGTACCGCAAGGTATCATCAAAATGGCTCTACCGATGATCATGGGGATGCTGGGCATGGTCATTTTCAATGTTACCGATACCTTTTTCGTCAGTATGTTAGGGGCCGATGAATTGGCGGCCCTATCCTTCACCTTCCCTGTAGTCTTGGTGTTCAACTCGATTTCCCAAGGTATAGGGCTTAGCAGCTCCGCCTTAGTCTCCCAAGCCATCGGGGAGCAAGATATGCCCCAGGTGAGGGCGTTGGCCACCCATAGCTTAGCCTTAGGCCTGGTGGTGATCATCATCGCCACCGGGACGGGTCTGGCCACCATCAGGCCCTTGTTTCGTCTTCTCGGAGCGGAAGGAATTATCTTAGATTTCATTTATGAATACATGAGTGTTTGGTATTTAGGTTTGATGATGGTCGTCATCCCCATGATCGGCAACAACATCATCAGAGCCACCGGGGATACGAAAACACCAGGTACGATAATGGTTATTTCCGCCACCATCAACATCATCCTCGATCCCTTGATTATTTTCGGCCTCGGTCCCTTCCCCGCCTTAGGGGTCCGGGGGGCCGCGTTGGCTACCGTTGTCGCCCGCTCCTTCAGCGCGGTAGCCGTCACCTATGTCCTCTGTTTCCGAGATAAACTCCTTACCTTTGCCACGCCGAAGGTAAAGGAAATCTGGAATTCCTGGCGGCAGTTGCTGTACATTGCCGGACCTAATGCCCTCATTCAAATGGCCCTGCCTTTAAGCTCCGGCATCATCACCCGTATATTGGCCGCCTTCGGGCCGTCGGTGGTGGCTGGATTCGGTGTAGCCACCAAAGTCCAGATGTTTGCTACTGTCTTTATGGGAGCCCTCGCAGCAGTCATGGGACCCTTCACCGGGCAGAATCTAGGTGCCCGCCGCTTCGATCGGGTTACCTTAGGCCGGCAGACGGCAGAGAGGATGTGCCTGCTCATCGGCCTGGGGTTGATGGCCTTTCTGGCTCTGTTCGCCCGACCTATCGCCTTGATCTTCAGTCGAGACCCGGCCGTTTACAACATCACCATCATCTATCTGCGCATCGTGCCTTTAGGCTATGGTTTCTATGGAATCCTCCGGACCAGCGCCACAGTCCTCAACGTGTTGAAAAAACCCTTCCATTCATCGGGGCTGATCATCCTGCAGACCTTTGGCCTCTATGTCCCCTTAGCTTTGTACACCAGCCGTCTTTGGGGTCCCCCAGGGGTTTTCGTCTCCCTGGTTCTCAGCTACCTCATCGCCGGCAGCCTCGCCCATTTGGCCCTCGTCAAACAGATCGCCGCCGCGGAAGAAAGGCTGCTGGGTACAAGCCAATTGGCTACCTAAACCAGAAAAGACTTTCATATATTTTTTAAGCCCCCATCCCGATGGATGGGGGCTTCGCAACCCTAAAATTCTAGAATAGATCTAACTCACCTAACAGCAAGGCACCCACATGGGGGGATTTGACTACCACTGCTAGGGGTTCCCCGCCTACTTCTCCATTTAGGATCACATGTTCCCTGGAACCCCAGCTGGTCAGCCTAATTTCCGAGCCGTCCCGCAGGGTAATGGTCCCCTGATGGCCGACTAAGATCATAGGATACATGCCGTTATAGGTCTGATGGGAATTGAGGCTGTCGATGATCTCCTCAATAGCTTCCCCCTGGAAGCTCCTCACTACTTCTCCGCTAAAATCCCGGATCACGATGCTGGTCACTTCCGAGGCGGGGATAGCTTGTCCCAACTCTGCTAAAGAAGGACCGGTCTGTGCGGGTATCATCGGTTCACCCTCCCCTTTGGAGGTTGCCGGTGCGATTTTGTACTCCACAGCGACCCGGGCTCTGATATCCACATCTCCCGGTCGGATCTCCGTGGCTTCCTTGGCCGCCAAGGCGAAGGCCCGGGTATCGGCCATGACGTATGGTGTATAACTGCCCCCTTCTTCCCTGATGGAAAGGATACCTTCAATGTTAACCCCTGCGGCTTCCGCTAATATTTTAGCCTTCTGCTCCGCCTGTTTGACCGCGCGGCCTAGAGCCTCTAATTTGGCTCCTTCTGAATCCCGGACTTCAAACTGGATCCAATTGACCCGGTTAGCCCCCGCGGCGATCATCCCGTCGATTAATTCACCGATCCGGTCAAGCTCACCCACCGTAACCGTCAATTGATTAGATACCCGGTAGTAGGTTTGATTGTCCTGCTGCCAAGGATAGACTTGATAGCTTCCGGTACTGATGGCACCCACGGCTGGGCCGTAGTTTTCCACCCACTTGAGGACTTCGGCCATCAGCGTCGCGTTATCGGCTACAGCCTTGCGGGCATCGGCATCCTGGGTCTCTACACCTACCGAGATTCGGGCTTGATCGGGTGCTAGCGCTGCTTCCGCTTCACCGTAAACAGTTAGCCGCCCCGGGTTATTCCCGAAGGCTACCGCCGTGCTCAAAGAAATCAAGATAAGACAAGTGATCAGTACAGATAATCGATAACCAGATTTCGACATAAGAACACCCCTTTCATCTGCTTCTTAACGTTATACTATAAAAGCAACCCCTGGAAGTCAAACGAAAGGAGTCCCTGGTCCCAACTTTGGAAAAACTAGGCTCTTCCCTCGACCTATGGTCTTCCTTCCCTTATTCCGACCGGTACCGAGGTGCATCCCGCAACCAGTTTTTCAACCGGCCATACTCCAGCATTTGATCATAAAGTTCAATTTCATTGATCAAAAAACCCTTCAGCATTTCCCTGATCTTACCGTTTTCGGCAGCGATGTAGGCATGCAAAAACTGGGGCATGAAATCCCTGAGCCCGACAAACACCCGTTCAAAGATAAACTTATCGGTGATTATCTCGGAATCGGAATTGGTATGGACCCCCGCTGGAGTTCTATTGGGTAAAGGAATGCCGTAATTGAGCAGCGCCTGTTCTAGCAATTGGATCTCTTCGTCGATGATCACTTCTCCCCGCTCCAAAATCAGTTTGAACTCGGAAGTTTGGACGAAGTTGGAAAAGATCTTCGTCGTCAACTGGACGGAATATCTTTCCGCTAACAAAGACCATAGATGCCAAGCCTCTCCGGTGGAGATAAAAGACTGCTTTTCCCGGGTTGTTTTCCCCAATTCCTTGATCTGCTGGAGCCTTTCCATCACTTTCACCAATACCACCCCTAAACGTCAAATAATGGTCCCTGCCCTACTAGGATGCCGCCCCCTGGAGGTAGCTATTCCTAAAATCCCTTGGATGGTTACATCTTGGCCGGGGATGTCCATAGGTCTTATAGCAAACAGCAACTACAACTGAGAAAAGTACATCGAACCAAATACATTCCCATGGCCGAAAAGGATACAAGACTGGAGGTTAATCTTCCTTGGGGTTTTCAAGCCCAAGGTTGGTGAAAGGAGGAAAAATAAGTAGCCGGTGGGGAAAGATGGAGTATGGTTCATCTCTTGGAACTGGAAATTCTCGGCAGTTAGAGGTTCAAACTATGTAGAAAAGGTCGTCTGCCGATGAAGAAAGGGACCGATGTAACAACATTCCAGACGGCCCAAAGGGGTTATGGAGTTTTGGGGGTATAGAGCTAGCAAAATCAAGGTTCGTTAGGGTTTGTTCCACTAGGCCATGGGCCTAAGGGATGGTCTTTGGAAAATACGACTTCGAATCTAATAGTCATCGGCGATAGCCGGAGAGCCTCCCCCTTAACATCGCCGTGGGATTGTTTGGGGAAGGTTCCAGAGGCAGACAAATTATGGACAGTTTAGGCCACCGCTGATATGATAAAACTAGTCGGTATTGTTGATAAAATTCACCATGGACAGCACTGGAAATGGTTATCCTGAATAAGGATGGAAGGACCTAAGAAAGGAGCCTGCGGCGATGTCCGGAGTCCTGTTTCGACTGGCCCTACGTAACCTATGGCGTCAAAAGCGACGGACTTTCATCACCTGTTCGGCCTTGGCCGTCGGTATCTTTTTGCTGATTATTATGGATTCCTTCATCGCTGGAATAGTCGATCTAGGTGCCCGCAATATTATCGATCTGCAAACCAGTCATCTACAGATCCAACCGCAAGCCTATTTCGCCGATCCTGCGGATTTGTCTTTGGATGATGTTTTCTCAAAGGAACCTTTGCTAACCGAAATTCGCGCGCTTCCCGGGGTGGAAGGGACCACCCCCCGGTTGATCTTTTCCGCTCTGTTACATAATGGTGTTGATGAATACGCGGTGATGGGGACTGGCATCGACTTGGACACCGATGGGGATGTCTTTACTTTGGGAGAGTACGTAGAAGGCCGATGGCTGGAACCGGGGACTGATCAGGTCCTGGTGGGCTCCCGCATTGCCAATTTAATGGGTTTAGGTATCGGTGATTACGCTTTGCTGATCACTAAGACAGCCACCGGTGCCTTCCAGGCCCTTGATTTAGAAGTTGTCGGCATCGTGCACAGCCCCCATCCCGAGGTGAATAATACCCAGGTGTTTATGCCCCTGGATGTGGCCCAAGCCAGGTTGGGGCTCCCCGATGGGGCCAATATACTATCGGTGCGTACCACCGGGGAACCCCAAGTAGTACAAAGGCAGATTCAAGAGCTCCTTGGACAACAAGGGTTGACCTCTTTTCAAGCCTACCGCTGGGATGAGATCGCCGAAGGCTTTTTGTCCATGTCCCAAACCAGCCGTACGGTCAACGGGATCCTTTTGGGGTTAGTCACCTTCATCGCCGTCGTTGGAGTGGTCAATGCCATTTTGTTAAGTGCCATCGAACGAACCAGGGAAATCGGTATGTTGAAGGCTATGGGGATGCGAGAAGGGGAGATCCTCAGGGAGTTTCTTTTAGAGGCCTTCGGTATGGGGACCATCGGTTCCGCCACCGGTTGTATTCTCGCCATCTTGGTCAACTGGTATTTGGTCCATTATGGCCTCGATCCCTACGCCGGTGCCGGTGATTTGGGAGCCGGTATCCCCTTCCAAGGGATTGTTTACGGTGTTTGGCATTGGCATGTGATTCTAGGTGCCCTTATCGTCGGTATCGTCATCAGTATTCTGGCCGGGATCATCCCCGCCTTGCGGGTCTCCCACCGGGATCCGGTCTGGGCATTACGGCAATAGGGGGTTAAGGAATGGGTCTTTGGCAAATCGCCCTCCGCAACTTGGGCCGCAATCGGGCCCGGAGCCTGTTAAGTCTCTTCGCGATTGCTGTGGGGGTTTTCGTCGTTTTGATCACCAAGGGATTTATCGATGGAGCCCTGGAGCAGATGTATGATGGGACCATTCGTTTAGGTTCCGGCCATATCCGGGTGGTAGAAGAGGAGTATCCCCTTAAGGAACAGCTGTTGTCGTTAACCAATACGGTGGATGACGACTTAGTGGAAAAGCTACAGGCTATCGACGGTATCGAAGGCATCAGTCCCCGCTTGCGTTTCGGCGGTTTAATCAGCAAGGAAGAGAAGACCCACCGGGTGATCATCACCGGGCTTATACCCTCCATGGAAGATACTATTTCGGGGATGTCCCGTTATTTATCGGGTCGCTGGATGGAACCCCATACCCGAGAAGCGGTGCTGGGTACCCGATTGCTCCATAAGTTGGGCCTAGAAATCGGTGATCGGTTTACCTTGGTATTCAATACCGCCTTTGGTTCCATGCGGGGGTACACCTTTACCATCGTCGGTGAAATCAATTCAGGTTACCTAGCATTAGATGATCAGAGGGTTTTCCTCGATTTAGGTCTAGCCCAATCGATGTTGGAGATGGAAGGGGAAGTGACAGAGATTTTGATGTTGGCCCATCGGGAGAAGGATGTGCCCTGGTTACTACCCCAAGTAGAAGAGGTCATTGGGCCGACGGCTACCGCGATTCCCTGGTACAGCCATAGTGAGATGATTGAGTATATGTTGAGGGCCGAAGGGGCTTATAACATCATTTATGTTCTGATTCTGGGGTTGGCTGGGTTCGTTGTGATCAATACGATGTCTATGGTGATCAACGAAAGGATGCGGGAGATCGGTATGTTAGGGGCGCTGGGATTATCGCCTCGGCAGGTTATGGGGTTATTCCTTTACGAAGGAGGGATTTTAGGTCTGGGAGGTAGTCTGGTTGGCGCTTTTTTCGGGAGCATTCTCCTTGGCGTCCTTTCCATTAGGGGATTAGATCTCTACGATCCCGCTGATCTTGATGCTCAATACTACCTGACGCCTCAAATATTTCCCCGTTTGGATCCTTGGGTCCTAGTCTTCGCAATCGTCCTGGGTATCCTGATTACCACCATCGCGGTTTGGATTCCTGCCCGGACCGCGGCCAAGTTGGAGCCTACGGAGGCTCTACGAGGAGGAAAATAGGCTTCGTTCGGAACCGCGCGGAATGGATCGATACTAAGAACACATACGCTCAATAGGAAGCAATGAACCTCCCGCG
>JBMNRY010000048.1:0-15296 GCA_050944915.1 Limnochordia bacterium
TTTCCCCGTTTCTTCATAGACGGCCCGTTGGATTTCATCGACCACTTGCTGACCATCCCGCGGGGCCAATTTCAGCATACCATCACTAGACATATTGCTGCCCAAAAGCCCCCAATCGGAGCGCATCAGGCCCGAATTACAAATATCCTGGAGGGTAATACAATTGCTAAACACTTCTTTAAGAGCCCCTAGGGTGCGGTGGCGCCGGTGGATATCGGCCACAATCACTCCATCCACCGAATAACGGGCGATGTGCTGGGGATTATTGGAAAAGATGATCTCGGGGGTGGCGCCCGTCTTGGCGATCACCTCTTTGTAATATTGGACATAGTCGACTTTGGTAATGGGGTGAACGAAGGTATAACCGTTTAACATTTCCTGGGGGATATAATCCTCTTTCAGATCGAGGGAGGCCAAGAAATCAAGTCCGATGGTTTGGTTGCCCACCTCATCGGCGGGGTAATTCAGTTGAACGATGACTTTGCCCTCGGGTACAGCCAAAGCGATGCTTTCCAGGATCAGCGCGAAACGATTCCGGCTGGTGATGGGGAACAGAACACCGACGGTGGACTCAACGGATAGACCGAGTTTTTCCCGTATTTCCTGGGCCACATATTCGACGCTGACGATATTGCCCTGGACCCGGGCTACCACCGACTCGGTGATACATAAAACATCGCCATCGGCTAAAAGGCCATCTTGGGCACAATCTCGGGCCCGCTTGACTATTTCTCCAACGAGATCGCTACCGGGCAGAAAAACTCCCATTTTGATGCCGAAGGCAGCAGGTCCGATATATGAAGGTAAAGTTTTCATCTGAGCACTCCTATTGTCTTCTTTTTTCCCCCAGGTCATATTCGCCACCGACCTCAGGCCTCCTGCCCTCCGCCAAGCAGCTCCGCCCTGGGAGACTACTAATCCCAGCTGGTGCTCCCCATTTCCCCTAAGTGTTCACCCCGCCGATTATACACCAAGATCCCCTTTCTGACTACCCATCAAGATCAGAATTTTCCCCAGGATCTCACCATTGGGGAACATTTCTTACTTCCCTACAGCATCCAAATTCCCCTCTTCCTCAAGGATAATATACCCTAGTTTTGAACTAGCCTGTCCACCCTTCCAAGGGGCTCCCGCCGGGAAATGGCATCCCCCAGGACTAGTCTCCCTGACCGGAACCTTGATAAAGGGCAATGGTGCGGTCGACCATGACCTTTAAGCTAAAATATTCCTCAGCGATGCGTCGAGCTTCCCGTTGAAGGGGGGGAATCCGGGTCGGATCCTGGGTCAACTCCCGGATTTCCCGCACAAGACGGCTGATGACCGGCCGCTGTAAAGGATACTGGGGAAAGGCATCGAGGATGAGGCCTGACTTGATTTTTTCTTCCGTCACCCGGCCTCCATAACCATAGCCCAAAAGCATACCGATATTCCCACAGGCCATGGCCTCCCGCAAAGATCGGCTGTGGGCGAAGACCATATGGCTTCTTCGAAGAACATCGACGGGACGATCCTGCCAACCGAGCAAGGGTATGTTTTTCAAAGGCCAGCCGGGGCTGCCTAAGGCCCGCAGGGAGACGTTAGTCGGCAGGAAAGGAGCACTCCCATCGAGGGCCCTTAATCCTTTGACCAATTTACCATCGACCCGACCATACCAAAGGATCTCGATCCGTTCAGGTACCTCCAATGCCGCCGGCGCAGGATAATCGGTCAGATCGATGCCGTTTTCGATGATCGAGACCTTGAAGGGGGAAGCGGAAGAAGCCTGGGCCGGCCCCACGGCGATGATCCCCTGGGCCTCCCGGAGGACATCCCGAAAATAGCGGGACCATCTAAAGACACTATGCAAAGTGACCACAAAGGGTACTTTCCGGGCCCGACTAACCTGGCAGGTGGGGAAAAAACCAAGGAAGGAATGGGCGTGGAGCAAGTGGGGTCGGTGCTCTTCCACCAAGGCTTCCAATTCTCGCCGGGTGGAAAAATAATCATAGGGCACCGGGGCCATGGTGGCCAGCAGTGGCCCCGGATTCTCCTCGATAAACTCCCGGGTCTGTTGGAAGGCCAGGCGAACATCCCAACCCCGCCTGTTTAATTCCCGAGCCAAATCCCGGACATGGGTGAAAAGGCCACTCCGGCAAACGACGGAAATCATCAGGACCCGCAAAGGTGGTCACCTCCCCGCTGCCAGCAAAGTCCCCATCCTTTCCAGAAGGCGATCCAGCCTTTGCCGATAGCTACCACCCTTGCTTATCAGTTTGGTCCTGTAATCATCGCCCTTTTGGCTCAACATGACTATCTTCTCCGTCAACGCCTCGGCCAGGTCCTCCGCATCGAAGGGTACCACCAGCTCCAGACAATCCAAAGAAGCAGCGAAGTCAAAGGATTTGGATCGATAGGCCAAGCTGATAAAGGGACAACCTAGGGCGGCCGAAAAGACATTCCCGTGGAGCTTCATGTTGATGGAAAGACTGCTTTGTTGGTATATATTAACTAATTCCCGCCTTGTGGGCACCCGATCCAGGAGACGAACTTGACCACATGCCTTGGCCAAAGCCCGACAAGCGGGTAAGTCTTTGTCCCACAGGGGATAGATGAGGAAGGTGAAAGGATCCTGTAATTCCTTCAGTACCCGTGCTAATTGGGCTCCCACCGCCCCTTCATCACCACCATAGACCCGGTTAAAGGCGGTACCCCAATTGACGGCGACCATAGGTTTCGACGAGGCCAAAAGATGGCCCAAATCCTGGGGAGGTTTTTGCCCCGACGGGGCCAGCAATAGCCCGGGATCGCCACAAATATCTATGGCCGGGTGGGTGACCCCGATGGTGTCTAAGAAACCAACGGTATAGGGGCCCCGCAAACCGATGGCGTCAACCTTGCCCACACACTGACGCAAGGCATATGCAGTATCGGGATCAAAATTAAAAGGGTCAAGCCTTCCTCCCTGCTGTAGAATCTTCAGTTCCTCAAGGGATAATCCATCATGTCCCGAACCCCAAATGGCCGTGGGGATGCCTTGTTGTTGGGCCAGGACCAAAGGACGAAGATAAAGGGGCTCGATGAGGGATCCAGCTCCTAAAACCACCAGATGGGGCCGCCGCTGCCATAACTGATATTCATCGAAGTCGGTGGGAGGAAACAGGGCAGTGACCGTCAAATCAATGCCCTGCCCCTGGGCCTTTTCCGTAATCTTTTCCACGAACAGATCCTGACAGAGATCATCGCCTAGATTACCAAATCCAACCCAACCGATGTAGAGGATATGCCTTTTCATTGCCCTGCCCCCTGGGAACTGGCTTCCAACTGTTTGCGCAATCCATAATACTCCTTGGAACGCTGATCGGCATGATCCCGGTAATAGTAATAGGCTTTACGTAGATTTTGCACATGGAAGCCTTGGGTGATGGCCCGAGCTACATACTCGTAATCTTCTGCGCCCTTCATGAATTCCGTTAACCCGCCAATCTTTTCCAGAACCTGCCGCCGGAAGAGGAGGGAACCGAAACAAACACAATGCTTCCCTTCCCGATAATTGGCGATGATGGCGTGATCATAACTGACTAAATAGGCCTTTCGTCGTTGGTTCGGGTCCTGGGTAAAGACCTCATAGTTGGTGCCCACCAGGCTGTAATCGGGATTGAGCTGTAAGAATTCCATTTGGGCTTGAAGGCGCTCAGGATGGCTAAGATCATCGGCGTCATGGTTCGCGATGAATTGACCGCTGCTGAGGAAATAAGCGATGGATTGGGCCCATGCAAAACCGGTATTTCTAGGCAAGGGGTGGTAAATGAGCCGTAAAGCCCTCTCCTGGGCCACCCTATTTTGCCACTTTTCCACCACCTGGGCCGTATTATCCGTCGAACCATCATCGACGACGATGATCTCTAATGGTCGATAGGTTTGCTCTACCAACCCCGCTAGGCATTGTTGGAGATAAGGGCCTTGGTTGTAGGCGGGAATGGCCACACTGACCAAAGGTTTATCCTCCAAGTTCCCCTGGAGGACCTTGACGGGAGGAGCTTTAGCTTTTTCCTGGACGGGGGGCAAATCCTCGGTGGGGGTTACTGCGGCCCAATAGGAGGCCGTTGCCACCGTTCCTTGTTCGATTAGATCGATATAGAGTTTTTCCACGCTGGCAGCGATCTTTTCGCTGGCGAAGTTTTCCTGGACCCATCGCCGACCCCGCTCTCCCAAACCACCGTGTTCTAGTAGATATAACAGATCTTCGCGGAATTGGCGGGCCGATAGGGGCATGATGTAGTCGTGATCCCCGAGGTACTTCTCCCAAGCCAAGGGTAAGCTCTCTTCCGTTAAAGGTCCAAAGTAGCCGGCATTTCCCGCCCCAAGAACCGGTACTTGACAGCTGAGGGCTTCCAGGGCTACTCGGGCGGTGCCGACCACCACATCACTGGCTTGGTAAGCTTCCAAGGGATTAAGCATGGCGCCGGCGGAAAGGATCAGTTCCTTGTCGTGGTTTCGGTTGATCTGGTTGGCGAGTCCCAAAACGAAGGGACTGTCGGGGCCGCTGCCGACGATTACTAAACGCAGGGGATGGGTGTCCGCCAACTGGTCGACGACCTCCATGGCCGTCTCGATAACCCTGGTTTTCCCCCAGGCGATGCGGCTGCAGACGGTGATCAGCTTTTCTTCCCCGCTGATCCCATATTGTTGGCGAAAGTCATTATCCCTGGATCCAGGTACAAAAACATCTGTATCGATGCCGTTGGGAATCACCGAGATCTCCCGGCGGGACAAACCGATCCGCCGTTGCAGCCAGGCGGCCACCGGTAGACTCACTGCGATGACCTGATTGCAGGACTCCAAATAGGTCTGGAGCCGCCGCCAAGGATAGAACATGCCGTGGACCGTCATCACCAGGGGAAGTAAGGTTTCCTGGGCTATTTGGGCGCCGATCTTCAATCCTGCGATAAAATGGGCATGGATGAGTTGGATATCGTACTTTTTGATAATCTGCCGGACCCGTCTTAATAAACCTGTATAATCAGTATACAGGGGGTTATCGCTCTTAAAGGGTAAATGTTCGATCGGTGCCCCCGTAGCAGCGAACAAATCGCTGAAGAATCCTCCGTTGGTGCCGATGACGATTTGATGGCCGCGGGCGATGAGTTCTTTGGCTAGGGTATAAACATAAGTCTCTGTTCCTCCTAATGCTAGAGAGTCGACCAGCATGAGGATCCTCATCTGGGGCACATCCTTGTGGCCTTGCAGCGCAGCAACCATATGACTAACCTCCATTTGCCTCGTTTATCTATAGACTACGCGGCCAGCCTTCGGATGTTGTTAACCGAAATTCCTACCCTGACCATATGAGGAGTACTTTCCTAGATCACATTTACCGGAAGCCCATATGATAACAATGGACCGGGTAATAGGGAGGGGTGAAGAGACCCCGGTCGCCGACCGCTGGGATGATGACAACAAAAAGGCAAGACAGGGACCCCGCAGGTCCATGCTTGCCTTAAGGAGGTAACAATATGGCTTATCCAAGCAATGGGGAATACGATCAGATCCGGCAAATGTTAATCGCCGTCTTGATCATGCAGTTCCTCACCGTCATCGGTATCTTTGTCCTTCTTTTCGGCACCCTGGGAACCTAATGCTGACCTGGGGGAAGGGATAGTCTCCCCTTCCCCCTATTGGCAATTATTCCTCTCCCTGGAGGCCGTAGGTTTGAAGGACCGACTGGACAAAGATAATTCCTTTACCCGGCTCATCGATTTGCAACCCACTCCGAACGGCCTGGACGATGGCCTCTGTTCCATCGGTTGGAGCTAAAATCAATACGATTTCCTTTTCCGGTTCGATTTCGATATGGAACACCTTGGTCTTTTCCTGGTCACCGGCCCCCCTAGCGTTAATGACCGTGCCTCCCCGGGCACCGGCCGCCTTGGCAGCCTCCATCACTTGGGACCCTTTACCCCGGTCTACTACTACGAAAATGGCATTATACATATTCTCAGTTGCCCCCCCGTTCCCGGCCTGTTTTAATGCCCATTCTTGTCCATCACCGATGAGGTTTGTCAGAGGCATAGCAAAGGCGATACCATGACTGGGTTTGTCCATGTGGAAAGAATTGTTGACTTCTTCCAAGGTTTGTTTAGCGGCCCCTTCCTCAGCGATGAGAATAACTAGCTCTTGCCGTATATCGGTCAAGTCGAATAATTTTAACCACCGATTTTCCGCGGTACCCCGGGCCAGGACGATGGTTCCGCCTGAAACACCCTTTTCCCTGGCGATCTGTAAAACCCTGCCAGCTTTACCGCAGCTAACGATTACACAGACTAAAACCAACCGTTGGCCATCGGAGTTAATACTCACCAACAATCCCCTCCTCTTTTCGGGCCGCCCTCTGATAAAGAAATCCCATGGTCTGCAAGGTAAGCACTGGAGCCATAAACACCAAGGCGATCATGCCAAAACCATCGGCCAGCATATTGGCCCCGGGAAAGGCACTGGCGGCTCCTTGGACGAAGGCTAACAGAAAGGTCGCCGTTAAGGGTCCAGTAGCTACTCCTCCCGCATCGAAGGCCATACCCACAAACAGTTCGGGAACGAAATGCATTATCGTCAAGGCTAAAATATAACCAGGTAACAGGTAATGCCACAATTGGAGTCCCGGTACAACAAGGCGTAGAGCCGCGAGGGCGATCGCGCCACCGACCCCAATGGAAAGGGCCCAGAGCACCCACTTTCTTTTAACCGCCCCACTAGTCACATCTTCAACTTGCTGAGTAAGAACGCTGACTGCCGGTTCGGCCAAGATGGTCAAAAAACCGAGGACGAAAGCAGCCGTGATTAACCAACTTTTGGAATCTAGTGAGGCCAAACGATATCCGATGGCACTACCTACTTCCATAAACCCACCGTTAACAGCGACGAGGAAAATGATCAAACCTAAGAGTGTGAAGATGAAACCTTTGAACATCCGTCTGAAGGCCCGCTCTTCCAAACGCAAAAGGAACTTTTGCAACAGCAAGGAGACGATCAAGATCGGTGAAAGGATGATGAAACTATCCCGCAAAGCGGCGGGCAGGATAGCCAGGAAAGGTCCCACCAAGGAGTTGCTTTGGACAGCAAGGGGTTCTAAAGGTACCGTCGCGTATTCCCGAGCACCCATAAGGATGTTTAGGGTCATCACCGAAAGAATGGTCCCCAAAGAAGCGATGGCGACGAGACCGAAACTATCTTGTTCCGAAGCCACACTATCCTCCCTCAATCCCGAAACACCTAGGGCTAAAGCGAGAATAAAAGGTACGGCGATAATACCTGTTGCTGCCCCCGAGGCGTCGAAAGCGATGGAGAAGAACTCTGGCGAAACAAAGAGGGATAAGATGGTAATTACAGCGTAAGTAATCAACAAAAAAGTGCGTAGGGAAACATCGTAGACGATCCGCAGAAAGCCTAAGGCCACCATGATCCCCAAGCCTAAGGGTGCCACCACTAGGATCACTGTCCTAGGTATTTGGGCTGTAGTGACCAGCTCGATCTGGTCGGCTAAGACCAACAGGCCCGGTTCCGCAATCGAAACGAGGAAGCCGAGGACGATACCGGCTCCGAGGACGACGGGTAACCGATTGGTTTTGACTAGGGCGCTACCCGTTTGACTGCCCAGGGGGGTAATCCCCAAGTCGACTCCTATATGGAACAGGGATAGGCCAATAATAAGTAAAATCGCCCCTAGCATAAACCTCAGGATAGCTGCCCCATCTAAGGGGACTAAGGTAAAATGAAGCACTAAAACAAAAATGACGATGGGAACGACTGCCGAAATATTATCCTTTAGTTTACCCACGAGGATATTCAGTGTCACCAACACCCTTCTCTATTAAACTGGCAAGTTTTTGCGCACCGTAGTCGGCCAAAAACTCTTTCCCGGCTTCAAACCAGAACATTGGCTCTGTGCAATGGTTATCACCTCCAGTTTGCCCGAAATAGGACTCCGATTTCCGATCTTTCCTTTTAGAAATAACGAGGAAGGAGCCTCGAACTTCCGACGGCTAATCAGGCAGAACCTTGACCCTAGAGATGGTAATCACCCACCGGCGGGCCAAAGATTGTGCTCTTAAACCATAGCCCTCTCAATGCAAAGGCCAAAAAAGCTTCGATTTGTCAACCTGGGGAGTTAACGTCCCCCCACATCTCACCAGCTTATTATATCATATAAATCCGTACTTTTGGGCCCAAGGTTGCTGAAACCCAGGGTTCTACCGACCTTCCCCACCATCATAAAATACAACCTGACCTTTCCCCCAACCTATAGCTTGATACAAAGCATAATCAGCCTTTTGAAAAAGGGCTTCATATGATTCCCTCCCTGTCAGGAGCACGCCCCCTATACTGACCGATAGACCGCTGGCATCTTCCCGTAGCTGATCGATGAACTCCTGGCATTTCCATTCCACAAAGGCTGCCGATGGGACATCGAGCATATACACACAGAATTCGTCGCCACCGATCCGCCCCAGGATATCACTGTTACGAAAGTTTTGTCGCATCAGCTCCGCCAGTCGCTCTAACATCTGGTTACCCACAAGATGGCCGAAGGAATCATTGATCCCTTTGAAATCATCACAATCGATGATCATAAAGGCATCGCTGCTTTCCTCTGCTTTGTTTCTCAAACGTTGGATGATTAAGTTTCTAACCCGCTTGCCATTGTATAAACCGGTAGATTCGTCCCGTTGGGACTTGGCTAGAAGCTCCTCCTTTTCCGCCATATCTTCACTGACATCGACCAATTTACCGATGATGCAATCGGGATGTCCCCGCTGATCATAGACGATGGAGTTAACGGTCCGAAAGACCCCCTGTTTGCCGTCGGGCAAGGGCAGCCGTAGAAGAGGCTGGGGCTGCTGGGTGTCGAAATCGGCCAGAAATCTGCCCAGGATGGTCTTAACTTCCCACACTGGGCGGTTTTAAACAACGCGGCAAACTGTTCCGAGGGCCTCAGCCGATGTTCTTTAATGGAGTACTCATAGAGGTACTCGTTAGAAATCTGGGCTAGGACTTCGTATTTCTTATTTTGTTCCCGCAGTTTCTTGTCCATGTGGACATGGGAAATTATGCTCACAAACAACAAAACCCCGAGAAGCACTAAGTCAAAGGCTGTCTCTTTCCCGTTGATCGCGCCCATCCCGGGTACCATCCCTATCCCATGGGCCTTGTTGAATTCTTCCCCGATGAAGGCGTTTAACAGGTTCTCGTCGATTAAACCGATGGATTTATTAATAATCGACAGTAGGATTTCATCATGGTTCCACAACCCCACTCGATACTGCCTTGTTTGTCTGCCCATGGGCAAAGCATCCCTATTACCTCCCCCTCGGAATACAATAGAGGATGGGTCCCTAGGGCCGTAGCCGGCCCTTTCCTGGTTCAACGGGGAGGGTCCTTCCCCTGGTTCATAGTAATCCTGGTTGTCGGCCGGCAGCCCTGCCGGAAGTTGCCTGTATCCCACCGCAGGGCCAACGATGCTTCCAGCGGACCCTTCGACCCCATAAATGGACACTACCGTGTCCATATTCAAAAAAGGTTGGGATAGTAACATCTCGGGCGGTGCGCCCTTCTTGGCAATGCCGTAGATCAGGTCTACATCCCTTGGCTCTAATTCTTCCAGGGAATTATAGACCCAACAGTGGAAGGTGAGCCCGGAAATCTCCCCGCTCCGATCTAAGCCCCGTTGAAAAACCCCTTGGTTCCTACCCTCCCCATCAATGTAGGACAAGGGAGCTAAGCCGTCGAAGGTGGCAGCCTTGATGACTCCTCGATGGGCAATATATTCCTCTTCTTCCGGTGTAAACAGAAAGACGGCCTGCCCAGGAGCGGTAGCCCATGCCTCCTCCACTAGGAAGAGGGCCAATGTCAACAGTATGATGAGGTTTCCTAACCCTTTATGATGCCTATGCATATGTTCATGCCCCTGAGGTGTCACTATCTACACCCAGCCTTGTATTTGGATCAAAATTTCTATACCACGAAGGACTCGCCCGAAGAACAGGCCGAAAAAGATTTTCTTAGTCCATCCGAGACCTTGATCCCCCCTGGCCGAATCCATTATCCGCTCCCTGGAAGATCAAATAAGTCCCAATCCCTAACACCGGTTAGGAGATTGAGACTTAATCAATAAAAATGATGATCATCAAAATCAGTTCACCTGGACTCCCTTATTCATTCAACAGCCTTTGTTTCCCCTGGGTCTGCTGCCTGGTCGCCTTTACCGAGAAATTTGACAAGGAAAAAGATGATTACTGCCGCTATTAACCACCCATAATACTCGGCGAGGACCCAGACTATTGCTTTCAAGGTCATGGCTGCGGCAAAAAGGCATCCGAAAATGGTAGTAAGAATTCCTTTGAATCCAAAATAGTAAACATCAAAGAGCTTGTGGAAAATCATGAAGTACGCACCGGCTAGAATCACTATCCCTGCCACAACGACAAAATCTGCTAGACCGTTCAAAATTTTTGCCTCCTGATCAATGGAATAAATGGAGCGATGTAGTGATCGTTTTCCCTTAGCCTTGAGACTCCAGTCCTTCACCCCTTTCCCCATGCCAATTCCTTCCACTTAGATTCCACCATATTCCCCATTTGCTGGGAAAGTCAAGGATTTTCTCGAGATTTTGATGGTTAGTCCCCGATTATGCTTGGAATTTCGACCAATGAGCCCGGCCCACACCGCCTAAAGCATAGTAGCTGGTCCTTCCGTGGCAGAGAAGGGTATGTCCATTAGGTATTGAATCTTGATGTAAATGGTTTCTTTTAGCTACAAGCCCCACATTCATCGTCCTCGATTTTCTCCAATATTCGCTCTAAGGAATTGTCCATTCCAGGGACCATCACCAAATTAATCAATCCCTAAGCAAGAAAAATCCCAAAAACTCTCTACTATTCCCTAGGATATTGTCGATAATGATCATGAAAAGTCAACATTTCTGCAAAACATGGGCCTACTACTTCCGTCGGCCCGGCTCCTTTCCCCTTTGATGATTTCCAGCTAGAAAGGCTAAGGAAGGAGGACTAGCGATGCTAATCAAGATTTTAGTCGTTGACGACTCAGCATCCGATAGAACCCTGATCAAAGAAACCCTCAAGGAACATGAACTTCTAACGGCTAGCGACGGTCGGGAAGGGATGGCCCTCCTCGAGGAGCATGAAGGGATTAATCTACTCCTCCTCGATCTTGACACGCCCGCTGGATTCCAGGTCCTTGAATCTCTGAAGCCCGACGTGGGAACTGGCCAGCTGCCCATCATCATCTTGACCAATCCCCAGCAAAGGGAGGCGGAAATCCAGGGACTAAAGCTGGGGGCGGTGGACTATATCCGGAAACCCCTAGAGAAAGATACACTGAAAGCCAGAATTGATATTCACGTTGCCCTCCTCGAGGCTAAAGAACGGCTGCAACAAGAATTGGACGAACAGGCCATGACCTTTGATATGATCTTCGATCAAGCCCCCATCGGCATTGCTATTTCCTACAATCCTGATCCCGGTCCTGTAGGTCAAGCTAATGTTAAGATCAACCCTGTCTTTGAGCAGATCACCGGCCGAACTAGCCAAGAGCTGATCGCTTTGGGCTGGGCCCAGATTACCCATCCGGAGGACTTGGACACGGAAATGAAATATTTCAAGAAGCTCAGATCGGGGGAGATCAACTTCTATGCTATGGATAAGCGTTACATCAAACCCGATGGCTCCATCGTTTGGGTCCATATCGTTGTCGCGTGTCTCGCTTTAATTAAGGACCAGCATTGCAACCATATATGCCTAATCCAGAATATCACCGAACGAAAGGCCATGGAACAAGCGCTAAATGAATGCGAACGGAGCAAGTCCGTCTTTCTAGCCCACCTGCCAGGACTGGCCTACCGATGTTACAACGATGAAGAATGGACAATGCAGTATGTTTCCCAGGGATGCTTAAAGCTCACCGGCTATCCCCCTGAGAGCTTGCTCTACAACAGAGACCTGTCCTTTAACGACATTATCTCCCCCGAATATCGCAACCTCTTACGGGAGGAGTGGAAGCGTATTCTAGCCAACAGGGAGCCTTTTAAGTACGAATATGAGATTATCACCGCCACCGGAGAAAAGAAATGGGTGTTGGAATTGGGACAGGGGATTTATAACGATACTGGTGAAGTGGAAGCCCTGGAAGGAATCGTCCTTGATATTTCGGACCGCAAAGCCATGGAAGATACCCTCAAATATAATAGTGAGCATGATCCCTGGACAGGATTGTATAATCGGGACTATTTGGTATCCTTGTTGGAAAGGGATCTCCGATCAAAAAAAGGCTCACCAAAGGCCCTGATCGGTATTAATCTCAGTATGGTCCAATTGTTAGCCGCCAATTACGGATACCAGTATTCCCAAAATTTGATCAAGAAGATCGCAGATGCCCTGAGCATGTACTGCACCGAGAACCGTATCTTGTTTCAACCCCGGGAGAATCGCTTTGCTTTCTATATCTTCGACTACAAAGATCGAAGGGAGCTTCTCCACTTCTGCCAGGACCTGATCGATACCTTAGCATTGCTGTTGGTCACCGACAGAATCGAAGGTAGCATTGGGATTGTGGAAATAGACCCACACCAAGACCCATCGGATATCGAGTTGCTGCTCCGTAGACTCCTTATTGCCTCCGAACGGTATATCAACTTTTTTGGTCAAGACTTTAAGATTTGCTTTTACGACGAGGAGCTAGAAGCCCTGGTCAATCGCAAACGGGATATCGTGGAGGCCCTTACTTGGATCGCCATCGATGATGATGGTGCCCATGATGATCTGTTTTTGCAATATCAGCCCATCATCAGCTTAAAGACCAGTTCCCTTTTCGGTTTTGAAGCCCTCGCCCGCTTGCGCACCAGTAAACTAGGGGTGGTATCTCCGGGAGAATTCATGCCTATCGCCGAGGAAACAAAGCTCATTCTGCCCATCGGCGAGGGGATCCTGCGAAAAGCCTTCCGTTTTCTAAAGAGACTCGAAAGGCTGGGCTACGATGATATTCGGGTTTCCGTGAATATTTCTGTTATTCAGCTATTGAATCCCGATTTCGCCAACCGTCTGTTGACCCTCATCAAAGAGATGCAGGTGAACCCCAACAACATCGGCATTGAAATCACGGAATCGGTCTTTGCCAGTTGTGATCGCATCAATCATACATTCGAAAAGCTGAGGGAGACGGGACTCTACATAGCCATCGATGACTTTGGGACCGGGTATTCCTCCCTATCGAGGGAAACGGAGTTAATCGCCGATTGCTTGAAATTGGACAAGTATTTTGTGGACAAACTGATGGAAATCTGCCCCGATAAAGCTATCACCGGCGATATCATTTCCATGTCCCATAAACTAGGGCATTATACTACCGCCGAGGGTGTTGAACACCATGTCCAATTGGAGTATCTAAAGAAACATGGTTGTGATCAAGTACAAGGATACCTCATTAGCAAGCCCCTTGATGAGGACGCGGCCATTGATTTCTTGCGAAAAATGGAATGAAAAAAGATGGACCCCAGAGTTGACGACGGACAAAGAATGGTCCGTCATCTCTTCGGAGTTAAAAGAAGAACCGTTGGAACGAATTCCTAACGATGGGGGATCCAGTGGTTCCTTCAAGTTTTCTTAGCTCCCATCGATGGTCATCCTGCCTTACAGCCCCTTGATGATGCGGGCGGGATTTCCCCCAACCACCACATCATCGGGAACATCCTTGGTCACAACAGCACCCGAGGCAACGACAACATGATTACCGATCTTGACCCCGGGGTTGATGACCGCCCGACCGCCGATCCAGACATGGTCACCGATTTGGACCGGCTTGCCGTATTCAACCCCCGTTATTCTCTCTGCAGCCTGGAGGGGGTGGGTCGCGGTATAGATATGCACCCCGGGCCCCAGGAGGCAGTGATCACCGATTTTGATGGGACAAACATCAAGGAAAACACAGTCGAAATTGGCATAGAAGTTCTCGCCAACGTAGATATTGTAGCCATAATCACAATAAAAGGGCGGCTCGATGTAAGGATTGCCTCCCGTGGAGCCCAACAGCCGTCTGAGAATCTCGATTCTTTTTTCCTGATCGGTTGCCGAGGAACGATTAAATAGCTCCATCAGTCGCCTCGCCCGCAACCGTTCGGCTACCAATTCTCGGTCCTGGGGATCATAGAATTCTCCTCGTAACATCTTTTCCTTTTCGCTCCCCATGCAGGCCCTCCTTTCTCGAAAGCTTGCCTTTCCTATTTTACCCGCCCGTGGTCACCCCAACCCAAAATACTCCTTGACTTTCGCTTCCATATGTAATGTTTTTATTACAGGTATAACATGCTATTATGGAAATGCCTTCGTTTATTAAGGAGGGATAGGAAATACATGACCAGACTCATCACTTAAAGCAAACGGCACCTTCGGGGGATCAATTGCTCACCATACTGGAAGCCTTGGCTAATCCCCACCGACTAAGGATCATTGCTTTGCTTGACGGACGGCGGGTCCATGTAAGTCAGTTAGCTCGGGAGGCTAAGATCAGCAGACCTTTGTTATATATGCACTTGAAACGCTTAGAGAACGCCGGGTTGGTAACGAGCCAATTGGAGTTATCCGATGATGGGAAGGCCATGAACTACTACGAAATAAAGCCCTTTTCCATCTCCTTGAGTCCCGAAAAAATCAGCGAAGCGGCAAAAACCCTTACTCCCAAGAAAGCTAGGGATACCGCTTCGAAGGTTAAAAACAAGGGGGAAAACTACGATGAATAATTATCAAATAGAGTTTGCGGGCATGGGTTTTGTGGTCCTCATGTCCACTTTGTTCACCATCTTGTTAGCCTTGGTCATCTGGCAGTGGTTCAAAAGCTCCCAACTAAGAATTACCAGTCAAGCAGAACTCGCTAGAGATAAGGCATATCGGAAGCTGGCCGAAGAAGCTGTATCCCTTCACCAGCAAATTGCCGAGTACCAAGAGAAACTGGTCGCCGATTTGTCGGAGATGAAAGGGAGAATAAAGTCCATCGAGCAGATCCTACGGGAGGTTGAATAGTCGGTTAGAACCGAAGAACCTCTCTGGATGGTAGAGACCAAGAAAAGCTCCCTTTTCCAAGATCCTGGGAAGAGGGAGCTTAATTCAAGCCGGTCGGGGTAGTTTCTATATAACGAAAGGGCAAGGACGGACTCCATACAAACGAGCAGTAGTGTTTTTGGCAATCAAAAATTCCAGAGCATGGCAGTGTAGACGTACATAGCACCCTGACCCGAATCGTTGTCTAGTCCATCTGAG
>JBMNRY010000049.1:0-14947 GCA_050944915.1 Limnochordia bacterium
CTCCTACAAATCGAGACCCAAAAAAAGCGGGGTCAGCTAAGTTTCCAGCGGGCCCAAAGGAGACTCCTCCAAAGCCAGCGGAGCTTAAACCAACTGTTGGGACGGGATCCCCAAAGCCCCCTTAGGGTGGGGGAGCCGGTTTTGCCCCCATGGGATATCCCTCAGGAGGATGAACAGCCGGCCCGAAGTTTGACCCTAGTCCAGTTGGAAAACAAATTACAGGAAGCCCGCTGGCGGCAGGAAGAACGCCTTCAAGAACGAGGGCCCAAGTTGGCCCTCAGCGGCAGTTTGCATCGGCCCCAGACCAGCGTTGGTCTAGCTTGGGATCGGCGGGAGCTAACTTTAAAAGTGGGCCAGGAGCTCCTGACCTACGGCCATGGACGGCGAAGCAGCGGAGGAGGTCGAGCCGAAGAATGGCGGGTGGGCTTTAATGTATCCTTGCCTCTCTATGATGGGGGAGTCGGGCAAGAAACAGCCTACCAGGATCGCTTGGAAATCGAGGCTTTGGAAGAGGGGTTAATCCGGGAGGAGGAGCGGACCCAGTGGGCTCTACGGGATGCCTACCAGGACTACTTAGAAGCTAAAGCCTCCGTTGATATTGCAACCCTCGAGCTTCAGACCGCGGAATTAATCAAAAAGCAAAGGGTCGAACGGATGGCCCTGGGGATGGAAACTCCTCTGGATCTACTCAACGGGGAGCTGGAAGTATTGCAGGCGGAAAACAACTTGCTGCGGGCCCAAGGGGAGTATGCTTTAGCCATCGCCCGCTGGCGGCGGGCGGCAGGAAAACCGTTGGGGGAGGTTGACTAATGGGACGCTATCTTTGTGCACTCATCTTATGTTTAGCTTTGGCGGTGCCCGTCGGTGCCGAACCGGTCTTTAGTTTGGCTACAGCCTTGGAGGTGGCCAAGGAAGAAAGCATGGTCATCAAAATGGCCGATCTGGCCTTGGAGGAGGCCCGTTTAGCCTATGAGGAGACTAAGGCCGATTACTTGCTCCGGTCTTCCATCATCGCCAAGACTCAAGGGGAGAATCAGTGGCGGATCGCCCAAAGGAATCGGGAACTGGCCCAAGGGGAACTGGCCATGGAAGTTGAAACCGCCTATTATCGGGTTTTGCGGTCCGAGATGGCCTTAGATTTGGCCCAGCGGAGCCTTAAGCAAGCCCAAACCCAATTGGCATCGACCCAAGTCCGCCACGAACAGGGGATGCTCTCCGATGTGGATTTATTGGCAGCCCAATCCCAAGTGGCCGTTGCTGAATTGGAGGTAAATCGGGCCCAAGCCGATTATGATACTGCCCGCATGGCCTTTAACCGCCTTTTAGGCCGGGATCTAGATGCTCCTTTTCAGCTGGTCGATGAGTTTACCTATGAACCGGTGGAAGTCCATCTAGAGGAGGCTATAGAACATGCCTTAGCTAACCGGTTAGAGCTAGCCCGGGCGAGGGATGTCTTGAAACTACGGGAGCAGGAGCTGGCCGTCAGCGATCATGAGTTCACTCCCCCCTTGACCATTGCTAAGGCCCGCTTAGCCCTCGAGAGGGCCCAATTGGAATTGGCCGAGCGGGAGGTCGATATCCGCATGGAGGTCAGCCAAAACTACCACCAGCTTAGGGAAGCGGAAGCCCGGGTGCCCATCCAACAAAAGAATCTGGCCAGGGCCCAAGAAAGCCTGCGGATCACCGAAGCCCGCTATGAAGTAGGAGTCATCACCTCGGCGGAGCTCATCGATGCCCAGCGGGCCGCCTTCCAAGGGGAAGTAGCTCTAATCCAGGCTGTTTTTGATTACAATACGGCATTGGCCCGGTTTTATCGCAGTGCGGGCTATCCCTTGGTCCCAGACCAGGATGGGGAATAATAAGTGAAAAAATCCCGCCGGCCCTCTTGGGGGAGGACGGCGGGATTAGTAATCTATTGAGGTTGATTCAAGTCCTATCTTCGCCGACGATGCGTACTTCTGGTTCCAGTTGGACACCAAACTTATCGTAGACCGTTTTCTGGATATGTTTGATCAGCTGGATCACATCTTGGGCGGTAGCGTGGCCCTTGTTGATGATAAATCCCGCATGGCGGTTCGATACCTGGGCATCGCCGATGCGGGCCCCTTTAAGGCCGGCCTTTTCGATGAGGGCACCGGCGTAATTATCGGGGGGCCTTTTGAAGGTGCTCCCGGCGCTGGGCCAATCGAGGGGTTGTTTCGCTTTGCGCAAGGCTAATAGACGGCGGATCTCGGTCCGAATGGATTCGGGGTCCTTTTTTTGCAGCTCGAGGAGCACATCGAGGACGATCCCCCGTTGGGCGCTGACGTTGGAGTGGCGGTAGGCTAAGCCTAATTCCTCCTCCGACCAGGTTTCCACTCGGCCAGCGGTAGTGAGGATGGTGGCCTGGACTAGGACATCCTTCATTTCTCCGTTGTAAGCACCAGCGTTCATGTAAACGGCACCGCCGATGGTACCAGGAATACCGGCGGCGAATTCTAAGCCTGTTAGACCTTTCCGACAGGCTAAAAAGGCGATGGAGTTGAGACTGGCTCCCGCCTGGGCTTTGATCCTTCGATCTTGTACTTGGATTTGGCTGAAATTGGCGGCGATTTTGATGACAATCCCTCTGATGCCGCCATCACGGACCAGAAGATTGCTGCCATTACCGATGACCAGATGGGGGATCCCGTTGCGGCGGCAGAAATCGATGATCTTAATGATTTGTTCCGCCGTTTGAGGGAGTACCAAGAGATCCGCGGGTCCGCCGATGCGGAAGGAAGTGTGGTTGGTCATGGGCTCTTGGGGAAGAACGTATTGGGCTGGAATCAAGGCGCGGATTTCTTCGGTCCATAGATCTACACGCAAAGCTCTACCTCCAGACTCAAGGAAGATCTCACGGTTATTATTACATCAAAAAACGGCACTAGTCCTGCTCACCCTGAGTAACCAGCCCCAAATTATTATTATGCAAATCCCTTGCAACTATTGCCGGGGAAAATCATAATAATCTTTCATAGGCTAAAATCGACTCCCCATCTGTATGGAAGAAGGCCCCTTGGACTACTAGGGGAGGTGTTGGGTTGTACTTCAGGCACATTCACCGGGGGATTGCCGGGAAGGATCCCCGGTGGCCCAGGAAGTCATCCCTTCCCCTATATTGTTACGCAAAAACAGGTGATTTCATTAATGATGGAAGAAGGAATCTCCAGGGTCCCAGGGGAATTGGTGTTTATTTTCAATTAATTTTACGTAACGGAAGGAAAAAGGTGGGATCGGTGCGAATTTATCCCAGTATATCGCCTTCGGCGACCGAATGGGTAATAGTTATTAAAAAGGAGGACGAGTTTTGTGGCAGATCCGAATGGTTATCAACCGGAAGTTGGACAAAGGGAAACTTGGGGCTCACGGGTAGGCTTCATCTTAGCTGCTGCGGGCTCCGCGATTGGTTTGGGGAACATTTGGCGATTTCCATACCTAACGGGGACCAGTGGTGGGGGCGCTTTTATTCTACTTTATCTAATTGCGATCGCAATCATCGGCTATCCGATTATGATCGCCGAAATTACTATCGGGCGTACGACCCAGCGCAACCCTGTCGGTGCTTTTAAGGCGTTGGCTCCCAATACACCTTGGTATCTGGTAGGTTCCTTAGGCGTTTTAGCCGGATTCTTTATCCTGTCCTATTATTCTGTCGTCGCAGGTTGGTCTGTATCTTATGTATTCAAAGCTCTCTTTGGTAGTTTCGCTCCCGGGACAGATTACGCCGGAGCCTTCGTCAGTCATATCAGCGGTGTGTGGGAACCGATTATTTGGCACGGGATCTTTATGGCGTTGACCATCGGCATCATCGCGTCCGGGGTCGTCGATGGTATTCAAAGGTCGGTCTCCGTCATGATGCCTTTACTGTTCTGTCTACTCCTTCTCTTGGTCATTCGCTCCGTCACCTTACCTGGAGCTATGGAAGGGATCGCCTTCCTGGTGAAGCCTGACTTTAGTGCAGTTACCGCGAGAACCTTCCTCGATGCTTTGTCCCAAGCCTTCTTCAGCTTGAGCTTGGGGATGGGAGCGATGATTACCTATGGTAGTTATCTCTCCAAGAAAGAGGATATCGGCGGCAACGCCGCTTGGGTGGTGGGCTTAGATACTATGGCCGCCATCATCGCTGGTTTTGCCATTTTCCCCGCAGTTTTCGCCCTCGGTTTTGAACCAAGCCAAGGCCCTGGTTTGACTTTCATTACCCTCCCAGCGGTCTTTGCTGAAATGCCTTTGGGCAAGTTCTTCGCGACGATTTTCTTCATTTTGCTTTCCATCGCCGCCTTGACTTCCGCGATTTCCCTGCTGGAAGTAGTCGTTGCTTGGCTCGTCGATGAAAAGGGTTGGAGCCGTCCCCGGGCTTCTGTCGTCCTCGGGATCATTTGTTTCATTATCGGCGTGCCGACCAGTCTAGGTTATAGCACCCTAAGCCATATTACCTTCCTCGGTATGGACCTGTTGGATACCTACGACTGGGTCGCCAACTCCCTCATGCTACCCCTTGGCGGTCTGCTAATCGCTATCTTTACGGGGTACGTCTGGGGAGCCCAAAAGGCTGCCGATGCAGCCAACCACACCACCGGTGGCGTCAAAGTCGGTGCCTGGTGGATGTTCTTAATCCGCTATGTAGCTCCCATCCTCACCGGGTTGGTTATGCTCAGCGGCTTGATGTCCCGCCTTGGCGGCTGACAATCCTACACCGCAGGATCCTATCCTGCGGTGTTTTTATTTTTCTGAGTATGATCGGCATTCTTTTCTTAAAGGACGGAAAAGCCAACGGGTAAGGTTCTGGCCTAGGATTCTAGGTGTGGGAAAGGGATATTAATCAATTAAGAAGGTCATCGAGCCCCATGGGAGTAAGACCTAAGGCAAGATGACTTTATTAATTAACCCAATTATCGAGCAGGATGTCCCCAAGGACCATTTTGGCAGTCCGATGGGTTCTTGCTATTGGGGAAGGAGTTAGGGTCGATTCTAGCGTAGCTAATGGATAAAACCAACGGGAAGGGAGTGGGAAAGCTGCGCAAGCCTGGCGCAGCGGTAGTCCGATGACGGTAGCCCAAATCATCGCCAAGACTTTAGCTGCCTGGCAGATCACCCATGTCTTCGGCCTGCCCGGCGGCTCTAATCTAGGTTTGGTCGAAGCCCTACGGCAGGAGGGCATCACCTTCGTGTTAACGAAACATGAAAACAGCGCCGCCCTCATGGCTTCCACCTACGCCCGGCTGACGGGTTCTGTCGGGGTATGTCTGGCCACCGGGGGTCCAGGGGCCATCAACATGATCAACGGTGTGGCCCACAGCCTCCAAGATCGGGAACCGATTTTGATTCTAACGGGACAATTCCCCGAGGATACTCTGCCCCTGATTCCCCACCAGCGATTGGATCACGGCCAGTTTTTCCGACCGGTGACTAAATGGTCCACAACCTGTACCAGCGCCAACGTGGGTCGGGTGGTGGAGAAAGCTTTGAAGATTGCCTTAAGCCAACGGCCGGGTCCGGTACATATCGACTTACCTGCGAACATCTCCAAAATGGAGGCCTCAGGAATTCCCCAGCCTTGGGAAGTGCCCCTGTGGGCCCCGACCCAAGAAGCCCTGGAGGGGGCCCGCAGATTACTGAAAGAAGGGAAAAAACCTCTCGTCTTAGCGGGTCTTAACGTCCTTGGAGCCCGGGATGCCTTCCTGGCCTTTGTGGAAAAACTAGGAGCCCCCGTCCTGTTGACACCCAAGGCCAAAGGTCTTCTTCCTGCGGATCATCCCTGTTTAGCCGGCATCGCCGGTTTGGGAATGGCTGTCGATAAATTCCTCTTACCCCTCTTCCAGGAGGCTGATTTGCTAATCACCATCGGCTATGACCCTATTGAAGTAGTACCTTCTTGGTACCGTATCGGGGAGGTGCCGGTGCTCCATATCGATGGGGTAGCTAATGTGGATGGTTTTTATACCGAAGGGACGGAAGTGATCGGTTCCATCGAGATCACCTTAGAGTCTTTGCTCCCGGAGTTGGAAGAACGTTCTTGGGGAAGCAGGGTGGAAGAGCTCAAAGATGAGGTGGCCAAGCAGCTTCAAGGGGCGGTGCCCAAGGACCTCCAAGGGGTCTCCCCCAGCGGGTTTCTACGGGCCCTCGGAGAGGCCATACCAGCTAATACCATCGTCACCTGTGATACAGGGGCCCATAAGATGCTAAGCTGTCAATATTTGCCCCTAAGGGGCGGTAAGTTCCTGGTCTCCAACGGCATTTCTACCATGGGCTATTCTCTACCCGCGGCCATCGCTGCGCGGCATCTTTGCGATGACCCCATCCTTTGTCTCACCGGCGATGGGGGCCTGGGGATGGTCCTCGGGGAGTTGGAAACAGCAGCCCGGGCGCCTAAGGGTTTTCCCATCGTTGTTTTTTGTGATAGCAGCTTAAGTTTGATTAAAATCAAGCAGCACCAGGGGGATTATCACCCCACAGGAGTCGATTTTGGCTCCATCGATTGGCAAGCCGCGGCCCAAATGGTGGGCGCCCGGGGATTGATGACCGATGATCTGGAGGAAGCTTGCCAGGCGGTGGTGGAGAGTATGGAGAGCGGGGAATTGACGGTGATCGGCCTTCAGATCGATCCCAGGGAGTATTATCAATTGATCTAGGTTACGATGAACAAAGGCGGGATCCTTTGGTTGATCCCGTCTTTGTTGTGTCTCTTTTTCTGTTTTGGCAGAGGGAATAATAGTTCAGCTAATGGTTCTCGGAGGAATGGGGATTGGGGGAGGGGAAAATAAGGGGAGCAAAGGAGTTGAGGAAGATGCGGCTACTAGAGGAGCTCCATTTGGGGGAGCAGATGTTAAGGAATCGAATAGTGTTTCCACCCATGGTCACCAACTTGGCTACCGCCGAAGGTTATGTCACCGATGAGCAGATCGATTATTACCGCCGGTTCGCCGCCGGTGGTGCAGCCCTAGTCATCGTGGAAGCCACCTTTGTCGACTGGCGAGGGCGGGCCTTTCCCTTCGGGTTAGGAATCAGTAATGATGATATGATCCCTGGGCTAAAAAAGCTGGCAACGGCCATCAAGGATGAGGGGGCCTTAGCCGCGATCCAAATCTTCCACGCCGGTGCCCGGGCCAACGGAGAGCTCCAAGGTGTCATCGGCTTGGGACCCACGGGGATGACTATGCGTCCCGGCCTGCCGGTCCATCCCATTGATGAGGAGGGAATGGGGAAAATCACCCAGTTTTTCGTCCAAGGGGCCCAGCGGGCGGTGGAAGCTGGGTTCGATTTGATTTGTTTACATATGGCCCATGGTTATTTGCTCAGCCAGTTCCTTTCACCCTTGTCTAATAAGCGGGGGGATGCTTATGGTCAGGACCGGGCCAAATTCCCCTTGGAAGTCCTCGAGGAGGTGCGGAAGGCTATTCCGGGGACCCTTCTTTCCTGTCGGATCAACGGCTGGGAGCCGGGGGGATTGACCCCTGAAGCGGCCGCCGAGATCGCCCTTCGTTTGGAGGAGAAGGGAGCCGATCTCATCGATGTGTCGGGAGGTTTTCCTGGTACGGAAGTCCCTCCCGTACCCGATAAATCGGTACCCAACGGTTGTTTCTTACCCGGAGCTGCGGAGGTGAAGAAAAGGGTGTCGGTGCCGGTGATCGGTGTCGGCCGGATTATCGAAGCTGCCATGGCTGAGGAAGCTTTGGCCGAAGGTAAGGCCGATCTCATCGCTATTGGGCGGGGGCTACTAGCCGATCCCCTCTGGGCTCAAAAGTTGGCAAAGGGGGAGCCGCTCAAGAAGTGTGTGACTTGTATGGGGTGTCATCGGCTCCTGGGGCGAGGCGGTAAGGTCCGTTGTGTTCGGGAGGTGATCTAAATACAAATCACATCGAAGGTCTTAGGCCTTTCGTTGATGCTCATCGGAGCTTTCTGGTTATCTAATCTATTAGGGCTGACCGCCATCGATTTAGGTGCTTTGTTGATTACCTATTGGCCCATCTTGCTCATCGGGCAAGGGTTGGGGGAAATCAGAGACCGGGGGCGGGTGGGTGCATCACCCATCATCCTAATCCTTTTAGGTTTATTGATTTTGGGCGGCAATTTAGGCTGGCATGCTTGGAATTTGTTGCAGGTGTGGCGGGTGCTCTTTCCCCTCCTCCTTATGTTCATCGGTTGGCAGGTTTTGCGGACGGCTTCCCACCCTGAAGGGGCCCATTGGGTAGTGATGAGCGGTCTGGAGCGGCGGCATCCGGGATGGGAGTTAAGAAACGGCAGTTATGTGGTCCTTCTAGGTGGAGTTGATTTAGATTTGACGGTGGCTAAACTTCCCCAAGAGGGAGAACTGCAGCTTTTGGTGGTCTTAGGGGGTATCGATCTGCGGCTCCCCGCGGATTTACGTTTGGAAGGAGAAGGCAGCATCCTCTTTGGAGGGATCGATTCGGCCACCGAAGCTGACGGCGGGATTTATGTGCAGAAGAGTTTTGTTATGGGACCGGAGGAAGGGGAGAAGAGGTTGAAATTGAAGTACCGGGTTGTTCTAGGTGGGATCGATATTAAACGGGTATACTGATTTCCTTTATGGCCCGGGAGAAGTAGGCTATTTCCTCCGGCCTAGTTTGGTAGCTGAAACTAGCCCGCAATAAGCCCGTTGGCGGACAGCCGAGACTGGAGGCCATAGCCTCCGGTAGGGTGATACTTCCCGCCAGTTGGATATCGTAGACTTCGTCGATGACTGCAGCTACTTCCTTAGCCGGCAGATCCTGGATGTTGAAGGCCAATATGGGTACTTGTCCTAGGGGATCTCCAGGACCATAGATGGCGACCCCCGGATATTGGGCGATGAAGTCCAGTAAGTCTTTAAGATAGCCCTGCCAAATCTTCTGCAGCTGACTCAAATCCTTTTTCATCAGTAGTTTCATCGCGGCCATTAACCCGGCGATCCCCGGTAAGTTGGGGGTGCCTAGTTCTTCTTGGGTCGGCCAGGGGTGGGATTCGAGTAAGCGGGGGGAGATGTAAAGGCCAGCGATGCCCGGTGGGCATAACAAACCGGTGTGGCCGGGGAAGATGGCTAGATCGCAGTCATTAAGCTCTAAAGGCAGTAGGCCTACAGCAGTGCTGATATCTAAAACCATTGGTATTTCATACTTGTGGGCTAAGGCCTGAATTTCTTTCCAAGGTAGGATGGTCCCCGTTAAGGGGCAAGCGAAATGGGTGAGGATGAGTTTCGTTTGGGGGCTGATTTGGCCTTCTACTTGCGGGAGATCGATTTGACCCTTGCGGTCCAAGGGGATGGCGATATTTCCCTCCAGCAATTTCCCTAAACCATCAGTCCAAAGCCCGATGTATAGGAGCTGACCGTCTGGAGGTAGGATCTGCTCCAAGATGATCTTTAGGGATTGGGTTCTGTTGGCTGTGAAGAGATAGCTGCCGGGGCTGTGGAAGAATTCCTCTGCCTTGCGAGCAGCTTTTTCGATTAAGGTGCCATCGAGGGGAGCGTTAAGGGCGGCTGCCATGGCTTGGCCGACTTCCTTCGGCTTAGGCAGGGAATTATGGGCGTGATCCAAGTAGATAGGCACCTTATCTCCCCCATTTGCTAAGTTAAGCTTATTGTACACAGTTGTGATAAATAAGTCAAAGTTTGGATGTTGATGGTTGTTGATCGGTCTAGGGGCAAGTTGACATAGACTTGTCCAATGCAAGCTGGGCCTGGGGAAACCCCAGGCTGGGTAAGTACCAATGCCCGATCAGGGTTCCTTCACCCTACCTTCCGTCCTTTCTAAAGAGATCAACAAAGACTTAGTCTCCTACCCCAAGGCTGCTGGAGCCAATAACCTGACTAATCCCATGGAGCCGATAATTGTTGTTTGAATAGGAGTTAAACCGGTGGTAAGGCCTTTGAGGTTGGTGAGATATGTAGTCAGCCAGGAGCTTCATGGTGTAAGCATCTATGCTATTTTTTCCGTAACAACATCGAGTCTACTTTGATAAGAATGAAGTGACCTTCTAGGCGGGATAGACAGCCCGATACCATCTTAGGCTCTGGGGGGCATTAGGTATCCGTGGGGGAGATTTCACCGATCCATGTTCGTGAGAAAAAGTTGGTCAAACCTAGGTAAGGAGGGAAAATCCGGGGGAGAGCGAATCAGGTTTTGGTACTAATTTTGGTGAAGGAGAGGATCTGTTGGTTAATGAGCTTTTGTCCATCCTATTCATCGTGCTAATTGGCCTATTCGCCCGGAAAAGAGGGATAGTCTCCAAGGGTGAGGCCAATGTCCTCAATGCCATAGTTATGAAACTAACCCTTCCAGCCTTGATCTTTGTGTCCATTGTAGAAGCCGACATTAGCTGGCAGTTTGTTAAGTTGGTACCTTTAGCCTTCTTGCTTTGTGCCCTCGGTGGTGGGGCTGCCTTCTTTCTAGCTCGACTCATGAAGTTGAGCCCGCCTAGCACAGGGAGTCTCATGGTGGCCGCGATGTTTTGCAACAGCGGGTTCATCGGTTTTCCTATAGCCTACCAGATGTTTCAAGAATCGGGTCTTGTGCGGATTATGATCTTCGATTTGTTAGGACAAAACATCCCCATGTTTAGTGTGGGATTGTGGATCGCAGCCTATTTCGGTCAAAGTGACGGGGAGACGGCCTTTCAAGATAGTCTTGGGGCCTTAAAACAAGCCTTGTTGTCTCCCGCCTTGTTAGCTCTAGTCCTAGGCTTTTTAGCTCGGCCCTTGAACCTACCGAAGGTGGTCTTCGACACCCTCCAGTGGTTTGGGGGGATTACTATTCCCCTAGTAGTGTTCTCCCTAGGGTTGTCCCTTGATGTTAGTCTTAAGGAACTCCGTTTTGGCCCCATTTTGGCTGCGGTGGGAATTCAGTTGTTCCTGGCTCCCCTGATGGCTGCTTGGGTCGGTGGTTGGTGGAAGCTCGATCCGATGACTTACCAAATCGGGATTTTGGCCGCGGCAACACCGGTGGCTATGGGGACCTTGCCTATTGCTTTTGAATACGGTTTAGATGAGGGTTTGTTATCTTCCTTGATCTTGGTGACGACCCTTCTTTGTGTGGTGACCATTCCTTTGATGAGCAGTTTGTTGGGAGTAGGGTAGAATCCCCCGGCGGGGGATTCTAAACGACTGTTTCTTGGACGTAACGGTGGAAGTAGAATTCACCGAGGGCCACGATGATGCCCAATACGATGACACCAAAGAGGCTTATGGAGGCATTGGGCATCATCGATTGGCCCAGGTAGTAGACTAAAGCAGCCAGGAAGCCGTCGGCGATGGTGGCGGTAGTGTTGCCGTATTGGGGTAGAATGAACAGATCACCGGCTACATAGGCAATGATGGTGACCGCCAAGGCCAAAGAGATTCTCCCACCCAGGGTAGCACTACCAAACAAGGGTACGAAGATCATGGTGACGATGGAGATCATGATGAATTTAATGGCTAAGGCTCTTAGGTGTTTCATTGGTTTCCCTCCGTGTAAAGGATTTACCCCTATTATTTCGTTATTGGATGCTAGTATGCTCTCAGACCGAACAGGATAGAAAAATTAGTAAGAGATGCTCTGGCAGGAGGTAACAGCCCAGGTAAAGAATTACAAGTCTATCTGGGAGGGATGTTCATGCTTCGGAGGCAACAGTTTTTTTACATAGTTTTTCTTTTCCTTTTGTTGACTCTGGCCTCGGGTTCCGCCAGCGTTTTTGCCTCTTTGGGGACTAATCTAGAGGTAATGATTGGCCAGATGGCCTATGAGGATTTAGTAAACGAGTACGGTGGGGTCGCCGTGCTTAATCCCGAAGCTGCCCGGTACCTGGAGAACATGTTTGAAAAGATCGTCCAGGCTAACCCCCGTCAGGATATTGCTTTTTCCGTTACTCCCTTAAATTCGAGCCAGATTAATGCCTTTGCCCTTCCCGGTGGGTTTGTTTTTGTGACGAGGGGTTTACTTAACCTGGTCGAGAAACCTGAAGAGTTAGCGGGGGTCCTCGGCCACGAAGTGGCCCATATTAGTCACCGCCATGGAATGAACGCGATTATTCGCCAGTTGGGTTTAGTGGCCTTAGCGAGGCTTCTCTTGGGGAACGTCGAAGGGGATACCCAGCTTGTTGAGATGTTAGCCGGTCTTTCCATCAACTTACTTAAGAGTGGTTGGAGTCGGGAAGCGGAGTTTGAAGCTGATTCCAGCGGTGTAAAGTTTTCTGCCCAAGCGGGGTTTGATCCCGGTGGGTTGGTATCGTTCCTCCAAAAGATGAAGGAGCTAGAGGGGGATCGAAGACAAGATCTGGTCTCCAGCTGGTTTGCGACTCACCCTCCTACCGA
Organism: Limnochordia bacterium; assembly: GCA_050944915.1. GTDB lineage: Bacteria > Bacillota > Limnochordia > JAAZLZ01 > JAAZLZ01 > JBMNRY01. The sequence continues at coordinate 12,305 of JBMNRY010000049.1, forward strand.
TGATCGCATCAGTAAGTTAGGGCCCCTAGTTGGAGAATACCGGAGTTCGGCGGGTTTTTCTAAGTATCCACCGCTGCCGTATAGCTGGTTTTAGGGAGTTATCAATTTTTGCCTAAAGTCTTCCAAAACCCCTGCCGATAGTTATTAGTAAGGTCGACCTAACATCCACGGATGGATGTTCAAATCACAAGGAGGCGAATGTGTAATGAGGATTAATAACAACATTATGGCGTTGAACGCCCACAGGCAGTTGGGGATCAACCAAACCAACAGCAGCAAGTCTATGGAGAAGCTAAGCTCCGGCTTTAGAATCAACCGTGCCGGTGATGACGCAGCTGGTTTGGCTATCTCCGAGAAAATGAGAGGCCAGATTCGTGGTCTGAAACAGGCCCAGAGAAACGCTCAAGACGGTATCAGCCTTATCCAAACCGCTGAAGGTGCTCTGAACGAAACACACGCTATTCTGCAAAGAATGCGCGAACTCGCTACTCAAGCTGCAACGGATACCAACACTGAAGTAGATAGGCTCGAAATCCAAAAGGAAATCGACCAGTTAGCGCAAGAAATCACTCGTATTGCCAATAACACCGAGTTTAACACCCAAACCTTGATGAATGGTGGCATTCAAGAGAGTAATTTAGGTAAGCTTGGATTCCACATTGGAGCCAATGAAGGGCAGTTCATTGAGCTTGAAATCGAAGCAATGGATGCATTTAGCCTTGGAGTCGCAAGGGATGTTGTGGAATACACTGGTACAGCCAGTGGTAGCCTTGTTTCTAACGTGACCGTTGGAGACACTGTAGGCGCAGGTGTTGTTGACGGCGCTACCATCACTTTGGATGCTGCAGTGAATACTGGTGTTAAAGCAAGTGTCACTGTTAAAGGCTTAACCATAACAGCGGCGGATGTAGGAACCCAGTATAATGGCTATTCAGTCAGCATCGTTGATGATTCTAATGAAGGTATCGTTGTAGATCACAATGCGCGCACCATAACATTGACACTTGATCTTGCTAACGACGCATCGAACGATATTAGTGGTCTGAGTGTTAAGGACCAGGATGGTAATGACGATTCGACGTTTAGCTTTAGTGGCGATGCCTCTGGCCTAGGCGTTGCAGACGCAGGTAACGATCTAGATGCTACCGCTGGTGGTGCAGATGCCAATCTAGACGAAGTGGCAATCACGTTAGATGATGGTACTGCAACCCAAGTTGTTACAGTTGCTAGCGATGCTACTTCGGTTGCTGTCACTACGGGTGTTTTTGCTGGATTGTCCTTTGACATCACAGGAAATGTTGCCGACCTAGATTCCGCTAGCGATAGTATTGATATTTCAGGAGAAGCTAAAGTTGCATCGGCCGCTCAGTTTAGTAATGGGGAAAAGGTAGCTGATGCTGAAGCTTGGGGCGGTATTGACGTTTCGTCTCGTGCGGCAGCCAATAGAGCTGTTACAGATATCCAAACAGCTATTGATAAGGTTTCTGCTGAACGCTCCAAACTCGGTGCTGTTCAGAACCGGCTTGAGCACACCATTGCAAACCTCGGCACCTCTGCTGAGAACCTGCAAGCTGCTGAGTCTCGGATCCGTGACCTCGACATGGCTGAAGAGATTATGGCCTTCACCAAGAACAACATTCTCCAGCAGGCTGCAACCGCTATGTTGGCTCAGGCTAATATGGCTCCTCAAAGTGTACTACAACTTCTTGGATAAGATCTTAAGTGGTAAGTTAATAAGGAGGGCTCCTAACGGGGCCTTTCTTTTTTGAAAGGCAGTGACTGAAAAGAGGGATAACATGGAGGTGAATAAGATGCCCGAAAAAAAGGGATTATGTATGAGCTGCTAAATGTGGATGCCGATAAGGTGTCCGAAGAAAAGCTTCGCGCTTTGGTGAAGCATTTGCAAGGCCAGATGCGTCCCTTGGGAGGTTACAATGGATACTTCGACAAGAGTAAAAGGCAAAATTAATTATCGTAGCCTTGCCGGCAGAGCTAGGCTTTTTATGATAGTAGCTATCGTTGTTGCTGGATTTGCTTTTTCTTTCGGTTTTGCAAAATGTCAGTTTATAGGGCGTGCGTCTGTGACGGCCGTTATGGGGCAAGTGTTACAAATCCTAGGGACCATTACCGTCATCTTGAAGTTATGGGTGCGCTTAAAGCAATATGCTGGTGGAGCTGCAACAAAAAACATTCTTAAACTATTTAAAGATTTTCCCGCATTTGTGCCCATTGAACCACGTAATGTAGATTTTGATTTTCGTATATCATGGGATGCTGTGGATACAGGTACTAGTCGTGAGTCCGCGACCGTCTTAAAATATGATACCACAGAGAACGATGTAGCAGTATTGTCCGCAGCGCTTAGAGCCTTGGAAGAAAAACTGAACGCTTTTGTTTCGTTGGACGCATCGGAAAAGGGAGGCATCATTTCAAGGATTAATCAGCAAACCTCCACGCTTAATCGAGAGTTAAAGCAAATGGAAGTAGATTTGGAACTAAAAGAAAGAGAAGGCTTTGGAAGTTGAGTCCGTATAATGGTGTAAAAATGGTTTTCTGAAAAAATAGGAGAGCCATTAACAAATTCCTCAGTTAGAATAGAAGTTGGACAAACCAGAATTCTAAGAGGAGGAATTTGAATGGCTC
>JBMNRY010000050.1:0-14640 GCA_050944915.1 Limnochordia bacterium
CCAACAAGCAGATAGACACAGTCTTTGAAAGGGGGAACGCTCTGCCGCATGAACAACAGAGAGCCATAGGACGTACGGAGGGTATCTGTTCGATGACCCTAGATGGATCACTGTTCCAGCGTGAGAAAATTTCATGGCCAAAAAGGGGGATTCTCAAGTGGCCATTGACAAGGTTTTCGTGTCAGGTGTGTTCCACGAGAAGTCGGAGTGGTTTCTCTACGCGGAAGAGGTACTGTGGCCTTGAGTATCAACGTGTTAGTAGTGTAGTAAGCTCACTATCATTAAGGGGTCATTAGTATATCCAACCAGTGACCTATCCCCCATAGTCTCGACAGGACCAGGGAAACACTGCCACAGAGCTCCTAACCTGACCCTGGCCCTCCATTACTAAGCCCGTTCCCCTTCTTAGATTCGCTAGGATGAAATTGTTTCACCTTATCATCGATAACTCTAATCTTAGGGAATACACTGGATTTTCCGTTCTTGCTATGAACAAGGGGCTGCGCAAAATCCGCTGTTTTCAGCTTGTTTTGCGACAGCCCCTTCATGGTGAAGTTATCTTGGTGTATTGAACCCGTGTTCAATACTCAGAAAGCGCTCCTCCAGCAACTGGGTAAAATCTTGACCAGGGAAATTGCCTGGTCTCACCCCGCTTGACCTGTGGAGCCTTTTGCTCTTCTAGATCTGATTTTGTCCAATACGCCGGTGCCCGACAGGAGCATCAGGGCTATACAAATCATTAGGCCGACGGATATGGGGCGTTGGAAGACGGCGAAGAAGTTTCCCCGGGAAATGAGCATAGCACGGCGGAATTGATTATCGGCCATGGGTCCGAGAATTAAGCCGAGGACTAAAGGTGCCATTGGATAATTCATCCAGCGAAGAATAGTGGCTACAAACCCAAGGAATAGCATGACTTTAATATCGAAGTGGCGCATGTTCGAGGCGTAAGCCCCGATGGTACAGAGGGGTATAATTAGTGGCAGTAAGATCTCCCTTTTGATTTTCAAAAGATGGATGAGGGGACGGGCCATGAGTAAGCCCAGGATTAACATACAAACCGAGGCTATGGTTAATAATAGCCCTACATGATAGGTAAACCCAGGAAATTCAAAACGCAACATAGGTCCAGGGCGCACGCCGTGGACGATCATCGCCGCCATCAGCAAAGCTGTCCCCACACTACCTGGGATAGCGAGGGTCAAAATCGGAATCAATGCTCCCCCGATACATGCGTTGTTGGCCGTCTCAGCAGAAACAACACCGTGATAATTCCCGGTTCCAAAGGTTTCGGGATGGGGGTCGGAGCGTTTGGCCATGTCATAGGCAATCCAAGCCGCGGTGTTTTCACCTACACCGGGGATAATGCCAATGATCACACCGATGATCCCCGAACGAATGGCATTAGGGATAAACTTTGGCAGCATGGACAGCGGGGGTACAATTCTTCCTACCTTTTGGGGGATTTGATAAGGTACTTTCTCCTTCAGCACATCCAGGATTTCCGAGATGCCGAACATTCCGATGAGGGCCGCAATAATTGAAATCCCGCCCATTAACTGGATATTGCCGAAAGTGAACCGAGGAATGGCGTAAATGGGATCTAAGCCTACCGACGCGACAATCAAACCCAGGAAACCGGCGATCCAACCTTTTAGTGGTTGATCGGCATTACCGAGGTTACCACAGATTGTCACCCCGAAGATGGCCAATAAAAACTGTTCCCAGGCACCGATTTTTAGAGCTACTTGATAAATCAAAGGGGTTAAAACCACAAGGGCAAAGATGCCTACTAACATGCCAAAAAAGGAGGCGATGGTTGCCATCCCAATGGCTTGTCCCCCTTCGCCCTTTTTCGCTAAGGGGAAACCATCGAGGGTGGTTGTGGCTGCTGAAGGTGTACCAGGAATGTTGACCATGATTGAAGCGATACATCCGCCGTAAATCGCCCCCGTATAGAGACCCATCATCATGGCGATGGCACGATAGAAACCCAATCCATAGGTTAGACCAATTAAAAGAGCGAGGGTCATTGTGGCCGTCATTCCAGGGATTGCACCGACAATTATGCCGAGGAAAGTGCCGGAAAGGACCATCATCAAGCTAACTGGAGATAGGATTTCCAGGGCGACTTGACCTAGGACGGCTAATTCCGATAGGAATACCTCCATCAAATCATTTCACTCCTTAGGGCAGTGGGATTTTCAAGGCATAGTGGAAAACGAGACTAATTCCAACAGATACTCCAACGGAAAGGGCGATGGTATAATACCATTTAAGGGAACGAAGATAGAGGAATATGCTGACTAGGAAAAGGGTGCTCGCTAAGGTATAGTGCATGTTTGGCACCAATACAAAACCATAGATTCCAATTAGTGCGACCAAAACTAGTAATCGGCGCATGCTTTCATGCTTGCGTAGTTGTCCTAGTTCCTTTCTTTTCTCCTTCATTTGTTTGATGCCGCCCCGCTTAATGGCATCAAACATTAAAGCTACTGCGCCGATAAGAATCAACCATCCCATGACAAAGGGGAAAAACCCCGGTGCATCGTAGAAACTGCCAAAGACCCTCAACCTTGAGGCTTCCTGGATGACCCAGATACTGCCGAGAGCTAGGACTATAGAAAAGAGCAAATCAACGGCGGCTAAGGCTTTAGTTTTATCCTGGGTTGTCATTTTATCACCCTTCAACTGTAGTTAAATGGTTGTTGAGGGGAGTCATCGACTCCCCATTGTAAGATCACACTAGTATTGATAATCCCAATTGTCAGGAGGCCATACCCACTCTTCGACGGTGGGAATACCCAATTCCGCCGGGGAGATTTCCGCTTGGCCAGCCTTTTCCATCATCCAGCCAGCAAAGGATTCACTGAAGCACATCATTCTGTCCGCGTCTTCACCGACAATTCCGGCGACGACTAAACCATTGGCTTCGGCAAACTCATGAACGGAAGGTTGCTGACAGGCCCAAACGAAAGCTTCCCGTAGTTTGGCTCGAATGGGTGCAGGCACGTCTCGATGAACAAAGATGGGCCAACTCTTCTTCCACTTATCCAGTTCTTCGGTTCCGGGGACTTTGGAACCGATATTGGGAATGACGACTGTCTCCCCTTTTACTTCTACTTTTACAGGTTCTTCTACGCCAAAGGCGGCGAGGACCCGGAGCTCACCGGCTCGGACAAAATCCCAGACTGCCGATAAGGTGACTAGAGCGATGGGGACTTCCCCGGCAATTGTGGCAACACCTGCGGGATGACACCCTCCATGGGGTACATAGGTAACAGGCTTGCCGCCGACGGCTTTATTTAATTCTTCGAAAAACAAGTGAGGGCTACTACCCAGACCGGTTACACCGCAAACCACATTACCTTGGCGGAGGAATTCGATGGCATCGTCCAGATTTTTAATGGGGGAGTCCTTGCGCACCACAAGACCGTCGGGACCGAACATGGTATACATGGCTTCCCATTCCCGCCAGTTTGTATCGACCAGGTTCTTGATCCGCAATGTAACACTGATACTATCGGCTCCGGTGCCTAACAACCAGTAACCATCTTTAGGTTGATTTCTTACATAGTCGACAGCAACGGCACTATCGGCACCGGGCATATTTAGGACAGTAATGGTGGAACCCAAATACTTTTCCATTTCCAAGGCAATGGGACGAATGGCGGTATCTGTTCCACCACCGGCTGCGTAACCGATGACAATATTCGGTGGGCGGCGAGGATAACTATCATCGGCAGATACAACACTCCCAGTCAACAGTACGAACAGCATGAAGAAAACAGCCATGGCCCAATGTTTGTTCCTAAAGAAGCTCATCACAAGACCTCCTGTAAAAGTAGTGAAGTGGTCTCTGGTGGACAAATCCAAGTCCTTTTGTCCTCGAAACAACACCCCTTTCTTTTGGACACCAAAATAGGCCATTAAATTCTGAAACCAACATAGATAATATAATAGTTCAGTAAAGAATATTAAACTCCTGCATAATTAAAATCCTTGTCAAGGGTGTACATCGACTACAAGGGAGAAAAAGAACTAAGACGCCTTGTAACGGAGGCTAGTCGTGGAGCAGAACGAATCAACTACCTCCGCAAGACGTCTTGTCAATAGACTATTTATATGTGACAACGAAGCCCGGGTGCCTCACCTATGGAGCCTTTGTGCTATCCGGTAGGGTATTTAACCATCATGTCCATGGAGGATTGGCAGGGCGGAGAAGGGGCCGCCCCAGATGAACTCACCGGGTTGAACCGGACTAGTGGGAATAATCGATGATGGTTATGCCATCTCCCAACCTTTTTGTAACAGCTTCTTTTATTTCTTTGGCATGGGGGCAGGGAAATCCAATGGGTGTTCCTTTAGTGATGCAAGAACAGAAGACTATGGTATCAGCACCCCTTTTGACCATTTCCGCAGCCCTAGTGACTGCCCTTTTGCCGGGACACCCACCGCAACCATTAAATCCGATGATCTCAATATCCCCTTCAACTTCAGCAAAGGGCCCCTTTTTTGCTTGGATGACTTTAAAATCCGTTGTCCCAGGACACATATCCTCGGTCTGCATACATCGAAGTAATCCGACTTTCATAAAAACACTCCTTACACCGAAAAGAATAGCGCCTACATCGATTATACAATGTAAGCGCTATGATAAACCAGAGAGATTGGCCTATTCACCGCATTGGCCCCGGTGTAGGTGTTGCTGACAAAGAATACCGGAAGATTTCAGAGAGCCGTTTAAGTACCCTTCTACTGCTGCTTGATGGTTACCAGTGGCACCAACAACCACCTCGATGCCCTTTTCATTGAAGATCTCCATGGCTCGGGTACCCATACCCCCCGAAATGATGACCTTAACCTCCAGATCATGAAGGAAATTTGGCAGGAAGCCCGGTTGATGTCCCGGGTTGGGAATGAACTGGCTATTGACGATCTGGTTGTTTTCCACTTCAAAAAGGCTAAAATTTGCGCAGTGGCCAAAATGTTCCGTGACCATGTCCTTCTCACAGGCTACGGCGATCTTAGTCATTAGTCCTTTCCTCCATTTCCAATAGATTGATTTGTCCATTGTCTGGGTTAGAAGACTAGAACTATTTCTCTAAAGTAACCCTTTTGGTTGATGCACCTATATCCCTGGCCCCTTATCTTTCTGCCAATACTCTTGCTACAGGATCAAGCCAATAACCGTCAAATAATTCAATCTGACCTTGATCACAGAAAGCCGAAATTTGCGGGTCAATGGGGAGTTTGGCTAACACTGGCAGATTATGCTCCTCGGCTATTTCTTCGATGTGGCTTTCCCCAAAGATATGATAGATTTTATCGTTGTCGGGGCAGCGGAAATAGGCCATGTTCTCTACCAGTCCAAGGATAGGAATTTCCATCATCTTTGCCATCTTAACGGCCTTCGATACGATCATCGATACTAGGTCTTGGGGTGAGGTGACAACGACAATCCCATCGACGGCGATGGATTGGAATACCGTCAGGGGCACATCGCCGGTGCCGGGGGGCATGTCGATAAACATATAATCTACATCACCCCAAATCACATCGGTCCAGAATTGCTTCACCACCCCAGCTAAAATGGGCCCCCTCCAGATAACGGGATCTGTTTCCTTCTCTAGGAGTAAATTGATCGACATAATATCGATGCCGGTTTTGGTTCTAACGGGAAATACTCCGAATTCACCCCTTTGGGCTTTTTCTTTAAGGCCAAAGGCTTTAGGAATGGAAGGGCCGGTAATATCGGCATCGAGGATGGCAATTCGATGACCTAGGCGGTTCATGGTCACCGCTAACAGGGAGGTCACTAAGGATTTGCCGACCCCTCCTTTGCCGCTCATAATACCGATGACTTTCTCGATCTGGTTCAGTTCATGGGTCTTCTCGAGGAAATCAGGCTTTTGTTCGCCTCGATCATCACAGTCCTGGGAGCAACTACTACAGTCTTGCTGGCAGCTTTCACTCATTATCTTTTACCCCTCTATTAAAGAATGTTGTGTTAGCGTCAAACAGTAACATGGGCCCTAATCTTCTTCAAAGAGCAATCTCATGATCTTTTGGTAAAGGGCTTTCACCCCCTGCCCCGAGGGACAATCCACATCCACGATGGTTTGCCCGTTGTTAATAGCCTTGATCGCTTTTTCATCGTAGGGGATCCTACCCATGAAGGGTAGCCCCTGTGTTCTGCACAATTCCTCGATTTTTTCGGTGTTTTCCATATTGGTGTCATACTTATTCACACAGACGGCGGCCTTAATACCGAAAGTGGCCGCCGTTTCGATGATCCGCTGCAAGTCACTAATGCTCGATAGGGAAGGCTCGGCGACGATTAATACCATATTCACACCGCTGAGGGATGCGATAACAGGGCAGCCTATCCCTGGAGAACCGTCAATGATGGCAATCTCAGTCTTTGGCGCGGCTCCTTGCATCTGTTTTTTGACTTTCGACACTAGCTTACCGGAATTTCCGCTCCCGATCCGAAGTTGCCCAGTAGAAAAGACTTGTGTTTCATCGGCATATAACATTAGCTCACCGGCTACAGCCGGTTTTAGGCTGACCGCTCCTACGGGACAAATAGCTTCGCAGACTCCACAGCCTTCGCAAGCAAAGGGTTCCACCTGGTACTGGGGGGAAATGGCATCGAATCGGCAGTGTTGCCGGCACTGATCGCATTGGCTACACAGATGAAAGTCGATTTTCGCCTTAGGCAAACCGTAATAGTTGCTCTTCTTTGGTTCGGACCTTTGTCTGGTGATCAGATGGAGATTCGGTGCATCAACATCACAATCGGCGTAAACTTTCGCTTCGGCAAGCTTGATCAAAGCGCTGGCGATGGTGGTTTTCCCCGTGCCACCTTTGCCGCTAAGAACTAGCAGTTGTTTCATGATGCACCTCTCCTCGGATCCTCCCCAGTAAAGTAGCGAACAACCGGCGATACTTCTCCCTTTTCCTAACGGCGATCTCTCCTTTGGAATTCAAAATGCCCAGTTCACCATCAAAGGGGATGCGGCCGAGAATCCTAATCTCCTTTTCTAAACAAAACTCCTCCGCCGGATTTTCTCCGTCGAGACATTTGTTGAGGACCACCCCACAGGGCTTTTGAAATAATTTGACCAGCTGGTAGACCATTCGAAAGTTATGGAGGCCAAAGACCGTAGGTTCAGCTACCAATAGGCAATAATCCACATCCTTGATGCTCTCCATCACGTTACACGCGATGCCGGGGGGACAGTCGATAAAAACATCTCCATCGGTGGTAGGGTCATGGTCAGCCAGCAATTCATCGATAATGGGGATCCCGACAGCTTCGCCGGGGTTTAGAATCCCCGTGTGAACCCGTACTTGGTCCGAGACCCCCCGTTGAACCCTGCCGATTATCCTTTCCTTTTCCGTCAACGCCTCCTCAGGGCAAAGAAGGATACAGCCGCCGCAGGAGTGGCAAAGCTCCTCGAAAATGAGGAGGGAATCCTTTATATAGGCCAGAGCGCTGAACTTACAAAACTCCACACAGGTTCGACAACCACTACATCGGTTGTTATCTACCTTTGGGATCCTAATAGATATTGCTTCCTCCTGGATATTCTTCGGTTTAAGAAACAGATGACCGTTAGGTTCCTCCACATCACAATCGATGTAGGTCGATTCCCCTGCTACCGCAGCTAGATTAACGGCCACGAGGGTTTTTCCTGTGCCACCTTTGCCGCTGAGGACAGCCACTTTCATTCTAGTTGCCTCCTCGGCCGTGGAATCCAGGGTGAATCTCAGTCAATGAATGGAGTTCCCCAGCCAGAAAGGCATCGATATTGTCTTCCACAGAAGCATCTATCGTTTTATAGATCTCTACCCCCGCGGCCTTAAGGAGCTTTGCCCCGTTGGCCCCTAAGCGGGGGACAAGTAAAGTCTTTACTTCATGATCTACGATGGTTTGAGCCGCCTTGATCCCCGCTCCTTCGGTGCTCGCTACGGCATCATTGTCCACAAAGAGGCCTTCTTTCGATTGGGGATCATAGACGAGGAAATAGGGGGCCCGTCCAAAATACAGCGATACCTTCGATTGTAAGCTCGTCTTATCGACGGGAATTGCTATTTTCACAAAAAGACCTCCGTTCCGAGAATTGCGGATTGGAACCGCCTGTCGCCCCTTGGGAAAGAATCAAAGGATTTTCTGGTTACCTTTATGGCATGTTCCAGAGGAGGCAATACGAATGTAGCGACTCCGGGGACTCATGGGGCAGATTTCCATCCTCACCATTCCACCTTTGAACTTCCCCAACCCAGTGGATCTGGTCCCTTCCCTTTATCGCAGTATCTTTCACCTCCCGACAGTTTATGACATATGTCATTTATGATCTTATTATACGCAGTTAGTGACATATGTCAATAACTGTCTAGTCGAACACAGCCTTCTAATTCCATGCGACCTCGGATATCCCAGAACAACGGGCGGGGGAAAGACACCTCGGTGTTTAGAAAACTGTTGTCTATGGGTTGAATCTTTCGGAAAACTAGGTTATTCTACGATCACTATACCGATGGGTGAGGAGGCCTGGCCATGGAACGGAAAATAGGAGGACAAGTCCGGGGTTATCGAACTAAGGATGGGGCAGGAGTGAGCCTTGTAAGGGTCTTAGCCGATGAGACAGTCAAGGAATACGACCCGATTTTAATGTTAGATTCCTTTGACAGCACCAATCCCGAAGATTATACTGCTGGATTTCCCCTGCATCCCCACCGGGGAATCGAGACCATCAGTTATGTCTATCACGGACGGATGACCCACCGGGATAGTCTGGGCAACGAAGACACCATCGGCGATGGAGAAGTCCAATGGATGACGGCCGGTTCCGGTATCCTCCATGAAGAGCGATTACCCGCAGCGGAACGGCTCTTAGGGGTGCAGCTTTGGCTGAACTTACCCGCTAAGGATAAGATGGTCCCGCCGGCCTATCGAAGCATTAAACGGGCGGAGATCGAAGAAATTCCCCTGGAAGGTGGAAAACTACGGCTCTTGGCCGGGGCGTATCAGGGGATAGAGGGATTTATGAGCAAATACCTTCCCCTGGACTATTACGACATCCATCTCCAGCCCCACCAAAGGGTGACTATCGATACCCCAAGGGATCGTTCGATCATGGTCTTTACCCTAGTCGGGGATGCCCTAATCGCCGGAGAGCCCATCGAGGAGAAGACGGCGGCTAAATTAACTCCAGGGGATTTTGTACAGATCAGGGCTGGGGAGGAGGCCGTGCAGGTGTTGTTTATCAGTTCCCAACGGTTGGATGAGCCGGTAGCTTGGGGAGGGCCCATCGTGATGAACACCAAGGAAGAATTGGATCAAGCCTTTGTTGATCTGAAACAGGGCACCTTCTTGCGACAAGGGATCTCCTATTAGCCTGGTAAGGGGAGTTGGCGACTTGAGAAAGATAAGAATTCTAGTCATCGTTGGGTCCTTGAGGAAAAACTCGCTGAACCGCCAATTGGCCCAGGTTGCTCAAGGGATTATGGAAGATCGGGCCGATTTTCGCTTATTAGATTATCACGATCTACCCTTTATGAACCAAGATCTGGAATACCCAGCGCCCCCTGCTGTGAAACGGGTCCGAGAAGAGGTGAAGTTGGCCGATGGGATCTGGTTTTTCACCCCCGAGTATAATCACTATTTCCCCGGGGTATTGAAGAACCTCATCGATTGGTTATCCCGTCCCATCGGTCCGGGAGAGCCCCAGGTTCTCGAGGGCAAACCGGCAGCCATCAGCGGCATCTCCCCCGGGATGTCGGGCACCGCCCTCGCCCAGGACCATCTTGTGACCTTAATTAGTTTTTTGAATATGGATGTGATGAATGCTCCCCGGTTGACGATTCCCTACGGATTGGAACAAGTGGACAGCCAAGGAAGGCTCCGCTTAACGGTCAGCTATGCCTTTCTGCAGGAACAAGCCAACGCCTTTGTCGATTTTGTTGTGAAAAACAAGGGGCCCTAATCCCTGGGATCTGCTGATCTAAGGGGACGATGTGATAATGGGCTTTGCGGAGGTTAAAGACTAATGGTGTGGTGGATGATGAGCATGGGGCCTGGAGCTTGAACTTAAGGTCCTTCTCGCAAAGGGGGTGGGAATAATGTCTCTTGGGAACCCTTGGCAACCAGCCTATCTGAAGTTAGACGCTGATGGAGAACTTGGTCGACGGATAGAGGAAGCATACGCTTTGTTGGAGGATTGTATCCTCTGTCCCCATCGGTGTCGGGTAAACCGCCTGCAGGGTGAAAAGGGAATTTGCGGTGGGCCGGCCCAAGGGGTGGTTGCCAGTTATAACCCCCATTTCGGCGAGGAGGCGCCTTTGGTGGGCCGAGGCGGTTCGGGGACCATCTTTTTCTCTTACTGCAACCTCGGCTGTGTCTTTTGCCAAAACTGGACTATCGCCCATGGAGGGCGGGGCCGGCAGGTATCCGATGAAGAGCTGGCTAGGATGATGCTCCATTTGCAGGAACAGGGATGCCACAACATCAATTTGGTGACACCGACCCATTTTATGCCCCAGATATTGAGGGCCCTGGGGCTAGCTGTGCGGCAGGGCTTGAGTATCCCCCTGTGTTACAATACCAATGGCTACGAACGGGTGGAAATCCTAAGACTCCTCGATGGAATCGTCGATATCTACCTGCCGGATCTGAAATTCATGGGGGGAGTCGAGGCCCATCGCTACACGGAAGGTGCTACCTTTGACTACCCTCACAGGGCCAAAGGGGCCATTGAGGAGATGTATCGCCAGGTGGGAAAGCTGATCACCGATGATCAGGGTATCGCTTTGCAGGGTCTGATGATTCGCCATCTGGTCATGCCCAACGGAGTCGGCGGCACCGAGGATTTTATCCGTTGGGTAGCAGGACTGTCCCCAGAGATCTATGTCAATATTATGGGCCAGTATCGTCCTGAATATCGGGCTATTGAGTATCCGCCCATCGCTCGGCCCGTCAGCTCCAAGGAGTATCTTGAAGCGCTGAAGTCGGCCCAAAAGGCAGGATTAAAAAGTCTCGATGGGTGAGCCATAGACCAATCGACTGAAAGGAATCAGTGGGGCCTAAGTGGAAAATGGCGGGGAAGGGGGGGAGGTTGTGATTAACAAAGGATTATTGATGGCCGGTCTGGCTTCTCCCGTCCTTTATGGAGGGACTGTGATTCTAGGTGGTTTCCTAACACCGGGCTACAGCCATCGCTACCACGCCATCAGCGAGTTAACAGCTTCTGGTGCACCGGCGGCCATGGTGTTAAATATCCTGTTCACATTGTCCCTTTTCCTAGCCCTAATCTTTGGCATCGGTGCCCTTTCGGTCCTCGGGCGATTTAAGGTCCAAACCCTTAACAACGGCATCGGTTTGCTTGTGGTGATCGCCCTTTTGAGCTTGTTATGGCCCCTGTTTCCCATGGATCCCCGAGGGGCAGAGACCTCCATTGGAGGCATCATTCATCTGGTCCTAGCGGCTTTGGTGGCTCCAATGACCATCCTTTGTCCCCTCCTTGTCGGCTTGGGTTCTCGTAAGCTCACCTCCCGTAGAGGTTATCCTGTCTATTCCGTGGTTTCAGCGGCTATCATTCTCATCGCCGGTCTTGCCGCGGTGGGCAGCACCGGCCCCGGTGCCCTTTTAGGTGTTTATGAAAGGGTGACCATTGGGGCTTATCAACAATGGATGGCCGGAACGGCCCTGTTTCTTTATACTGTTCCACAATCTAGCAGTCACGGGTTTTAGCAGACCAAACTATTTTCGGATTATACATATTGATGCTGTCTCTTAGGTTAAGGGGGCGGCATTTTTGCCTTTAAGGAAGCGGATATGGCGAAAGTTCAATGGTGATTATTTAGGTCTTTTGCAAAAATGACCTAGATCATTTTTTCCCCAGTGGGGGCATGCTAAGATGGACATAAATCAGGGAAGCCAAACGAAAGATGCAAAGGAAGGGAGAAGTAGCAATGGCAACTTTTAACGAAGTGAAGGAACGATACCTGGAGCAACTGGAAATGTTCGTGCCTATTGTGCAACGGGTCCACGGCCCCCATCATCCTGAGTTCCATGAGGTAAAAGACTTGTTCGATGCCCTCAATGCTAAGATTAAGGCCGCGGGAGGGGAAAGACCGGACCTGGACGAGGAGTTTGCACAACTGCGAGCTGTCACCGACAATTACCGAGTACCCGATGATGTCTGTGAAACCTATGAAGCGGTTTATAAGATGTTGGAAGAATTAGATAGAGCCTATGGTAATTAACGGCGTATTCCTCTGAAATTGGGGGGAATCGAACCTGCCGGTCGGTGTTACAGCAGTGGGATGTAAGAAGGGGTGAGGACATGCAGCGGCTCATATTGGGCAACAAGAACAAGATTGCTCTAATTAGTGGAATCTTGATTGCCACAGCTTTTATTAGTAAATGGACGATGGCTAACCTGGGTGTATTTCGGTGGGCATTAATCATCGCCTCGATTTTGGGTGTTACCCCCATCGCTATCCAAGCCTATCAGGCCTTAAGGGTCAAGGTGGTTAGCATCGATGTCTTAGTGACCATCGCCGTCGCCGGTGCCTTCTTGATTCAAAACTTTGAGGAATCGGCCATCGTCACCTTCCTGTTCCTCTTCGGCGCCTATTTAGAACAGCGAACCTTAGATAAAACCCGCTCCGCCATCAGGGAACTGACGGAGATGGCACCGGAAAGTGCCCTCAAACAAATGGAGGATGGCCAGTTCGTCGAAGTCGAAGTCGATGATGTGGACATCGGTGATGTTTTGCTAGTCAAAACCGGCGCCAAGGTGCCCGTCGATGGTACGGTAATCTCCGGCGAAGGCAGCGTCAATGAAGCCAGCATCACCGGGGAATCCATCCCCGTCGAGAAAGAACAGGGGTCGAAGGTGTATGCCGGGACCATTTTAGATAACGGTACCTTGCAAATCGTTGCCGACCGGGTGGGGGAGGATACGACCTTTGGTAGGATTATCGAGCTAGTCGAGGAAGCCCAAGACTCCAAATCGGAGGCAGAACGTTTCATCGACCGCTTCTCCCGCTACTACACACCGGCGGTACTCGTCCTGTCCTTCCTCATTTGGCTCATCTCTAGGGATCTGGAGCTGGCCATCATCATCCTGGTGTTGGGCTGTCCGGGTGCTTTAGTTATCGGTGTTCCCGTCTCCAATGTGGCCGGTATTGGCAATGGAGCCCGTCATGGAGTCCTTCTCAAAGGTAGTGAGGTCATCAGCGACTTTAGCCGGCTAGATACCATGGTCTTCGATAAGACTGGTACCCTTACCATGGGTAATCCGTCGGTGGCCGAAATCGAGTATTACGGGAAAGACATCGACGAAGCCTTAGCTTATCTAGCCAGTGTGGAACGGGAATCGGACCATCCCTTAGCTAAGGCTGTTCTGGAGGAAATCGGTGATGTCCAATTCTTCACCGTAGAAAACACAGAAGTGATCAAGGGGGAAGGCATCATAGCCACCGTTGATGGCCACCGGGTAGCCGTAGGGAACGTGGCCTTGATGGAGCGAGAGAACGTCCCCCTTGATGAACAGGTCCAATCCGATGTAGCCCGTTTCGAGACAAAGGGTAATTCCCTAGTCCTCACCGCCGTCGACGGAGAGCTGAAGATCCTAATGGGTGTCCGGGACCAGATCCGTCCGGGGGTCAAGGAAGAACTGCAACGGCTGAAGAGATTAGGGGTCAAGAACCTGATCATGTTGTCGGGGGATAACCAAGGTACAGTTGATGTGGTCAGCCGGGAATTAGGCCTAACGGAAGCCCATGGCCATATGCTGCCTGAACATAAGGCAGAAAAGATCAAAGAATTGATGGACGAAGGTCACATTGTTGCCTTCGTCGGGGATGGGGTTAATGATAGTCCTTCCTTAGCCTTGGCCCAAATCGGGATTGCCATGGGTAGCGGCACCGATGTGGCCATTGAGACATCGGATGTGGTCTTGATGAATTCCGATTTTAGTCGGCTGCCCCACGCCTTAGGCTTAGCTAAGGCTACCGCGAGGAATATGAAACAAAACATCGTCATCGCGGTCGGTGTGGTCCTCCTCCTGTTGGCTAGTGTCCTATTCAGCGACTGGATGAATATGTCCATCGGGATGTTAGTCCACGAAGGTAGCATCTTAGCTGTAATCCTCAATGGGATGCGCTTATTGAGATACCGCCTGCGGACCTAAGGGTTTGGAGGAAGGGTTTTGGTCGTGAAAATAGGATATAATCCAATTGAGGGGAAGTCTAATCAAAATCTTCATGGAGGGAGAAGGGAATATGAAAACGGCTACAATCCAATTGGAGACACTAGCATGTCCATCCTGTATGTTGAAAATTGAAGGCGCCGTCAAGGGCCTTGAAGGCGTGGAACAAGATTCGGTTAAGGTATTATTTAATTCCAGCAAAGTGAAATTGAGTTTCGATGAAAGCAAAGTAGCTATTGATGATATTGAAAAAACCATCACTCAGGTAGGTTACGAAGTCAAAAACTCCAAGGTCAGATAAGCTCGGTGTCTACTGCTTGTTTTTGGTAGTATAAGAATGGCGAAAATGGCAGTCTAATTTTCCAGAGTTGGGTAGAAAAAGGAGTCACCGCATAGCACCCTGGAAATAAGCCTC
>JBMNRY010000051.1:0-14517 GCA_050944915.1 Limnochordia bacterium
AGCCTCGATATTCTAGTCCCTGCGGCCCTCCTCCATGATGTGGGAAAGGTGAGGGGAGATTTGTCCCTATGGCAGCGGGTGCTCCTTTCTTTTTATGATGGAGAAGGGTTGGAAAGACTAATGGCCCGGGGCGGAAGACTAGGGGCCGGTGCCCGGGTCCAGTTACAACATCCCCGTCGGGGAGCTCATATGGCGGAATTGTTCGGTGCCCCGGCCCCGGTAGTTTACCTCATCCGTTGGCACCATGACCCTTCCCGGGCGGAGGAAAATAGATTGTTGGCTATCATGCAGGCTGCCGACGAGAACAACTAAAGGAGGTTGCTCCCAAGAGATGGAGAAAAAAGGTCGAATTTTTAGCGGTATGCGTCCCACCGGTCGGCTCCATTTAGGTAATTACTTAGGGGCTTTAGACAACTGGGTGAAGCTGCAACATGATTATGAATGTTTCTTTTCCGTCGTCGACTGGCACGCCTTAACTACCGCTTATAAAGATACGGAGCTTTTGCGGGAAAACATCCGGGAGATGACCATCGATTGGCTCAGTGCCGGTCTCGATCCCGAAGGAGCGGTGATTTTTCGCCAGTCCGATGTGAAGGAACACGGCGAGCTCCATCTTCTGTTGTCGATGATCACCCCCCTGTCTTGGCTGGAGCGCTGTCCTACTTACAAGGAACAGCTAAAACAATTGGCTGACCGGGAGATTACCACCTACGGCTTTCTGGGCTATCCAGTTTTGATGGCCGCCGATATCCTGGTCTACAAAGCCGATACGGTACCGGTCGGTGAAGACCAATTACCCCATTTGGAACTGGCCCGGGAGATCGTCAGGCGTTTCAACTTCCTGTATGAACCGGTCTTTCCCGAACCCCAGTCGAAATTGACCCAGGTACCCCTCTTGCCAGGATTGGATGGCCGAAAAATGAGCAAAAGCTACGGCAACGTCCTGTTATTAGCGGAGGATCCCGAGGTACTCAAGGGCAAAATCCGCCAAATGGTGACCGATCCCCAACGGGTACGCCGCCATGATCCTGGCGATCCTGAAGTGTGTCCTGTTTTCGCGTTCCATAAGGTCTTTAGTCCCCAACAGTTGGACTTTATCGATGTGGAGTGCCGGCGGGCCGGTATCGGTTGTGTTGATTGTAAGAAGCAACTCTGGACCAATCTCATCGAGGAATTAGGTCCTATTTATGAGCGGCGCCAGGAGTTGGAGAAGGATCCCGATTTTGTCGAAGATGTCTTACGCGAAGGGGCTGTAAAAGCTCGCCAGGTGGCGGAAAAAACCATGGCCGAAGTACGGAAGGTCATGCGACTATAATGGATAGGTGATGGGATCATTTTATGGACTATCAGGTGGAGCTGCCCGTTTATCAGGGTCCCTTCGATTTATTAATCGACTTGATTAAAAGGGAAAAGGTCAGCATCTGGGATATCCCCATCAGCACCATAACCGATCAGTATATTGCGTCTTTGGCCCGGATGGAGCAGCTAGATTTGGGGGTCGCGGCCGAATTCCTCGTCATGGCAGCGACTCTGCTCCAGATGAAGGCCCAAAGTTTGCTCCCTCGTCCCCCTAGCGATGAATCCCAAGGGGAGGGGCCTGACCCCCGGGAGGAGTTATCCCGGCGGTTGGCCGAATACAGCGCCTACAAAGGGGCTGCGGAAAGGATGGCGCTTCTCGAGGAGGCGGCCGGACAACGCCATTTTCGACCCCAGCGTCCCTGGCAGGGACCAATCTGTTATCTGCAGCCAGTGGGGGAGACCACCGCCGAAGATTTGGCTCAGCTTGCGGGCCAGCTCCTTCATGATTTGCGGGAGCGGGAACGGGTCCGGGAAGTGGTCCGGGTGAGCATCGATTTGCCGGCTCGGATGCAAGAGATCATAGCGGAGTTGAAAAGATTGGGAAGATTGCCCTTCCGGCAGCTCCTTCGCCGTTCGACTCGACGGGAGCAGGTGACTACCTTGATGGCTCTGCTGGAATTAAGCAAAGATGGGGAAGTGATCCTCAACCAGGGGGAACCCTATCGAACCATCCTGATTAGTCTAGCTATCCCAGGGATAGTAGGTGATGGTGATGAGAGTAAAAACGCAAATTGAAGCCCTTTTGTTTACCTCTGGGAAACCCCTTACTGAAGGGCTCTTGGCCGAATTGGTCGGCGTGGGTCCTGAGGAGATTCGCCAAGGCATCAAGGAGCTGCAGGATGATTATCAAGAACGTTCCTTCGACCTTTATCAGGTCGGTGGAGGCTGGTCCCTGCAGACAAAGCCCCAATATGCATCTTTGGTGACCAAACTACATCAACCGGTGCAAAAATCGGGGCTGTCGACGGCGGCTATGGAAACCTTGGCCATCATCGCCTATCGACAACCGGTGACTAAGGGAGTAATCGATCACATCCGGGGAGTGCGTTCCGATTCGGCCATCAACAACTTGATGGACCGGGGCTTGATCGAAGAGAGGGGTCGGGCGGAACTGCCGGGACGGCCTATCCTTTATGGGACAACCCAGGAATTCTTGGTCCATATGGGGCTCAATTCCTTAACCGAACTGCCTCCATTGGAATATCCTGCCGAAGATTTTGATTAGAGGGGCCCGCAACTGGGAAAGCTAACCAGAGGTGAGCCCGATGGCTTGGTTATATGTTCTTTTGGCTTTCCAGGTGTTGATCCTTCTAATACCTTGGCGCCTTGCTTTCCTCTATTGGCGGGTGGCCGGTGCCGATCATCTCATCTTGCAGCTAGGTATAGGTTCTTGGCCCGGCATATCTTTCAAGATCTTGCAGCTGGATCAGGATGATGATGATCCTCCTTCCCCGTTCTTCTGGTGGAAAATGTTTCGCGGTGGAATGCGGCTTGTCGGGGCTTTGAGCAGGCCCTGGGGCCGTTTTTTTCTCTTTCTTCTTGGTGGACGGGGTCGTACCTTACCGACGATTTTATATAATGTTTTCCGTCGTTTGGCCGGGCTTTGTTCCGCTTTACAGATCGAGGGTAGCTTAGGGACCGGTGATGCGGCCTTGACGGCCATGGCCATCGGTGGCCTTTGGAGCGCTTTTGGTTTTATCCATCCCCTCCTTAGTCCCAACCATTGCCGCCCCCAGATCCGTATGCGCCCCGACTACGGTGCCGATGGGCTCGTCCTTCGTCTCCGCTGTATATTTCACCTCCAGATGGGCCATATTATCCTTGCCGGTGGACGGCATCTCCTCCGGCTAGGTCGGTGGAAAGGAGCGAACCAGCATGGCTAATGGTCAGCATCCCATCGAAGGCTTGATGCAAACGGCCATGGAGAATATTAAGACCATGGTCGATGTGAATACCATCCTGGGCGACCCGGTGGAAACCCCCGATGGTTCCGTGATCTTACCGGTATCCCGGGTATCTTGCGGTTTTGCCGCTGGCGGTTTGGAATATGAGACGGATAGTGAAGGCGCAAAGGATTCCTTCCCCTTCGGAGGCGGTAGTGGTGGAGGGATATCCGTCAATCCCGTCGCCTTTTTGGTAGTGGGGCAGGGGCAAGTACGGTTGTTGCCCGTGGAGGGCAATGTGATCTATGACCGCTTGATCGATTTGGCTCCCCAGATGATGGATCGGATCCAAGGGATGTTCACTAACGGTAAAGGGACCAATTCCCGGGTGCAAACCGGTATCCGGGGCGGATTGTTAGAAACCTAAAGACCCTTCGCCCCCCAGGTGCATACAATAACCTGGGGGTGAGGGGGATGGTCATATCCAAACCTCGAGTGGTTGTTGTGGGCGGTGGATGGGCCGGTTGTGCCGCGGCCCTGGCGGCCCGGGAGGCCGGTTTGGAAGTAACCTTGATCGAACGCAGCTATATGCTTTTGGGCTCTGGACTAGTAGGCGGGATCTTTAAGAATAATGGTCGACTCACAGCTTTGGAAGAACTACGTTACATGGGCGCCCGGTCGGTCATTCAAATCATGGAGGATACGGCGCGACATAATAATCTAGCCTTTCCCGGCCATCGTCATGCTAGCCTTTATGATGCGGGGGCCGTGGAACCGGCCATGGTCAGACTTCTCGGGGATCAAAAAATAACGGTTTTGATGGAAAGCAGAGTGACCGATGCTTTCGTGGCCCGGGGAAGGATCGTATCGGTGAGTCTGGCCGATGGTGGAAGCGTAGAGGGGGAAGTCTTCGTCGATGCCACCGGTACCGCCGGTCCTCCAGGCCATTGTCTGCGCTATGGTTATGGCTGTGTCATGTGCCTTTACCGTTGCTCCACCTTCGGTCCCCGGGTAAGTCTAGCTGCTTTAGCGGGGGTGAAAGAAAAGCTGGAGCCGTCGGCAATCGGAGTCAGCGGGTCCTGCGAAATTAGTCAGAATTCTCTAGCCAGTTGGTTGCGGGATAAATTGGCGGTCCACGGCTTTGTTGCCCTGCCGGTGCCTAAGTATTTGATCCACGGGGAGTTCTTGGACCGCAAGGCTTGTCAGCAATATGCGTTACCCGATTATGTGGATAATCTAATCATGTTGGATAACGGTCACGCCAAGTTGATGACTCCCTTTTTCCCCTTAGCCCAACTGCGACAACTGCCGGGATTGGCTAGGGCCGCTTATCACGACCCTTACGGAGGTGGGCGGGGCAATTCCGTTCGCTTCGGTCTCCTCACTCCCCGGGAAGAAACCCTGCAGGTCCAAGGGGTTGAAAATCTCTTCTGTGCCGGGGAGAAGGCAGGACTGATGGTTGGCCATACAGAAGGAATAGTTACCGGTTCCTTAGCTGGACATAATTCCGCTCGCTGGGCCTTGGATCTACCTTTGTTGACGCTACCTACCACTACGGCCTGCGGTGATTTCATCCACTGGGTCGGGGAACAAATAGCCCAGGGGCGTATCGCCACCCGCTACACCTTCTCTGGAGGCCCTTATTTCCAACGGATGCAAGAGACGAAACTATATACGACCCATTTAGGCCTCATCGAAGATCGGGTGCGCAGAGCGCAACTGGTTGATGTTTTTGCGAAACCTTTGTTGGCTGGGGAGGGGTAAAATCTGGAACGATTGCAGAAAATCATGGCCCAAACGGGGTTTGCCTCTAGGAGAGCCTGCGAAGAAATGATCCGGGCCGGTCGGGTCCAGGTTAACGGTCAGCCGGCTTCCTTAGGTATGAAAATCGATCCCCGCAGGGATCGGGTCACCGTCGATGGCCGACCGCTGTCCTTGGTCCGGGAAAAACGTCGTTATATAATCCTTCATAAACCAGCGGGTTATGTGACGACTATGCACGATCCCCAAGGTCGACCGACGGTAGTAAAGCTCTTGGACGGGGTTAAGGAACGGGTTTATCCCGTAGGGCGCCTTGATTATGATAGCGAAGGGCTGTTGTTATTAACCAACGACGGCCAGTTAGCCCTACGGCTGGCCCATCCCCGCTATGGGGTAGAAAAGACTTATCTCGTCTTAGTAAAGGGTCAGGTGACGGGTCAACACTTAAAGCGGTTAGAGAAGGGCATCGTATTGGAGGACGGACCGACGGCTCCCGCCCGGGCCTCTCTGGTGCGAAGCTCCCGGAGGACAAGCCTTGTTAAACTTCAAATCCGGGAGGGACGCAATCGGCAGATCCGCCGGATGTGTCAGGCCCTAGGCTTGGAGGTGCTGCAGTTGAAACGCACCGGTTTAGGTCCCTTGACTTTAGGTGATTTAGCCCCTGGTCTTTGGCGAGACTTATCTTCTGGGGAGCTAAAAGCTTTGCGTAAGGCCGTTGATGCCAGTTCTTTACAATGAAAAGGGGTTGTGCTAAACTAGAGAAAATTTAGGGGAAAGGTGACAGAATTGCGTGTGAAAGGGATTCGGGGAGCTATATCCGTCCCTGCTAATACTAAGGAAGCGATTCTAAGTGCTGCCAAGGAATTGACCGCCCAGATCATGGCGGCTAATTCTTTAGACAAAGGGGATATCATCAGCATCATCTACACGGTGACCCCCGATTTGAACGCGGAGTTTCCCGCCAAGGGAGCCAGGGAATTGGGGTTGACCGATGTGGCGTTGATGTGTGCCCAGGAAATACCCGTTCCCGGGGCGTTACCCCGCTGTTTGCGGGTGCTGATCCATGCCCACGGGGATGATCAACCACCGAAACATATATACTTAGGACAAGCCCGTCAACTACGGCCAGATTGGGGGAATGACAATGTTGCCGGAGATTAGAGAAACGATTATGCGCATTAAACCCTATGTACCAGGCAAACCCATCGAAGAGGTGCAGCGGGAGCTAGGCCTAAAGGATGTCATCAAGTTAGCTTCCAACGAAAACCCCTTAGGACCTAGCCCCGGGGGACTAAAAGCCGTAGAGGAAAGGATTGGGTCCATACATATTTACCCCGATGGGAGCTGCTTTCAACTCAAGGACGCCCTTAGCCGACATCTGCAGGTAGATCGAGAGCAGATTATGGTCGGCAATGGTTCCGATGAGCTTTTGAAAATGATCGGAGAGGCCTTCCTCAACCCCGGGGATGAGGTGATCATGGCCCAGCCTTCGTTTAGCGAATATAATTACGTGGCCCGGTTGATGGGGGCTGTGGAAGTCGTGGTACCGACGAAGGATTACACCCATGATTTAGAGGCCATGGCTGATGCCATCACCGAGAAAACAAAGATCATCTTCGTCTGCAATCCTAATAATCCCACCGGTACCATCGTCAAGCGGCGGGAAGTGGAAGATTTCCTCCAGCGGGTACCAGATAATGTTTTGGTCGTTTTCGATGAAGCCTATTATGAATATGTAGATGATCCCGACTATCCCCAGACCCTGGAATATATCGCCGCGGGCCGCAATGTGATTACACTGCGGACCTTCTCCAAGATTTATGGTTTAGCCGGTTTACGGGTCGGTTATGGTGTGGCGACCAAGGAAGTCGCCCAGTTGGTGGATCGGGTCCGGGAACCTTTTAACGTCAACTCCCTAGGCCAAATTGCCGGGGTGGGGGCCTTGGCCGACACCGATTTCCTCCAACGGAGCCGCCAGGTGAACAGGGAGGGTCGTGATTATCTCTACCAAGCCTTTGCTGACCTAGGGCTGCGTTATGTGCCCACCCAAGCTAATTTCATCTTAGTCGACGTCGGTCAAGATTCATCCGACGTATTTAAGAAGTTGTTGGCCCAAGGGGTCATCGTCCGCAGTGGGGATATTTTCGGTTTGCAGACCTATCTGCGGGTCACCATCGGTAAAGCCGAGGAAAATGAGCGTTTCATTAACGCTTTAAAAAAGGTGTTGGGCAAGTAGGGGGATGAAAAACCATGATTATTGTCATGCAGGGGAATGCCTCCGATGAACAGATCAGTCAGGTAATCGAGCGCTTAACGGCCCAAGGCTTCGATACCCATCTTTCCCGAGGGGTAGAACGGACCATCATCGGCGTCATCGGCGATAACAAGGAGCAGCTGATGGAACCCTTGGAAGTCTTGCCGGGGGTGGAAAGGATCGTCCGGATCCTCCAACCCTTCAAGCTGGCCAGTAAAGAGTTTAAGAAGGACAAAACCATGGTCCAGGTGGGGGATGTGACCTTTGGTGGCCCAAGGGTGCCCGTCATCGCCGGTCCCTGTGCTGTGGAAAACGAAGAACAGATCTTAAGTGTGGCCTGGGCGGTGAAAAGGGCAGGTGGTTCTATGCTCCGGGGTGGGGCTTACAAACCCCGAACCTCGCCCTATGCCTTCCAAGGCCTAGAAGAAGAAGGCCTCAAGCTGTTGGCTAAGGCCCGGGAGGAGACGGGTTTACCCTTTGTCACGGAAGTGGTCAATCCTAATGATGTGGCAAAGGTGGCGGAATACGCCGATATGCTCCAGATCGGGGCCCGGAATATGCAGAACTTTGTTTTGCTCCGGGAGGTAGGTCACAGCCGCAAGCCGGTGCTTCTGAAACGGGGTCTAGCGGCCACCATCGAAGAATGGCTCATGGCCGCGGAATATATCATTTCCGCCGGCAATTACAATGTGGTCCTTTGTGAGCGGGGAATTCGCACCTATGAGACGGCTACCCGCAATACGTTAGATATCAGTGCTATCCCGGAAATCCAGAGGATCAGCCATTTGCCGGTGTTGGCCGATCCGAGCCATGGGACAGGCCGCTGGCGTTTGGTGGGAGCCATGGCTAAGGCGGCCGTCGCGGCCGGGGCCGATGGCTTACTCATCGAGGTCCATACTGCCCCCGATAAGGCTCTCTCCGATGGGCCCCAATCTTTGACCCCTGATAATTTCCACCGGCTGATGGAAGAGTTGGGCCGGGTAGCAGCAGCGGTGGATCGATGCGTATAAAGCGGTTAGTCATCGTCGGTTTAGGCCTTATCGGCGGCTCCTTGGGATTGGCCCTAAAGAAGGGAAATATTGTCGAAGAGATCGTCGGTGTCGATGTGGATCCCGCCAGTCTTCAAGGGGCACCAGTGATCGGGGCCGTCCACTGGGCGACCGAGGATTTGGGCGCGGCTTTGGATGGCGCCCAGCTGGTCGTTGTGGCTACCCCTGTGGGACAGATCCCCCAGGTTTTCAGTGAAATGGCCCCCTATTTGACGCCGGAGACCTTGGTCACCGATGTGGGAAGCAGCAAGGGGATGGTCGTCGCGGCGGCCCAGAAACATCTACCCAACCCAAGCCAGTACATCGGCGGTCATCCCATGGCTGGTTCGGAGCAAGGAGGGATCGCTGCGGCCCATGCCCATCTTTTTGAAAATGCCTATTATGTCCTCACACCCCTAGAGGGGCAAATAGCCGGGCTGGAAGTGCTAAGAGGACTAGTCAAAGCCGTGGGGGCCATACCCATCATCATGTCCCCCGAAAAACATGATCAGGTGGTGGCGGCCACAAGCCATCTACCCCACTTGGTGGCGGCCGTTTTAGTAAATACCCTCCAAGGGGTTGCCGCGGGGGAGGATATTTATTACTCTTTAGCTGCCGGGGGTTTTCGGGATACCACCCGCATCGCGGCTGGAGATCCCTACCTGTGGCGAGATATCTTCTTTAGCAATAAGGCGGCCCTGTTGGAGATCCTAGAGGCTTTCGAAGGAGAGTTAGCCCTCCTCAAAGATCAGATCACCGCCGATTCCGAGGCCGAGGTCGTAAAGACCCTCCATCGGGCCCGGAGGACCCGGCAGACCATTCCTCAACGGGGTAAAGGCATTTTATCGCCACTATATGAGATCGTCATCACCCTGGTCGATAAGCCGGGGGCCATTTGTCAAGTGGCTTTTTTGCTGGCTGAGGAAGGAATAAACATAGTCGATATCGAAATTTTGCGTGTACGAGAAGGTGAAGGGGGTACCCTACGGTTAGGCCTAGCTAGTGCCACCGATGTGGATAGGGCCATGAGGGTGTTACAGGGCGCGGGTTTCCTCGTCCGGGAGAGGTAGGAGTCAGAAGCGGATGGATTTAATGGTCGGACCCATCGCGAGGGTCCTGGGTAAAATCGAAGTACCAGGGGATAAATCCTTATCCCATCGGGCAGCTATTTTAGGGGCATTGGCAGTAGGGCAGACCAAAATAGAGGGATTTTTGCCGAGTGCAGATTGTCTCTCTACTTTGGCCTGCCTTAATGCGTTGGGGACAAAAATAGTTGGGGATCCCGCCCAAGGGCTCATCATCACCGGTGGGCGCTGGCGGGAGCCAGAGACCATCTTAGATGCCGGTAACTCGGGAACTACCCTGCGGTTATTGGCTGGGGCCTTGGCGGGGTTTGACTTTTTCTCGATCCTCGATGGGGATGCCTCCCTCAGGGGGCGGCCCATGTCCCGGATCGTCCAGCCCCTGCGGCAGATGGGGGCGACCATCGACGGCCGGGACGGGGGTTCAAAAGCACCCCTGGCTTTGCGGGGAGGACCCTTGCGGGGCATTACCTATGTTAGTCCCGTAGCTAGTGCCCAGGTTAAATCGGCGGTTTTGCTAGCCGGACTTAATGCCCAAGGACGGACCCGCTACGTTGAACCCCATCTATCCCGGGACCACACAGAACGAATGTTAACCTATTTCGGCCTTCCCATACAGCGACAAGGGAATATGGTTATCCTAGAACCGGGACCTTTGCAGGGCCGTTCCTTGCAGATCCCCGGCGATATTTCCTCCGCGGCTTTTTTTATGGTGGCTGCTGCCTTAGGCCGGGACAGCCAACTGGAGATTACAGGGGTTGGGGTTAATCCAACCAGGACCGGGATCATCACCGTCCTTAGCCAGATGGGATGTCACATCGAGTTGCGTAATCCTAGGGAATGGGGCGGCGAACCGGTGGCCGATCTGTTGGTGGAGAGCCGCCCTTTGCGGGGTGTGACCATCGGGGCCGATTTGGTGCCCAGCCTCATCGATGAACTCCCCATTTTAGCCGTTGCTGCTTCCCAAGCCGTCGGTCGGACCCGGGTGAGCGGTGCCGCCGAGTTGCGGGTTAAAGAGACGGACCGGATTGATGTGCTGGCCCAAAGATTGGGGGCCTTAGGGATTAAGATGGTGACCAAACCCGATGGTTTTATCATCGACGGTCCCCAGCAGATCACCGGCGGTCTTGTCGATGCCGGTGGGGATCATCGTTTAGCCATGTCCTTGGCGGTCGCTGGACTTTTCGCCCAAGGGGAGACGAAGATTAAAGGTTTTGAGTGCGCCGATATTTCCTTCCCCGGTTTTGTCGAGGTTTTGGAAAAGCTAGGTGTAGAGTTGCAAAAGGAGTAATGAGATTGTCGCAGGAACTGGTGATTGCCATCGATGGCCCGGCTGGGGCTGGTAAAAGCACGGTAGCTCGCCGACTGGCCCAAGTGTTAGGTTACACATATATTGATACGGGGGCTATGTATCGGGCCATTACCCTTTATCTATTAGATCTGGGGCTGCCCTTCGAAGAGTCGGAGGAGTTGGCTGCTGCCTTGGCCAGGGTAGACTTACAATGCCAGGGGGAACGGATTTTCCTTTATGGGGAAGACGTCACCGGGGAACTTAGAAAGCCCCAGGTGACGTCCCAGGTTTCCCATGTGGCCCGACTGCCCATGGTTCGCAGCTTTTTGGTTGATATTCAGCGTCGTTTAGCCCAGCGGGGCGGTATCGTCATGGATGGTCGGGATGTGGGTACCGTGGTGTTGCCCCAGGCCGATGTGAAGATCTTTTTGACCGCTTCTTTGGAAGAGCGGGCGAGGCGTCGACAGGGAGAATGGGTCGCCAAGGGTATCTGTGTGCCTAGGGAGCAAATCTTGGCCGATTTAGAAGAACGGGATCGGCTCGATACCGAGCGGACCCTCAGTCCCCTGCGACCGGCCCCCGATGCCATCATCCTTGATTCCACCGATTTAGGGGTGGAGGAGGTCGTCGAGCGGATCGTCGCTTTGTGCAGGGAGGTCGGCCGGGTTTGATTTACAGTTTTTGCCGTTGGTTGTTCCGGGTCTTTTTCCGTTTGTTTTACCGTTATGAAGTCATCGGCCGAGAAAAGGTGCCGGCCCAGGGTGGGGCGATTATTATCGCTAACCATATCAGTTGGCTTGATCCACCCCTGCTGGCTGCAGTCCTAGACCGACCGGTGGCCTTTATGGCCAAGGAGGAGCTTTTTCGCTGGCCCTTGGCGGGTTGGTTTTTTCGCCAGCTCAATGCCTTTCCTGTCCAGCGGGGTGAGGGAGACCGCCGGGCCTTGCGGACTGCATACCAAATCCTCGGGGAAGGAGGTGTGTTAGGTCTCTTTCCCGAAGGGACCCGGGGCAGTGGTTCTCTGCAGCCTTTTCACCGGGGTGCTGCCCTTATTGCCTTGCGGACCGGAGTGCCGGTGGTTCCGGTGGCCCTCTGGGGGACCAACCGGAAACCTGGGGCCCAAGCTCGGGTTCGTATCGGTGAACCGGTGGTGGTGACCAAGGAAGGAAAGGTAGCTCGAGACCAGGTTGAACAATTGACCAACCAGCTGGAGGAAAGGGTTGGAGCCTTGCTAGACCAGCTCCAGTAACGGGAAGGGATTTCCATAACCGGGAGAGAAAGACAGAACTATAAAGAAGCATAATTTTTTTGCAATGATTGCAAATAATATGTTTTGGGAGGGAGTGATGGGTTGGAAGTAATTTTGGCCAAGAACGCCGGACTCTGTTTCGGGGTGAAGCGAGCCCTGGAACTGGCAACTAAGGCAGCCAAAGACGACGGGGATAAGGGACCGATCCATTCTTTAGGACCTTTGATTCATAACCCCCAAGCGGTGGCGAAGTTGGAAGAGTTAGGCGTGAAAGTGGCTCAACGGCTGGAAGATGTAGATGAGGGGACATTGATTATCCGTTCCCATGGAATCTCGCCCCTTCTAGCCCAAGAAGCCCAAGCAAGAGGGCTTAAAATAGTTGATGCTACCTGTCCCTTTGTGCGGCGGTCCATTCGCTGGGTCCAGGAGTTACAGCAAGGGGGATACAAGGTGGTGATCGTGGGGGAACGGGAACATCCCGAGGTTAGGGCGGTCAGCGGAGCCGTAGAGGAAGGCGGTGGTTGGGTTGTGGAAAATCCCGAAGAAGTCGCTTCCCTGCCCTGGTCCGTTCGCCTTGGGGTTGTGGCCCAGACAACCCAATCATTGGCCAATTACCAGGCCTGTGTCGCCGCTTTGCTGGAAAAGACCCAGGAATTAAGGGTTTATCACACCATTTGTACTGCCACGGCCCAAAGGCAGGGGGCAGCATCAGAGTTAGCAAAAGAAGTTGATTTAATGGTGGTTGTTGGCGGGAAGAATAGTGCCAACACCAGACGATTGGCAGAAATATGTGGTCAAGGTGGCACTCGCACGTATCATATTGAGACAGAAGAAGAACTCGATGGGGACTGGTTTCGCTCGGTGAAACGTGTCGGAGTTACGGCGGGAGCCTCCACGCCTACATGGTTAATTGAGGGGGTTATCAGGAGAATGATGGAGTTTAACGAAGAGAAACAGCAACTTGAAGGTACAAATGGCCAGAACCCTGTTGATTCCAATGGTTCTATGGCTGATAGTGGTGATTACGATGATACCTTTGTCTCCGTGACCGAAGGTCAGATGATCACTGGTAAAGTTGTGCAAATCGGTGATGATGAGGTCATGGTCGATATCGGTTACAAAACCGAAGGCATCATCCCTTACCGGGAAATCGGCCTGCGCTCGGGGCAGAATATCCACGATGTCCTCGCTGTGGGCGATGAAGTCCTCGTTGAGGTCCTCAGTGTGGAAGATGCCGAAGGCAATGTAACCCTGTCCAAGCGTCGTGCCGATAATATTAAGACCTGGGAAACATTGGAAAAGGCCTACGAAGATCGAGAGATCATTGAAGCCAGGGTTCGCGAACGGGTCAAGGGTGGTCTCCTGGTAGATGTAGGTGTGCGGGGGTTTGTCCCGGCTTCCCATGTGGACCGCAATTATGTTGAGAATCTTGAGGATTTCGTCGGTCAGACCTTACGACTACATGTTATTGAGCTCGATAAAGAACGGAATAACGTTGTCCTTTCCCGGAAGAGCGTCCTCGAGCAGGAATACAATGAAGCCAAAGAGCAAACCTTCGCGGAATTGACGGAAGGCCAAGTCCTTAACGGCATCGTCCGCAGGATTACCGACTTTGGTGCCTTTGTCGATATCGGTAGTGGTGTGGAAGGACTACTCCACGTTTCCGAAATGGCTTGGAGTCGTGTCCGCCATCCATCGGATATCGTGTCGGAAGGCGATGAAATCCGGGTCATGGTCCTTAATGTGGACCGGGAAAATGAGCGGATTTCCTTAGGCTTGAAACAAACCCTGCCCGATCCCTGGGAGGATATCGGAGAACGCTATCAGGTCGGTCAGATCGTCGAAGGGGAAGTGACGCGAGTAGTCGATTTCGGCGCCTTCGTCAAGTTAGAAGATGGTGTCGAAGGCCTCGTCCATATCTCCCAAATGGCCGATCATCATGTCAGCGATCCTAACGAAATCGTTCACGAAGGGGAACAGGTGCAGGTTAAGATAGTAAGCATCGATGAAGATGCCCACCGCATCGGCTTGAGTATTCGAGAAGTTGGTCCCAAGGCCGGTTCGAGAAAAGAACCCAAACGGCAGGCCCCTGTGGAGAGCACCTTCGGTGGCGACGATAACGATGCTCCGACCATCGGTGATCTCTACGGAGATTTAGCGGAGCTCTTGGAGAAAAACGATCAATAATCTGTAAGCCTTTAGCTACCCCCACACCGACTTGAGCGGTGTGGGGGTTTTCTTTTCCTTTGATTGCCGGTATAGCCAGAGCCGCAGAAGGGTACATTAACGGGGAAATTGGAGTAAAGGAGGTAATTTCCCGTGCCTTTAGGACTGCTCATGCTCTTGGCCGTAGCGGCTTTGATTTATTTTGGCTTTGCCCAGCGAGTTCTCGATCGGATGGGACTGACCGATCGCGGAGCTCTGCTATTTATCGGAGCCATGATTTTGGGGAGTTTCATCGATATTCCCCTTTTCCAGAATGGACTCACCGTGAGCATCAACGTTGGAGGTGCCCTGATACCCTTAGCCTTGGGCGTTTTTTTGTTAACTAGGGCCGATGAAACCAGGGAACGGGTGCGGGCCCTATTGGCCCTCCTCGTCACCGCGGGA
>JBMNRY010000052.1:0-14406 GCA_050944915.1 Limnochordia bacterium
TCATACTGAAATTAAGGGTGGATATTGAAACTATGAATACAAGACTTCGGCATGAAAAAGGCGTTTCCTTCTTATTCACCCAAAAACGCATCTTAACATCGATTTGTTCACAATCATTGTAATTTAATGTATATAAAGGAAACTCAGGGGCCAATATGTTACCCCGGAAACCTAGCTAAGAAATCCAGGAGATAAGAGTCCCCTTCCCCGTTGAACCACGTATATTTCATTATTTTCAAGGAGAGGCCGTTCTCCTTTTGTTAATTAACGGTATTTTTTGATCGATGGGCAAGGGTGGGAAGGGGTTGACACAAGGCCATCGACCTTTGGAATTAGAAGTGTTGGTTTACGATAGCATTAAGGGAGTCCTGGTGAATCCAAGACTCCCCTAACCTACAGGCCAAGCTCCTTGGAGATCCCCCGCATGGCTTCTAACCCAAGGGCCATGAACTCATCTAAGGCTAAATCAAAGTCCTCACAGGACGCAATTTGTTCTCTGTTGGCCCCCCGGGCGAAGGATTTCTCCCGGAAACGATTGAGGAGGAAATCGGTATCAATGGAAGCCAGCTTTTTATCGGGGTGGATTAAAGCCGCGGCGACGATTAGGCCCGTTAAGGGATCACTGGCAAACAAGGCTTTGTCTAAAAGGCTGTCCCGGGGTGCTTGGCAGGCATGGGCCAAAACGGCGTGGACGATGTCCTCGTCAAAACCGTGCTCCCGGAGAATTTGAGCGCTAATTAAACCGTGTTCTTCGGGTTTGTCTTGGGTCTGGGCATAGTCGATATCATGGACTAAGCCGGCTATTTTCCAAAGGTTCGCATCGACTTGAAAATGTTGGGCTAAGCGGCCCATTATTGCTTCGGTGGCTAACATATGTTTCAAAAGATTCTTGTTGTCGATGTACTTTCTTACCAGGGCTAAAGCTTCAGCGCGGGACATATTCTGGCTCCTTTCTAGCGGCGAAACTGGGTCGGGGTCCGCCCTTCCAGTTTCTTAAAAACCTTAGTGAAATAACTGGAATCTCGATAGCCAACTAAATAAGAGATTTCTTGGATGGTTAGATCGGTTTCTAAAAGGAGACTCTTCGCTTCCTCGATCCGCAGTTTCGTCAAAAAAGTGATATATGTAACACCCAATTCTTCTCGGAAAAGGTGGGAGAGATAATAAGGGCTCACATGGACAGCTTGGGCTACTTCCTCCAAACTAACATCCCGCTGATAATTATTGTAAAGAAAATCAACGGCCTTTTGTAGTATGGGAAGGGACTTTCCCTCCCGAGAGCGGTAGACAATGTCCATAAAATTATCGAGGACCCCTACGATCCAGGCGCATAATTCATCCAAAGGCTCAATATGGCTTAATTCGTCCATGTATTTATGATCTAAGGTCAAAAGTTCTTCCAACCTCGCTCCACCTTCAACGGCAGCCCGGGAGAGGACGATGAGTAATTCCATAATCCGGGCCTTGATAACTTCTGGCTGGCCGGCGCTGTTAAACAAGATATCCCCCAGAATCTCATTGAGAATTTCTTTCGCTCCCCGTCGATCCCCCAAGCGGACCCGGCCTAACAATTCCCGCTCTTTGTCCAAGGGATAATTGGAGCTGGAATGACTAATGCGGAGCTTTTTTTCTTGGATCGAATTAGCCAAAAGGGCCTGTTGCTCACTGACTAAGCGTCGCTTTTGCATTAGCTTGTTGCCAGGGTATACAATAAGGCCCGCTGTCGCTAACAACATGTGGGCTAAAGCCCTCACCTTCCGCCCTGAGATCACCGGAATTTCTTCGATGAGCTCTCGAATATCCCTAAGGGATAAGCCTAGTGGTTCTATGACGGCTGTAATCTCCTCCTCAGCTTGCTCGTCCATGGGCCACATGGAAACCCCTCCGGCAACCAAGGTAGCCACATGACCTTTGGCCGTGACAATGGGTGCTGCCCACTCTACCAAACCGGCATGGCAGGCGTAAATATAAGCGTCGCCTAGATTAAAGGAATAACGGCCAGCCCTTTCAAAACAAAGTTGACAACGTTCCGCTCCCCGGGTTGTATCGAGGATGAGCTGACATAGGGGGGGTAATTGCACCACCGATGGCGACAGGATCGGGAACCCTTGGGGATCCACCAGGAAACAAGGCAAATCGGTGGTCATGGTGTAGGAATCGATTATCTGCTCAAGAGGTCGGTCTTCTGGACTGTGGGCGAGCATAGTATTCCACCTGCCATTCCTCTCCCGAGGGTAGTCTAGGTCTTGTTTCCCATTTGCAAAGGGAACCCAACCATTTACGATCAGTAATCTTAGCTTTAGGTCAGATTTTATCCTGCAAGGGGTGAAATCTAAGGACGACATTTGTTTTCCAATGAAAAAAGCAAAACAGTGATAACTATTAGCAGGAAAAAGCCTCAACATTATGGAACTTAGTGGGAACTTGGTATCCATACCTAGTGAGAGCAGAGGAGGAATGGCTATGGATAAATGGGAATGCACTCTATGTGGTTGGGTTTATGACCCTGAAGATGAAGGTGGAGTTGCTTTCGAAGATCAACCCGATGATTACGAATGTCCCGTATGTGGGGCTGGCAAGGATGTTTTCGAAAGGGTAGAATAGATTGGCCAAAAATTCAATAGGGGGGATCATTGTGCATTGGAAATGTTCCGTGTGCAACTTTATTTGGGAAGGCGAGGCTGCTCCTGAGAAGTGTCCGAAGTGTTTTAATCCCGCTGACAAATTCGAAGAGATGTCAGCCGAACAGTGGGAAAAGGTGGAGCGATCCCGGTTTACCAACGGACTGCACATCGAATTGTTAAGCATTTTACCGACCTTACAGGAAATTGCCCGTCAAGGAATTGAAGATGCTCTCGATCCCCGATGTGTTTCCTTGTTCGAACATCTCCTAGAACAAGCCAATTTCATCGAACAGTCGGCCAAGGCCGAACTGGAAGGTCATATGAAATACGGGAAATGGGGATAAAAAAAGGCCCGCGAGCGGGCCTTTTTTTATTCTTCATCGGCGGGACCGATTAAGATAACGTTGATGTCATTGACGTTGGTGCGGCTTTCGAATTCCAGGGAATCTCCCAGGTCATCGAAGAAGATTTCGGCATCATGTTTTTCTAGGTAGTAATAGGGATCCAATTCCGTGCGGCTTAAGCTGCGGCAGTCGGCGATGGCGCCCGATTTACCTTCGCCATCTTCACCGTCGGTATCGGCAGCGGCCACAACGATATTCTTCCGACCAGCGATTTCGATGGCCGAGCGTAGGACGAATTCCCGGTTAGGTCCGAAACCATCCCGGTCTTCCCAATCGAAGGTGACCGTCATTTCACCGCCCATGATGAGGGCTGCCGGCGTTTTGATAGGTTCGCCTGTATCCTGGACTTGTTTGGCGATACCCATGATGCACTTGGCGATTTCCTTGGCTTCCCCATAGTTTTGGCTGGTTAGGATCATGGTATTGAAACCTTCCCGAACGGCGATCTCTTCGGCTGCCTTCAAGGCGATATAATTATTGCCGATGAGGAAGTTGTAAGTATTGGCTGGAACACTACGGGGCGGTTCCATATCGGGATTTTCCAGTCCCTTTTCCAGATGGGCCCGCACCGATTCGGGACAGTCATCCCAAACATTGGCCCGTTTAAGCAAGTCAATGGCTTCGGCAAAGGTGGTTTCATCTTTGTAGGTGGGACCAGAAGCAATGACACTTAAATCATCGCCCACCACGTCCGATAGGATGAGGGAAACGGTGGTTGCTCCCTTACTGGAACAAAGCTGGCCGAAACGTCCGCCCTTGACCCTGGAAAGGTGTTTGCGGACGGTGTTAATGTCGTAAATAGTGCCGCCCCACCTCATCATGATCTGGTTAAACCTAAAGAGATCGTCTACGCTAACTCCTTCGGGCGGTACATCAAAGAGGGCAGAGCCGCCGCCGGAGATCATGAAGACGACTAATACCTTCTCATCGTCTTTGATCCCTTCTACCATATCAACGATTTTTTGCGATACTTCGATATTAATCTCCCGGGGCTCGGGATGGTAAGCGAAGTAGACGGGAACGCTTTCCAACTCCACGGCACCGATTTCGTCGCCCTTTTTGGTGATGACTAGACCACCGTCGGGAGTGAGGATTTCTTCGAAAGCCCTGGCCATAGGTGTGGATGCTTTACCGATACCAAAGAGTAGAACCCGGTCGAACTCCTTAAGGTTAAACTGCTTATCGACGACCGTTAAGGTATCACCATCCAGCTTTACATTCTTCTTGACTGCTTCCGTCGGGTCGGAGGATTTGACAGCAGCCATAATCATTTCCTCGGCGATTTTACGATACCTTTCGTATAACAATACCTGATAACCTCCTTCGAACCAATTGAGATCATACTAAGCCTGTTTCTTATCATTCTTCCCCCGGATTCGATTTCCTTCATTGGGAGAAATATTTCATTTTCCTAGCCAGTTATTCCTTAGGATGGTCGAGAAGGGATTGATTCATCCAGAAAAACAGTCATCTCCACGGCTGGGCCAGGGAATGACGGCCGTGGCCGGGGGTCAAGCCAGGGCGTATTATGGTATAATTAAGCGAAATTTAGGGTGGGACGTAGGGAGATGGGCTATGGAGAGAATGGAAGCCATCATCAAAGGTCGGGTACAAGGCGTCGGCTATCGCATGTATGCCTGTCGCCATGGGCGGGCCTTGGGCTTAACCGGTTTTGTACAGAATCAATATGATGCCACCGTCCTCGTCGTCGCCGAAGGGGAACGCCAGGTCTTAGAGATCTTTTTACAAATTTTAAGAAAGGGTCCGGCCTGGGCCCATGTCACCGGGGTAAGTATCAACTGGCGGCCAGCGGAAGGTCGCTGGAATGGATTTGAAATAAGGTAGGGTTAGATATGTCTTCATTACCACCGACAGATCGTCTCTATTTGGTTGCCATACCCCAAGGGGAACTGCTGGAGTATGCCCTCAGGGCCCAAGGGCTTTTGGCCCAACGTTACGGTTTATACCGTCGTTTGCCCCGGCTCCATGTGACCTTGGAGATGTTGCCGGCCCTATCTCCAGCCCAATTGACCAGGGCGATCTACATCATCGATGAAATATGTGGTAACACACAGCGGTTGGCCTTGGAAAGCAGGGGATTTCAGTGTTTTCCCCAGCCCCATCGGGCTATGGTGTTAACCATCCATGAGGATGAAGCTTTGGGAGAGTTGCGGGCCGGCCTGCAGCGGGAATTGGGCAATATGTCCCTGACCAGGGATTATCCAGATTGGCAGCTCCATATCACCATCGCCAGTACCCTCTATGCGGCCCAGCCCTGGGATCACGACCAATACGAAGAGCTATGCGCTCTAATGCCCCGGGGTTCTGTTCAGAAGGGATATTGCGAACATTTAGAGTTGTGGAAGTCCACCATCCATCCTGAACCGGAAATCTTAGCGCGATTTTCGTTAGGATAAGAGGAATTAGGCTGGGAAAAGGGAAATAGACTGTATTCGTGGTGGGGAGGTGTACCCCCCAACCTTAGAAGAACGCTGGTTGCAAAATGACGTCCGGTACCATCGATGGACTGGAACGGAGGGACTGGAACATGTATTCCAAGGTAAGGCAAACGGTAGTCGCAGGTGTTTTAGGTGCAGTTTCAATTTTGTTGGCCATCACCGGCTTAGGGCGAATTCCCATGCCGACGGGGGTGGCGGCGACAATTATGCATGTGCCGGCTATTTTGGCCGGTATCGTCGAGGGGCCTTTCACAGGGGCCGGCGTGGGATTGATTTTCGGGGTCTATAGTTTTCTCCAACCCTTGAATCCCTTTTTTGCCGATCCCCTTGTGGCAGTCATGCCCCGTTTTTTTATTGGCATCACCGCCGCGCTAGCATATCGACGGAGTCGTAGACTATGGGTGGCCGCTGTCATCGGTACCATCACTAATACCTTAGGGGTTTTGGGCATGATGGTCCTAAGGGGGCACATGCCTCTGCTGGCCGTAGTGCCCATCGCGGTTTCCCACGGTATTCCCGAAATCATCGTCGCGGTGCTTCTTGTGGGCGCGATCGGTAGATATCTCGCCTTGACGGGGAGGAAATATCGGTGATTCTCACCATTGACATCGGTAATACAAATTCAGTTTTCGGTGTCTTTAAAGGAAAAGAATTGCTGACCAGTTGGCGAATCCATTCCAACAGCAGTGCCACCGAAGATGAAATGGGGATCGCATTATTATCCTTTTTGCGGGAAAAGGGTATTCCGCGGGAGGAAATAACGGGGGTCATCGTCTCCAGTGTCGTTCCTCCATTAATGCCGACCCTGGAACGAATGTTTCCCAATTATTTGGGCCTAGAAGCGATGATCGTTGGTCCCGGCATTAAAACGGGGATGCCTATTAAATATGAAAACCCCAAGGAAGTCGGTAGCGACCGCATCGTCAACGGGGTGGCTGCTTATGAAAAATATGGGGGGCCTTTGATCGTCGTCGATTTCGGTACCGCCACAACCTTCGATGCTCTAGCGGCCGATGGCGCCTATCTAGGTGGCGCCATCGCTCCTGGTGTTTGGATATCGATGGAAGCCCTTTTTCAGCGAACATCGAAACTGCCCCGCATCGATCTGATCAGGCCCGAGAGTGTCATCGGGCGCAACACTGTAAACAGCATCCAGGCGGGCATCCACTTCGGTACCATCGGATTGGTGAAGGAGATCATCACCAGGATGAAAGGGGAGTTGGGTGGTGATGTGGGCGTCGTCGCCACCGGTGGACATGCCGCCATGATTGCCGAGGAAACCGATCTGATCCAAGTTGTCGATCCCTTGCTGACCTTGGAGGGATTGCGGATTATTTATGAGCGTAATCGGCAATAATGCGGTTCCAAATCTCCCGGGCTAACTCTCCCTTGTTCATTTGGGGTAGTTCCTCTAGGGAGCCGTCTTTGCCGATGACGGTGACGATATTGGTTTCACTTTGAAAACCGGCCCCTGGTTGGCTGACATCGTTGGCGATAATCATGTCTAAACCTTTACGCATCAGCTTTTCCCTCGCGTGGCGAACCAAATCTATCGTTTCCGCGGCAAAGCCGACCAGATACTGGTGACTCTTGCTTTGGCCGAGGGTCGCTAAAATGTCGGGATTAGGAGTCAACTGGAGGGTGAGCCCCTGGGTGGGCTCTTTTTTGATCTTGTGTTCTTTGACTTCCTGCGGACGATAATCCGCGACTGCGGCGGCTTTGACGACGATATCAACTTGGGGGAAGACCTTAAGAACTGCTTCGTACATTTCTATGGCCGTCCTTACAGGGACCAAATCCACTCCCGTTGGCCGGGCCAGATTGGTGGGACCGCTGATGAGGGTAACCTGGGCACCCCGTCGTTGGGCTTCCTGGGCGATGGCATAACCCATTTTTCCTGAGGAATGGTTAGTTAGATAACGAATAGGATCGATGGGTTCTTGGGTGGGACCGGCGGTAACTAAAACCCGCTTTCCGATTAAATCCCTTTGTGGGGCCAGGATTCCTTGGGCCCTTTCGATGATTTCCGCCGGCTCCACCATCCGCCCGATCCCTTCTTCTCCGCAGGCTAAATAGCCCGCTGCGGGACCGACAAAGTGGCAACCTAGCTCCTTTAGGCGGCGGATATTTCCCTGTACAATCGGGTTGTTATACATCCGGGAATTCATGGCCGGCGCGATGAGGATGGGCGCTTCCGTGGCCAAAAGAGTAGTCGACAACATATCATCGGCGATACCATTGGCGAATTTGCCGATAATATTGGCCGTTGCCGGGGCGATAATGAAAATATGGGCCCAACGGGCCAACGAGATATGTTGGACATTCATTTGTCGGGGGGGTTCGAACATGTCGGTGATTACATGATGTCCCGTGATTTCCCGTAGTGTTGCCGGACCGATAAACTCGGTGGCTGAGCGGGTCATGATTACCTGCACCTGGGCCCCCAGTTTGATTAAGCGGCTGGCTAAATCCGCCCCTTTATAAGCGGCAATACCGCCGGTGATTCCTAAGACAACATTTTTCCCCTGCAATTGGCTCCCCTCCACATGGTGTTGTCCCTTCAAGATTCGCCATCCACTACTGTTATTCCCCTCTTGGGGGGCGCTAAAATATAGGTTGTAAGGAAGGAAATAACAGATCAATCACTAATTTCTAAATCAAACAATAATTCAGGAGGTGGCGAAGTTGTCCAAAAAGAGCAGGCTGGTTTCCCTGGTGTTGATGTTGCTTTTGTGTATGGCTCTTTTGGGGCCTGCTGCTTTGGCCCAAAACTATCCTAGTCGGCCCATTACATTTATCGTGCCTTGGGCCGCCGGAGGTGGTACCGACCAGGTAGCTCGGATCTTGGCCGTGATTCTAGAACGGGAACTAGGTCAGCCGGTCAACGTGGTCAACAGGGATGGTGGAGGGGGAGCCGTTGGCCACTCGGCAGGGGCTAACGCTAGACCCGATGGCTACACCATCACTATGGCGACCGTCGAAATTGCGATGATGCACTGGATGGGCCTAACTAATGTCACGGTCAACGACTTCCGGCCCGTTGGTCAGGTCAACTTTGACCCGGCCGGTGTTACCGTAGCCCATTCGGCACCTTGGCAAACCCTCGAAGAGCTGGAAGAGGAAATCTTGGCCAATCCCGGTGCACTAAGGGCTTCAGGAACGGGCCGGGGTGGAATCTGGGATTTGGCCCGGGCCGGTTGGTTGCGGACCCTGGGATTGCCGGAGACGGCCCTTCCCTGGGTACCTAGTGCTGGAGCGGCTCCTGCCTTGCAGGAACTGGTTGCCGGCGGAGTCGATGTGGTGACCTCCAGCCTCCCGGAAGCAGCATCGTTGATCGATGCCGGTCGGGTCCGGCCTTTAGCCATCATGGGTGAGCAGCGGGATCCCATGTTCCCCGATGTGCCGACCTTAATCGAACGGGGCAAGGACTGGTCCTTAGGGGCTTGGCGGGGCATTATGGTGCCCAAAAATACCCCAGACCAGGTGGTCAAAGTCTTGGAAGAAGCGGTGGCTAAGGCTGTAAAAGACGAAACCTATGTTGAGTTTATGAAGAATAATGGTTTTGGAATTATCTGGCGAGACAGCGAAGAATTCACCGACTTTGCCAAAAAACAGGATGAAATGTTTGGCATTTTAATGAAGGAGCTGGGACTTGCCAATTAAAGAAGGAAGCTCAACCGGAACTGGTCTCCGGTTGAGCTTACCTAAACGATTTGCATCCATTGAAGGGGGTGCCCAGATGTTAAACATCGGTGAGCTAGTCCTCGGTGGGGCTTCTTTTTTGTTAGCCCTTTTAGTCTATATCCATACTTGGAGTTTCCCCCAGCTCGGTGGCGGACAGCCCGGCCCCGCCCTATTCCCCCAAGTCATCGCCGTGATTCTAGGCCTGTTAGGTCTCATTCTCATCGGTGAAAGTCTCTATTGGGCCCGGGTTCGAGCTTCCCAGGGCCAAAAGGATAGGGAGAAGCAACAGGTTCAGTTGACCTGGAGCAACTTCTTTTGGGTCGTTGGCGCAGTGATCTTCTACATTCTCCTCTCGGAAACCCTGGGATTTGTCATCACTGCCGCCGTGATTTCCTTTGTCCTCATGACCCGTTTAGGGGTACTTTGGTTCCGGGCCTTGCCCGTTAGTCTCCTCCTAGCCTTAGTAATCTTTTGGCTGTTTGCACGGGGTCTTTACGTGCCGCTACCTTTGGGGGTGTGGAGATACTGATGTTTGCCCAAATTGGAGAAGCCATAATAATGTTGTTCGAACGGGCTACTTTATTGGCCATCGTTGGCGGTAGTATTTATGGTTTGTCTATCGGTGCGATACCGGGGCTGACGGCCACCATGGCTGCGGCCCTACTGGTGCCCTTTACCTTCTTCATGGCTCCGCTACCGGCTATGGCCGCTATTATCTCCATGTCGGCCATGGCCATCTTCGCGGGGGATATCCCCGCCACCTTAGTGCGGATGCCCGGGACCCCCTCATCGGCAGCCTACACAGAAGATTCTTACAGGCTAACCCAAAGGGGTCTTGCCGGACAAGCGTTGGGGGTCGATGTGATCTGTTCGGCCATCGGGGGCATTCTTGGCTCCATCGTCTTAATGCTGGCTGCACCTATTTTGGCCGAGTATGCCATGCGTTTTACTTCCTTTGAATATTTCTGGTTGGCTGTTTTAGGCTTGAGCTCCGCCGTCGTTGTCTCCTCGGCTTCCTTGGTCAAAGGAGGCATCGCCTTGATGTTGGGGCTGCTTTTCTCTACGGTGGGGATCGATATTACCCTAGGTTTCCCCCGGTTTACCTTTGGCTCCGTGGAGTTAACGGGTGGCATCGATTTTATCCCGGCTATGATCGGTCTTTTTGGCGTCTCGGAGGTTTTACGCAATGTAATGCGGGTAGAAACACTACGTTTTGCTACTTCTGAAGTTCCCAAGAGGATTTTCGGTGGCATAGGTACAATTGTGAGTAAGTATAAGGCTGTTATCGCTCGCTCCAGTGCCATCGGTGTGGCCATCGGCATTTTGCCGGGCGCAGGAGCAGACATCGCTGCCTGGGTTTCCTATGCCATAACTAGAAATACTTCCGGGGACCGGGAACAATTTGGCAAAGGTCATATCGAACCCATTTTAGCGGGAACGAGCGCTAATAACGCGGCTTTAGCCGGCGCATGGGTTCCGGCCCTCGTCTTCGGAATTCCCGGCGATTCCATCACCGCCATTTTGATCGGAGTCCTGATGATGAAGGGGCTACGACCGGGACCGATGATTTTCGAACAGCAGCCGGTGCTTATATACGGCATATATGCAGCCTTTTTGTTGGCCAATTTGTTGCTAGTGCCCTTCGGCTATTTGGCTATCCGTTCCAGCGGACTATTGCTACGGGTGCCTAAAAACGTCCTTTTACCCGGCATTTTGCTTTTTAGTATCGTCGGCGCCTTCGCCATTAACAATAGTATCTTCGATGTAGGGATTATGCTCTTCATGGGCGTTTTGGGCTATATATTGGAAGCTAATCAGGTGCCGGTGGCACCGGTGGTGTTAGGTATCGTTTTAGGACCGATTGTGGAACAAAACTTTATGATCAGCGTGATCAAGGTGCAGTGGAACCTGTGGCAATTTGTCACTAGGCCTGTCAGTGCCGTTCTTTGTCTGGCGGCGGTGATTATGTGGACTTACCCCTTTTTGGGTTATTTCTTCCGCAGGTTCCAGGCTCGCAGGAGTATTAGTTCATAAACCAAGGAGTCGATGGTGGTAGTGGTCCATTTTCCTACTATTTGGGGTTGGATGAGCATTGAATACGGCCCCCGGGGTTTAAAGAGGATTACCTTCCCGGCACCCCAAGATGGGCGTCGGGAAGGTAATTGTCCAGAGCATATCAGCCAATTCATCGCCGAATGCCAGCGCTATTTCGCGGGGCAAGGGAGGGGCTTTAGTCCCATCGATATCGATATCGACCATTTACCACCCTTTTCCCGTCGAGTATTGCGGGAATGCGGGGCCATTCCTTACGGACGAGTTGTTACTTATAAGGAACTAGCCCAGCGGGTAGGTAGCCCCCAAGCTGCTCGAGCCGTCGGTCAGGTTATGGCCCATAATCCTCTACCGATCCTTATTCCGTGTCACCGGGTCATCGGTAGCGACGGCCGATTAACGGGTTTCGGCGGAGGATTGACCCTGAAGAAACGACTGTTGCGTCTGGAAGGATTGACCGTTGATTAACAGACGCATACCGTTGGCGACGACCAACAAAGTGGCTCCCGTGTCGCTTAAAATGGCTAACCAGAGGGTTAACCAACCGGGGATGAGGAGGAGTAAGGCCAAGGCTTTGATGAAAAGGGAAAAGCTGATGTTTTGTTTGATGATTTGTAAAGCCTTCCGACTGATGTGCATGCCTTGGGCTAAACCCCTTAAATCATCGCCCATTAAAGCTATCTGGGCCACCTGAAGGGCCGTATCGGATCCGATGGCACCCATGGCTACACCGATATCGGCTTGGGCTAGGGCTGGTGCGTCGTTGATACCATCGCCGACCATGGCTACTAGACCATATTCCCTCTGTAGGTGGCTGATGGCCGCCACTTTATCGGCGGGCAGCAGCTCTGCCTGGTAATCATCGATTCCTAGCTCCCGGCAAATAGTCTCCGCGGCCCGGGGGTTATCCCCGGTGAGCATGACAATCCGTTGGATTCCCAGGCGACGCAAATCATCGATGGCCTGGGCACTAGTGGGCCGCAGGCTGTCGGCGACAGCGATGAGACCTAATAGCCTTTCTTCGGTCCCTAAGATCATCACCGTCTTGCCTTCCTTTTCCAACTCTTGGATGGGCCCTTCGGGTATGGGCAGGGAAAATAGCTTACGCCGTCCCAGATAGTATGTGACGCCGGCGATGGTGCCGCTAACACCCAGTCCCGGATGGGCTTGGAAGTCCTGCATAGATTCAGGGGTAATCCCCTTCTCCTTGGCTCCTTG
The DNA here is from genome assembly GCA_050944915.1 of Limnochordia bacterium. Taxonomy (GTDB): domain Bacteria; phylum Bacillota; class Limnochordia; order JAAZLZ01; family JAAZLZ01; genus JBMNRY01. The sequence continues at coordinate 12,442 of JBMNRY010000052.1, forward strand.
ACCGATCGCGGTGGCGATAGGGTGTTCAGAACCCGACTCCAGGGTTGCTGCCCTTTGTAAGATTTCAAGTTCGGTCCAGTCGGCCAAGGGGTAGATATCGGTGATTTGGGGTCGCCCATAGGTGAGGGTGCCCGTCTTATCGAGGGCGATGGCCCGCACCTTGCCTAGGGCTTCTAGATGGGCACCGCCTTTGATTAAGATCCCTTGGCGGGCGGCCCGACCGATGGCGGCCACTACCGCGACGGGGGTGGAGATAACTAGAGCACAGGGACAGGCGACGACTAACAGGGCGAGTCCCCGATATAACCAAGGGGTGAGGGGGACCCTAAAGAAGACCGGTGGAACCAAGGCCACCAGGAGGGCCAAAAGGATCACCGCCGGTGTGTAATATTTGGCGAAAACATCGACGAATTTTTCCACTGGTGCCTGTTGGTTTTGGGCTTCTTCTACCAAGTGGACGATTTGGGCCAAGGTTGTATCCGCGGCCCTTTTTGTCGTCTTTATTTCCAAATAGCCAAAACCATTGATGGTTCCCGCATAGACCGGGTCCCCCGGTCCTTTGTCAACGGGCATGCTTTCCCCGGTGATCGGTCCTTGGTTGATACTGGAATTGCCCTGGAGAACTTGGCCATCAACGGGGATACTGTCCCCTGGTTTCACAAGGACGATCTCTCCCGGTTGAATCTCTTGGATGGGCACCCTTTCAACTTCATCGCCCCTTTTCACTAGGGCTTCCGGTGGAGCCAGTTCCATCAAATTCGATATGGAACGGCGGGTCTTATCCATGGTATGGGCTTCCAAGCTCTCCCCTAAAGAGAAGAGGAAGATGACGGTAGCCCCTTCCAGCCATTCCCCAATGGCGGCGGCTCCGATGACTGCCATGGTCATCAACAGATGCATATCAAAGGCCCTGGTTTGGAGGACATAGCGTAGGGGACCACTCCCGCCGATGACCATAGCTATAAGAGAGAAGGCGATGGTTAAAGGCCGGGAACCGAATCCATGGGCTAAGAAGGCGGCAGCCACGGCTAGACCAGATAGCCAGGTTTCTAACCAGTGGTTGTGGTTTGTCTCCTCTTCGTCTCCGACCACCCCATAACCGGCAGCGGCCAAACGCTCTTTGATGTCCTCCGGGCTAGTTGCCTTAGGGTCATATTCGATGTGCAATTTTCCCGTCATGAAGTTGAGTTGGGCATCGTTGATGCCCGGCCACTTCTTTATGGCTTGGGTAAATTTCGAGGCACAATCGGGACAATCCAATCCGGTGAGGGCAAAGGTTGTTTTCATGGTCGCTACCGCCCTTCGTTGTAGTGTTCTTGGGCTTGGTCGATTAAAGCCAAGACATGATCATCGGCTAGGGAGTAATAGACCATTTTGCCTTCCCGTCGGCCTTTGACCAGATTCATGGTCCGCAGCAGACGGAGATGGTGGGAGATGGCCGGTAAGGTGAGCCCCAGGATATCGGCTAAATCACAGGTACATAAGGGCTCGTGGGCTAGCAGATAGAGGATGTTAATCCTGGTTTGATCACTAAGGACTTTGAATAATTCCGCCAGCCCTGCTACCTCCTCCAACCGCTGATCATAGGCCCTTCTTTCGTGGGACCCAGGTTGAAATATATCGCAGAGATCCAGATTTTGTTCCAAAGGTATTCCCCTCCATGATTAAACAATTAAACAATTGCTTAATTGTATTGTACAAAAATCTCAAGGGAGAGTCAACCAAAAAAGACCCAATATTTTTTCTCTTTGGTCACAAAAAATCGAAACTTTGGGAAGGGATTCACACAGTGGAAACTGAATAAAATAATTGAGGGTGAAAGTGATCACGAGCACTTGTGGAGTTGAGACTCGTGGACAACTAATCAAAAGGAGTGGTGTATTGTGTTACGCAAACTATTTACTGGAATCATTACCCTCAGTATCGTCTTCGGTCTTTTTGGTATGGCCTTTGCCGGCCAACCGG
>JBMNRY010000053.1:0-14310 GCA_050944915.1 Limnochordia bacterium
AAGTAATGGTCAGCTGTTTTCTTGGCTGGATCAGCATCCCGAAAACGATGTTCAAAACCCGCTACCTCAGCTTCATAGGCACTTATCAGCTGAAGGCAAAGAGGACTTTAGCGAATGGCTAAGAGTGGGCATGCCTGCCCTCTGCAACGGCACACAACCTTGGATAAAGGCGCTACGAGGCCTTGGTGGATTTGCTTGTGCTGTTTAACAAGGTACTATCCAACAAAGGAAAAACAGCGAGGTCTTTCGCCTACTAAACCTTGACGCGTACATCCCTCCAAGTTCAGTTGACAACAGTTGAATACCCGTGTATACTAGAATTGAAAAATGCATAAACTACTCGTTGAATGAACGAGGGGTTGTCTTTCGGTTTCCCAGTTTATCTGGGCCCGATTGATCAATCCCTCTTTTTTGTCATTTCTTTATCGACAATTTCTTTCCTTCCTAGTGGGCCAGACCAGTTAGTGAATCGTTTGCCAACAATAGCAATTGGTCTAATGATGTCGTGCCCGGATAACCCTAGACGATCTTCAACAAAAAAGATTTACCTCGCTAACACGGGATGAACCTTTAGGTGGATCGAGTGGGCGATTTTCGGTACGCAATGGTCGTTAAGTGGGCTAATTGGAGTGAGAATTAGTTCTCATCGTCTTGAAAAGATGGCCGATTGGGCCAAGGAAAGATAAAAAACGGTTTCTGCCTGGTGCAGAAACCGTTTTTCTTTGAATTCAGCTCCCGAAGCTTTAGAGTAAACCGGCGACAGCTTCGGCTAAGTTGTTCGCGTGGTCGGCCACCCGTTCCAAGTTACTAAGAATATCCAGGAAAATGACCCCTGAAGTCGGGAGGCAGGTTCCTTCGTTGAGTCGTTCAATATGGGCCGCCCGATAGCGGCGTTCCAATTCGTCGACGGCCTCATCTTCACCGACCAGGGCGATGGCGGCTTTGACATCATCATCACGGATACATTCGATGGCCCGCCGATAGATATCATCGACGGTATTAAACATTTCCAGGATTTCCTGTTCCGCTTGTTCGGAGATAGAAACATTTTGTTCGATCCGATCCTTAGTCAAGTCGGTGATGTTTTCCGCGTGGTCGCCGATCCGCTCCACGTCGTTAATCATATGCATCAGACGGGTAATTCGCCTGGAGTTCTCGACAGTCATCGGCTCCTGGGAAGCCTTGGAGAGGAAAGTAGTGATTTCCCGTTCTAGCTCGTTGATAATGGCTTCCTTGCTAAGGACAACTTTTATTAAATCCTCATCTTGATTGAGGAAGGCTTGGACTGCTTCGGCCATGGTTTCCCGGGCCAATTCGGCCATTCTAACTACTTCCTTGGTCGCGGAAAGGATGGCTGCCGGACTACCGAGCATGCGCCAATCGAGGTATTTGGGTCGGTGGTCCAAAACAACATCTTCCCCAGGGACCAGCCTGGTGACCAGGGCGGCAAACTGATTGATAAAGGGTAGGAAAAGGATGGTGTTGAGAGTGTTGAAGAGCGTATGGGCGTTGGCCACTTGACGGGGTACGGACGAGGCCGTCAGGGCCACCAGCCGTGAAAAGGGAGTTAAAAAGACGAGGAAGATAGCCACGCCGATGGCGTTGAACAAAACGTGGGCAGCAGCGGCCCGGCGGGCGCCAAGGTTAGTACCGATACTGGCCAGAACGGCCGTTACCGAAGTGCCAATATTGGCGCCGAAGGTCACGGCGATAGCGGCTTTCAGACTTAACAAATCTTGCATCGTTAAAGCGATGACGATGGCTGTGGTTGCGCTGGAACTCTGGATAATACCAGTGAAGACTAGGCCGACTAAGATCCCGAGGAGGGGTTGCTGACCCAGGTTGACCAGGATGTCGATAAAAGGTTGATAGGTTCTGAGGGGATTAAGGGCTTGGGACATGATGGTCATTCCTAGGAAAAGGAGACCGAAACCCAGGATACTCTGTCCAATGTAGCGTTGAACCCGATTGCGTCCTAGGAAGTAAATAAGGAAGCCGATACCGATGGCCGGTAAAGCTACGTCTTGCAGATTGAAGGAAACCATTTGGGCCGTGATGGTTGTCCCAATATTGGCCCCCATGATAACCCCCAGTGCCTGTCGGAGGTTCATTAAGCCAGCGTTGACAAAGCCGACGATCATCACCGTTGTGGAACTACTGCTTTGCACCAAAACGGTAACGATCATTCCAGTGAAGGCGGCAATGACTGGATGGGAGGTGAATAGTTCCAGGAAACGGCGTAGCCTCTCGCCGGCGGATCTTTGCAATCCATCGGCCATTTGCTGCATGCCGTAGAGGAAAAGTCCCAGACCACCTGCAAGTCCCATCACAATTGGTAATAACATTTTTTTCCCCCCGTCACCGCCCCACTTAAGGTATCTGAATGAGATTGCTTGTGGCGCGGCGGCTTTCTATGCCGTGTGATGTCAGAGCAGTTACACCAAACTCTATCTCATCCCCCGAAAACCATGAGCCTTGGGGCACAAACAGCTCCAGCTGCCCGGCAGGCAGGGTTTGGACCAAGGCAAAGGGTTCCAGGGGAGCGATCCGTGAATAAATGCAAAAACCTGTGATTATAGTATCGCCGGGATACTGCCAAGTTAAGCGAATGCCCGACTCCGTCCAGAGGGCGACCACCTTTTCTGGGGGAGGGGGGATGAGGGCGATATCCCCGTCGATTTCCACAGCCCCCGTGGCCGGTCGCCATAGCAATGTCGTCTGTTTGCCGGCTTGGATGTGGAATTCTTCCCAAAAGCCTTCATGGACACGATTATATTGGTGGAATGTGCTTGTGTATAATTCCACCTTGAAATCGTAGGTTCGAGGAGGAAGCTGGGTTTCCACGATAAGGGATTCTTGTCCACTGGAGCGCTGTACTTCGATCCGATCCCCGGGCGAAAGATGGATTCGGGCCCGGCGGATATTTTCCTGATCGGAAAAATAGTCCAGATCGATATGCATATACAGACGACCAGGGGCAGGTTCCAGCACAACCTGGGCCACAGTTTCCTGGTCCCGCTGTACTTCAATGGTGCTGGCTCCCTGATAGATAATATCACCTTCCCAATCCTTGATCAACACCTTTAGCTCCCATTGGCCGGCCAGAACCTTGTCCATTCGGCCTACAGCCACATCCTTGTTGATTTGCAATTGGGCAGTCCTCGTTTGTGTTCCCGCCGTTAATTCAGCCCAGACTGTATATTCTTCTACATTATCTATTTGACTTAGGCTAGTTAATGCGGCTTGAATTTGTACTTGGCCCGTATCCGTTGGTAGGGGAGAAGGCAAAAACCGACAACCTGCCGTTAATAGGGCTAAACAAAGAACCACCAGCTTACGACCCATGAGAAACACTCCTTTGATTCCATGGTGGCTGGTGATTCCTATTTTTATCATAAATTGTCGTGGGATTTTGGTCAACTAGAATTTGTTCAGCAAGTTCACCATTTCAATGGCGGCCAGGGCGGCATCCCAACCTTTGTTGCCCGCCTTGGTTCCGGCCCGTTCAATGGCCTGTTCGATGGTATCGGTGGTCAGGACACCGAAAATGACGGGGGTATTGCTGTCTAGCCCGACTTTAGCGACCCCTTTGGCCACTTCGGCGGCCACATAATCGAAATGGGGGGTGGCACCGCGAATGACGGTCCCTAAACAGATTACCGCATCAAATCGGCCCGAGTTGGCCATCTTTTGGGCGGTCAACGGTATTTCAAAGGATCCCGGCACCCAGGCGACGGTGATATCTTCCTCTTTGCCTCCGTGGCGGACGATGGCATCGATACAGCCGCCCAAAAGCCGATTGGTTATAAAATCGTTAAACCTGCCGACGACTAGTCCGAATCGTTTACCCTCTGCATTCAGTTGCCCTTCATAGACTTGATACATGTGCGTACCCCTTTCTTAAACTTCCTTGAGCATATGGCCTAATTTAGCTTTTTTCGTCTCGAGGTAGAAGCGATTACAGGCATTAGCTGGGATCTCCAAGGGAACCCGCTCGGTGATCTCCAGGTTGTAACCTTGGAGACCGACGATTTTTCTGGGGTTATTGGTCAAGAGCCGAATTTTCCTCACTCCGAGATCAAGCAAGATCTGGGCCCCAAGACCATAGTCCCGCAAATCGGCTTGATAACCCAGCCTTTCATTGGCTTCCACCGTATCGCAACCGCAGTCCTGGAGTTCATAGGCTTGCAGTTTGGCCTGCAGGCCGATCCCCCGGCCCTCCTGCCGCATGTAAACCAGGACGCCCTTGCCTTCCTTGGCGATCATCTCTAAAGCCGTATGGAGTTGGGGGCCGCAGTCACAGCGGATAGAACCTAAAACATCCCCCGTTAGACATTCGGAATGGACCCGCACCAAGACCTCGTCTTCCTCGGAGATATCGCCGTAGACTAAAGCCAAATGGGTTTCCCCATCGAGGACGCTCTCATAGCCGATGAGCTGAAATTCTCCGTAAATGGTCGGCAGTTTCGGGGCCGCAACCCGGCGAACCAAACGTTCTTGATGGAGGCGGTATTCGATCAAATCGGCCACAGAGATTATTTTCAAATTATGTTCTTTGGCGAATTCCAATAAATCGGGCAAACGGGCCATCGTCCCGTCATCCTTCATGATTTCGCAAATGACACCGGCGGGAGTTAAGCCTGCTAATCGAGCCAAATCGACGGCGGCCTCGGTGTGGCCCGAGCGCTTCAAGCAGCCTCCTTCTTTGGCCTTCAAGGGGAAGATATGTCCCGGTTTGCGAAGATCCTCCGGTTTTGTTTGGGGATCGATTAACAACCGAATCGTCTCCGCCCGTTCATGGGCTGAGATACCGGTGGTGACGGTCTGGGCATCGACGGAAACGGTGAAAGCTGTTCCCATGGGATCCTTGTTGTCAGCGACCATAGGAGATAGCTCAAGTTCGTCAACCCGTTCTGCCGTCAAGGGGGCACAGATAAGACCGCTGCCGTATTTAGCCATAAAGGTGATGGCTTCCGGAGTCACCTTTTCGGCGGCCATGAGTAAATCCCCTTCATTTTCTCGATCCTCGTCGTCAACAACGATGATCATTTCCCCATTGGCAATGGCAGCTATAGCTTCTGGAATAGTGTTTAACATTTGTCGTCTCCTCCCTAGGCAAAACCATTTTCTTTCAGAAAATCGATGGTGATCTCTCCGGGGTCCCTGGCCTTGAGGAAGCGTTCCACATATTTACCGATTAAGTCCGTTTCTAAATTCACCTTTGTCCCCGGTTTATATTGTCCAATTATGGTCTGTTTTGCAGTATGGGGGATCACACCCACCCGAAAACTCCTCTGGTCACAACTGATCACCGTGAGACTGACGCCATCGACGGTGATGGAGCCTTTAGCAACTACATAACTGAGGATTTCCGGGGGAGCATGGATATCGATGAGCACCGCATTTCCTTCCGGCTGGATCCGATGGACGATGCCGGTACCGTCGATATGTCCTGTCACTAAATGGCCCCCTAAACGGTCACCTAAGGCCATGGCCCGCTCTAGGTTAACGGAGTCATTGGCTTGGAGTAAGCCAAGGTTGCTCATTCGGACCGATTCGGGCATCACATCGGCGGTGAAGGTATCTGCGGTACGCTCGGTTACCGTCAGACAAAGGCCGTTGACGGCTACCGAGTCATCGATTTTCAGATCATCCATGATCTGCTTTCCGCGAATGGTCAGTTTTCTCATGTCGGCCCCTTGCTGCCAGCGGACGACAGTGCCTATTTCTTCAACTAATCCCGTAAACATTTATCCTCCACCCCCGGCTAGATAGCCTGTAATTAGAATATCGTCATCGACCCTTGTCAGCTCCATGTCGGTTAATCGGTAAGCATCCTTGATCCGGTCCACCCCTTGGCCGCCGATGGGGGTCGGCCCTTGACCGCCGATGAGCAAGGGAGCGATGAAGAACATCACCTTATCGACGATGCCGGCCTTTAGGGCCGCATCATTGAGACCTCCGCCGCCTTCTAACAGGATACTGGTGATTTCCCGCCGCCCCAATTCTTCGCTCAACCTTCCCAGATCTATTTTCGGACCAGGGAAGGTGATGACTTCCACATGGGGGGGCGCCGGAACAGCCTTTGTAGTGGCCCAAATCACCCGTCCCGGTCGGAAAACTTTGGCCGTCGGCGGTATTTTCCCTTGAGAATCGATGATGATCCTGACCGGATCCCGTCCTCCTTGGGGCAGACGGGTGGTCAATTGGGGATCATCCTGGAGGACCGTATTGCTGCCCACCATAATCCCGTCCAGTTCATCCCGCAACCGATGGACCATTTCCCGGGATGGAGCCGAGGAGATCCAGCGGGAATCACCGGTGTGGGTGGCAATCTTACCATCTAGACTCATGGCCGTCTTGAGTAAGATAAAGGGTCTTCCCGTGGTGATGTACTTGATGAACACTTCATTCAATCGCCGGGCTTCCCTTTCCATACAGCCCACATGGACTTCGATGCCGGCCTCCCGTAACATAGCCAGACCTCGGCCGGCGACCTTAGGATTGGGATCGACCATGGCCGCATAAACCCTCCGCACACCGGCTTGGATAATCCTCTCGGCACAAGGCGGTGTCCGTCCATAATGGGAGCAGGGTTCCAGGTTGACATACAAGTCGGCCCCCTGGGCACCCTCTCGAGCCCTTTCTAAGGCTACAGCTTCGGCATGGGGACCACCAGCTTTTTCGTGAAAACCTTCACCAACTATCTGCCCCTCTTTGACCAAGACTGCTCCCACCAGGGGGTTAGGACTGGTTCGTCCCTTGGCTTTGGCGGCCAATTCTAAGGCCCTGGCCATATAACGTTCTTCCATAACGACCACCCCAAGTAAAAAAGCCTGAAGATAACCTTCAGGCGCGTAAAACAATAAGGAACCCTTCTCCCATCCAGACTGTGACTGTCGGCTTTGGAATCTCACCAAATCCACCCTTGCGGGTTTGCGGGCTGTACCGCCGGTCGGGAATTTCACCCTGCCTCGAAGGTTTATCTTACATAAATTGTACTGTCTAATTAATTATACTGTATAGTTCCCTAGGTAGCAAGGGCTAAAGAACTGCTTTTAAAATATCGAAATTGGGTGATTAAACACCATATTCGAAGCCCCAAACGTGAAGCTCGGGGAGATAAAGAAGCCGGGGTTTTCCCCGGCTCTGCATCGGATCTAAATGGGATTATTAATGGTGTACCAGGCGATGAGGAGGGTCAACGTTAAAATAAGGAGGGCGGCGCAGGCGCCGATTCCCGTCAATGCCATTTCTCCTCCTGACTGGTCGGCCACATAGCGAGATAAGTCGGCACCCAGGCTGCGGACCCACTGAAGGGAACGATTGTAAATCTCAGCTCCAAAACCTACCCCACTGGCCAGAATCCCAAAGGCCCCTGAGGCCAGCCCTTCTAGTGTTAGCCAGCGGGGGGGATGCCAATGGAAGGCTCCGCTTCGCAGACCTAGTGCACATACGGCAAGACCCAAGGCGGCTGTGATGAGGGCACTACTGAGATCGCTGTAGTTCCAGAAAGACATGGCCGTAAAGGCAGGGACCATCTTGATCCCCAGCATCTGGGCGGTGGGCCCCTCGAGGAAGTTGGCCAACCACTCCGGTCGCAGACCGATCCCGACCATGACCGCGGCCAACATTCCCATGGCCACCTGGAGGCTAGATACCCTTTCCTTGGTCACCTGGAGTTCAGTTTCTTTGCCTAAGAAGATGAGATAATACAGTTTAGCGAATGATGCCGCAGTACCAATACCAACCAAGGCGAAGAGCCGTTCCACCCAAGGCAGCCACGCCGAATCACTGGCAGCAAAAGTGAGGGCATGGTGGAGCATGGTCTTACTGGCGTAGCCGTTCAATCCCGGCACACCGGCAATCCCGAAAGCCGCCAGGAGCATCAAGAAGGCGGTCACGGGGAATTGGCGCCACAGTCCTCCTAGTCGATAAAGGTTTGTCTCTTTGGTGTGCACATAGATTACACCAACCCCGAGGAACAACGCAGCTTTAAAGAGGGCGTGGTTGATTAAGTGATAAACAGCCCCGATAAAGCCCATACTTCCTCCCGAACCTAGATACATGGCCACTCCCAACCCAAGGATGATATATCCCATCTGGCTAACGCTATGGTAAGCTAAGAGCCGTTTCGCGTCCCCTTGTAAAAGGGCGGCCATCACCCCTGTGATCATGGTTGCGATACCCAGGAGGATTAAGCCTTGGCTCAGCCAGCCACCACTGTTCAATCCTTCCCAGCCGGCCAACTGTCCGACCCGAAGGAGACCGTAGGCACCGACCTTGATGAGCAGCCCCGATAAAAGGGCGCTGGCCGGTGTGGGAGCCGCCGAGTGGGCGTGGGGCAACCAAAGATGCAAGGGGGCCATCCCCCCTTTGATGCCAAAACCGGCGACCAGAAGCCCTAGACCCCAGGCTAACATCGTCGGGTTAAGGGGAGCAAGGGGACCTTGGCCGATGGCTAGCAGTCCTTCAGCGGCTGTACTGAGGAGTACGATGGCCAAGGCTATCAGCAGGCCTCCGCCGATACTGAAGAACAGGTAATAATAGCCGGCCCGTATGGCTTCCTTATTCCATCGATGAACGACCCAGAAGTAAGAGGCGATGGTCATTAGTTCAAAGAAGAGCAGGAGGGTGATTAAATCACCGGCTAGGAAAACGCCCATTACTGCAGCGAGAGTCAACAGGGTGATCACGGCGAAAAGTTTAGCTTTGCCTTCATGTTCCATGTAGCGAGGAGCATAAATGGCGACCACAAACCAAAGGAAGGAAGCTAAAACCACCAGGATCGCCGAGAGAAAATCGGCCTGGAGTGAAGGGGTGAAGGGACCGCTAAGGGGTACCCGGTAAAATAAAGTTGTCCCCTTTAGGGTCCCTTTAAGTATTTTGGTGCCCATGAACAACAGGGTGCCGCTGGTGAGCACAGGGGTCCAACGGGCGAAGCGTTCCCCGGCGAGGGCTGTTAGGAGTGCCCCAATAAGGGGAATTAAGATTAACAAATACAGCACTGTTACCCAACCTCCCATTTAGAAAAATGAGTCGACTACCGCTTGGACGGTAGGCCACAGGATTCCCGGCCACAACCCGAATAGGACACCGGTGCCGGCCAGGACCAAACTTGGAGCCAGCATCAGATTAAGCCTCTTTCCCGACTCCATCGAGGTTTGGGCTTGAGTTCTTTCCTGGAAAGAAGCGACGATGGTGGGGATGAAACAGAAGGCGTTGATGATACCGCTGATGATCAGCACCAAAGCCAGGGGCCAGCTGCCCGAGGCAACGCCACCCCGCATTAAATAGTACTTGCTCCAGAAGGTGTTAAGGGGCAGCATGCCCACCATACCCAAACTAGCCACACCGAAGGCGGCCATGGTTTTCGGCAGATTCCAGCCTACGCCCACCATGCGGCTGACGTTAGTTTCGCCGGCCTGCTCAGCGATGATACCGGCACAGAAAAAGAGCGTTACCTTTAAGAGCGAATAGCTGATCATGTGCAAAATGGCACCGCTTAAGCCCAGGGGCTGGAGGGTAAAAGCGCCTAATAGAATGTAGGACAGCTGACTGATGGTATGGTAGGCCAGGCGTTTTTTCAGCACATCCTGCCTGGTGGCAATAGTTACGCCCACCAAAATAGTGAAAGAGGCAACCCAAGGTAGAGCCTTGGCGAAGCTCAGTGTGGACATGAGTTCTGGTCCGAAAACGGTGAAGACGACCCGCAGAATGCCGTAAACGCCCGAGTAAACCACCGCCACCGCATGGAGCAGGGCGCTGATGGGTGTTGGGGCCACCATGGCCTCAGGCAGCCAGCGGTGGAGGGGCATGAGGGCCGCTTTCACACCGAAGCCCACGATAAAGAGGGCGAGGAGCCAGTTGAGAAACGGTCCGCTCTGGCCAGCCAAAAGGGGGACGGCTGTAAAATCGGAACCCCCAGCAAGGGCGTGGGTGATGACAATTGCCCCCAATAGGGCGCCTGCCCCCGAAAGGCTGTAGATGATGTATTTAGCCCCCGCCTTCAACGCCTCCGGCGAGCGCTCGTGGATCACCAAGGGGTAGGTGACCAGAGTTAAAAGCTCATAGAAGAGATAAAGGGCGATCAGATTTCCGGCAAAGGCCACCCCAAGGGCGACGCTGTTGGCCAGGAGAAAAAAGGTATAATATGTCCGCTGTTTTTCCCTATTCATCATATAACCTAAGGAATAGATAGCCGCGAACACCCACAAGGTGGAGATGATCAGCCCAAAGACTATTCCTAGGATATCGGGTTGCAAACGCCATACTAATCCCGCCAATTGGGCGACCACCATCGGACTTTCCCCGGCAAAGATCAGTCGAGCTGTTCGCCAAGTGAAGATCATGCTCCCTGTTGTGGACAGCATGACGATGGTGGGGCGCAGGCGGGTGGCGGTCCGGGGAAGGAAGGCCACGGCGACCCCCCCAACTATTCCGGCGACTAAAGCCAATATCAGATCCAGCATGTTTTGGTACCTCTCTTCAATGGTTTTAACGGATGCGTAGCAACTCGGCAGCTGCTTGGTAAGCTAGATCCAGCAGCGGCCGGGGAAAAATTCCTAGGATGACGATGGCTGTCGCCAATAGGACCAGAGCCAGCCTCTGAGCCCCCTTGGGATCCCGCCACTGCTTCGTCGATATTTCTTCTGGTGCGGGTTCGAAGTAGGCGTTGCGCAGAATCGGGAACAGGTAGGCGGCGCACAGGACACTTCCGGCGACAATAACGGCCGATGCTACCGGATGATTCCCCTCCCAGCTGCCGAGGAGTAGATGCCATTTACCTACAAAACCGGAGAAGAGGGGCAGGCCCACTAGGCCTAAGCTTGCAGTTGAAAAAACGGCCATGGTCAAGGGCATTTTCTGCCCGATTCCTGCCAGCTCACTGATCCGCTCTTTACCCGTTGCCTTGATGATGGTCCCAGCGGCCAAGAAAAGGGCCGATTTGATCACCCCGTGGCTGGCTAGGTAGAACAATGAGCCAGCTAATCCTTTAACATTGGCAAAACCTAACCCAGCCAGGATATAACCCATCTGAGCTACGGTGGAAAAGGCTAGTCGACGTTTGAGTTCATCCTCTTTGAGAGCCAAGATGGAGCCGACTAGGATGGCCAGAACGCTAACCAAGGTCAAGATTTTGTGGATCGCGAACCCCCTCACCAGAGTTGGGCCAAAGACGGTGTACAGGATTTTCAAAAGACAGAGCAAATACCCTTTGACGGCTAGTCCCGACAGCACGGCACTGGCGGGTGTCGGGGCCGTAGCGTGGGCTTCGGGCAGCCAGACATGGAGGGGGAACAGGGCTGCCTTTACTGCAAAACCGGTCAAAAAGAGGCTAGCGGCTACCCAGATGACCCGGGGACTGCTTTCCCAGACCAAGGCCAGTTCTTCAGCGGCGTAAGCCATGTTCAAATGCCCAGTATTGATATACACAAGAGCGATTCCACCCAGGACCAGGGCTGAACCTAAGGTGGCCATAATCAGGTAGGTAAAGGCCGCGTTGGCCGCTCGGGGATGATTCCGGGAGCTGACCAGACCGCAACAGCTTAAAGTGGCCACTTCCACCAGTACATAGACGTTAAACAGATCGTTAGTTACCGCCATCCCGGCCAGAGCTCCATGAAGGAGTAGATAGAGGACGTAAAACCGAGCTATCCGTCCTTTTGAGCCCACTTCATGGGCGAGATTGTCCCTGGCAAAGAGGGCTACCGGCAGGGCGACGATGGCCGTCACCAGCAGGAAAAAGATGGTCAAATGGTCGACAACGAGCCTGATCCCCCAAGGAGGCGGCCAGCCCCCTAGATGATAGAGGATAGGGGTTTGCTGCATCAGGAAAATCCATGCCAACCCTAAGGCGCCGGCGAGACCCAAGAGTTCCACAAGGACCACGAGGTTTTCCACTGTGGTTTTCCTCGATGCCAGCGTGGGCAGAATACAGGCCACAAACAGAGGGGCGATGACGACCAGTACCGGTAAGTTAGCTGTGATCATGGTCATTCCCCGGCCACCTCCCTTGCCAGTTCGGCGATTCGCTGAGCATCAACAGTACCGTATGCTTTATATAAACGGACAACTAGGGAGAGGGCAAAGGTAGTGACACTGATACTGACGACGATCCCGGTGAGCATGAGGGCCGACGGTAGTGGATTTATATACTGGGGATTAGGGATCGCTGGGTTGTGGATAGGCACCGTCCCGCCCCTGATATTCCCCGAAGCGATAAATGTTAAGAAAATGGCGCTTTCCATCACATTGATGCCGATCAGCTTTTTAAACAGATTGTTCCGTGTGAGGACGATCAAGGCACCAATGACAAATAGAATTACCGAGATGCAATAGGGATAATTGATTATTAATTTGCCCAAAGACTCTTTCACATCTCTTCCTCCATCAGTGTGTAGAATAAAGTCACCATGGTGCTGGCCACTCTGATGCCGACACCTAAGCCGATGAGGCCGATTAAACCCCCGGAAGACAGTGTACCTGGCACTCCTAAATCGATGCCAGCTAATTTGTTGGCCAAAAAGGGAGCTCCCCGGAGAAGGCCAACCATACCCATCAAGATATACCAGAGGGTGCCGTAGCTTTCGATCCAGACCAGCACTTTTTCCGGCAGTTTGGCCTTGCCTTCGTCGATTCCATAAATGGTGGAGAGGGCAATAAAGCTCAATCCGACAATAATTCCCCCCGCAAAGGAACCCCCCGGAGATATGTGGCCGTGGAGGATGATATAAAATCCGTACATAAAAACAAAAACCAGGATGATGGCTGTTATGCGTTTCAGAATAAAGTCTCTCATGAATCGTCACCCTCTTCCTTTGATGACTTCAGAGTAATGACGACAGCCAGGGCCGCGGTGAACAAAACGATGGTTTCGAACAAGGTGTCATAAGCCCGATAGTCCAGGACAATCGCCGTCACCATGTTGGGCACACCCGTGTCTTCCAGGGACTGATTTATATAGCGCTCGGATACCTGGTTATGCACCGGATTGTCGAGCATCCCATAAGGGGGCAGTTCCGTAACGGCGAGTAACATCCCATAGAGAGCTATCGCGGCAACGGCAAAAATCAACACGTAGCGGAGCTTCACACCTACTCCTCCTTCCTTGTGGTGCGATAGATCGCGATCATCATGAGGACGGTGGTGCAGATCCCCGCTGCTGCTTCAGTAATGGCCAGGTCTGGGGTGTTCATTAATAACCAGATGACAGCCATAACCACTGTGTAAGCGCCGTTGACGATCACCGCGTGAATTAAATCCTTGATGAAGAATAATGCCAGCGATGAGGCCATCAAAACTAAAGATAATGCGATTATCCAATAATCGACAGGGGCAAACTGCATCTTATCATCCCTTCCTTAGTCCGGTGCCTTCTGCAGGCATCGTTCCGTTGAGAAGGCCAGCTTTTGCTATCAGATGGCTCATGGTCGGGTTGATCACCCAGAATAGGGCCAGGACCATGATTAGTTTAAGGCGCATGAGCTTGTCGGGGGTAAGGAGGAACAAACCCAGACTGATCAAACCGACTCCCATGGTATCGCCGAGGCCGCAGGCGTGTAAGCGGGTATAAGCATCGGGGAATTTGAACAACCCACGAACTCCAATTCCAAAAGCAAGGAAAGCCCCTAAAAAGCAGAGATTTGCGATGGTTTTAATCATTGATGCCCATCTCCTTATTGCTACTATCCAACCCTTCCAAGCCGGGGATTTTTACTTCCCAATCGACAGGCGTGAGAACTTTCAGGGTCCAAAGGCCACCGACGAAGCTGCAGAGCATGAAAACAACGGCCACATCAACAAAACCCGATTGTCCCTGGATAAAGGCCATCAACAAAATTATCATGCTGACTTTACTGGTGATGGCGTTAATGGCAATCAGTCGATCAATGGCTGTCGGCCCCATAATTGCCCGGAGCAATACCAGGGGAATCAAAGCCATGAGTCCTATCTGTACCAACCTCATGGGTCAGCCTCCTTTGTCCTAATGTCTCAATGATTGCGATTTCGTCGATCAAGTTCCAGCGTATGAGGCTATCAGCTATTTCCTCGGTCAGGGTGTGGATGATGAAGCGGCCTGTTTCCGGATCGACATCGATGGTTACCGAGCCTGGCGTGAAGGTGATCGCGGTAGCAAGAAGGACCCGACCCCAGCTGCTTTGCACAGCGGGCCGCATGGAAAGTACAACGGGACTCAACTTAGGCTTGGAAAACAGTATGGTTTTCGCCACCGCGATATTAGATTCGACGGCAGCCAAGATAATCGATAAGACGCAGCGGCCTAAAGCCAGCAGCTCCCTAAAGGAG